>NZ_JAOCDM010000063.1 GCF_029840925.1 Pseudomonas sp. GD03858
GCGAAGCGTTTGTCCAGGTAGGCGATGATGTCCTTGGACTCATACATCCAGGTCACCTTGCCGTCCTCCTCGATCCGCAGGCACGGCACCTTCACCCGGCCGCCGCCCTCGAACAGCGCCTGGCGGTGCTGCGGATCGTTCTTCGCATCGCGCAGCGCCACCGGCACGTTCAGGCGGTGCAGGGCGCGACGGGTTTTCACGCAGAACGGGCAGGCATGGAACTGATACAGCGCCAGGCCTTTGGCCTCTTGCTCGACGCGCGCCTGGGCCGAGGCATCGCGCTTTTTCTTGGCCGGACGGCTGATCCAGTCGCCGAACACGATGAGCTGGCCGAGGCCGACTCGCAAGGCTTTGACGATCATGGGCAACTCCTGAAATGAAAAAGCCGACCCCATGGGGTCGGCTCGGGGTACAGGCCGATCACTTGATCAGGCTGAGGAACTCGCTACGGGTGGCGGCGTTCTCGCGGAACTCACCGAGCATCACCGAAGTGAGCATGGTCGAGTTCTGTTTCTCGACACCACGCATCATCATGCACATGTGCTTGGCCTCGATGACCACCGCCACGCCTGCGGCGCCGGTCACCTGCTGCACGGCGTCGGCGATCTGGCGGCTGAGGTTTTCCTGGATCTGCAGGCGGCGGGCGTACATGTCGACGATCCGCGCGACCTTCGACAGGCCCAGCACCTTGCCCTTGGGCAGGTAGGCCACATGGGCCTTGCCGATGAACGGCAGCATGTGGTGCTCGCACATCGAATACAGCTCGATGTCCCGGACCAGCACCATTTCGCTGTTGTCGGAGGTGAACAGTGCGCCGTTGGTCACTTCTTCCAGCGTCTGTTCGTAACCGCGGCAAAGGTACTTCATGGCCTTCGCGGCCCGCTTCGGCGTGTCGAGCAGGCCCTCGCGGGAGACGTCCTCGCCGATCTGGCTGAGGATCGCGGTGTAGTTCTGTTCCAGGGACATGGATCTACCTGTGGAAAGTTTCGCAAAGGCGAAGGGTACGGCGGCGACGGCGGCGCTGCAAGCGCGATGTCACTCGTCGCGACCTTCGAGCATGGTTCGCTTGAGCATCACGTATACCGCCCCGGTGCCGCCGTGGCGGGCCTGGCAGGAGGCGAAGCCGAGCACTTGCGGGTGCTGGCGCAGCCAGGTATTGACGTGGCTCTTGATCATCGGGCGCTTGCCGTCCAGGCGCGCGGCCTTGCCGTGGGTGACGCGCACGCAGCGCACTTCCAGGCGGGTGGCCTCGGCGATGAAGTCCCACAGCGTTTCGCGCGCCTTCTCGACGCTCATGCCGTGCAGGTCGAGGCTGCCCTCGAAGGCGATCTGGCCGAGCTTGAGCTTGCGGATCTGGGTTTCCTGGACGCCGTCGCGGCGCCACATCAGTTCATCCTCGGCACCGACGTCGATGACGAACTGGTCGGAAAGACCGTCGATCACCAGTGTCTGGTCGCTGCGCACGGTCGCCGCCTGGCGCAGGCCGGCCAACTGCTTGCGGTCGGCCTTGGGTTTGCCGACTTCGGCGCGGTCGTGCTTGATCGGCTTGACGCCGCGCACCTCGGCGCTGAACAGGGAAAAATCGTCGTCTTGCATGCTGCCTCCACGTGGGCGGCGTAGTTTACGCGACTGCGCGTCGGAGTGAAGCCCTGAGCTGCGCGCGGTTTGTGTAGGAGCGGCCTTGCCGAGGCGTCGGACCGGTCGGAAAGGGCCGCAAAGCGGCCCCGGCGATTGTTGCGTCGACGCTGAGACCGGGGGGCTGCTGCGCAGCCCTTTCGCGACGCAAGGCCGCTCCTACAGGGGGAGGTGTAAATCTGTCAGTCGTGCTTCTTCATCAGGTGCGGCGACAGGTTCAACTCGCGGCCACGGCGCAGTCGGATGCGGCTGCGTCGCCAGACGCGCACGCCGATCCACAGCAGCAACAACCCGACCACGACGAGAATCGCCGACAGCGGGCGGTTGGCATTGAGCTCGGCCAGCGCGGCGTAATTGCCCAGCAGGCCGGCGAAACCGGCCATGGCGAGCAATATGCCCAGGGTGGCGAGCAGCACGGAGAGCGCTGCGGCAATGCGCGCGCCCCAGTTGCTTGGCTCGCGTTGACGCAGGCGCTTGGCATCGAAACTGCCTTTGAGCTTCATTCGAATTCCTCGGGATCTGGTGGAGCTGATCCGGATTTCGACCTGCCGGTCACCCTGGGGTTCCGCCCGTCCGCCGGGCGGTCGCGGCTCAGACCAGGCTGGCGGTGGGGGCGACGCAGGCGAAGTTGTCGGCCATCACGGCCATTTCGCACTGGTGAATCTGCGCGGCGGGAATCACGGTGTCCTTCAGGGCCAGGTCACGGGTCGCCGACGCGTCCTGCACCAGGGTGCAGCGATAACCATAGTCCTTGGCGCGGCGCACCGTGGTGCTGACGCTGGAGTGGCTCATGAAGCCGCAGACGATCAGGTCGAGGTGGCCGAGCGCCTGCAGGGTCTCGTGCAGCTTGGTGTTCTTGAAGGCATTGGGCATGCGCTTTTCGATGACGATCTCGCCGTCGCGCGGCTCCAGGCCCGGGATGAACTCGCCTGCCGGGCCCTGGGGGTCGAAGCGCCCGCCAACGGTGCCGAGGTGGCGGACGTGGATGATCGGACGGCCGGCCTTGCGGGCGGCGTCGAGCAACCTGGCAATGTTCGCCACGGCCTCGTCCATGCCCGACAACGCCAGCGGACCGCTCAGGTACTCCTTCTGCGCGTCGATGACGATCAGGCTGGCTTGGCCCAGCTTGGCCGGCGGGTAGTCGCGGCCAGTGAGGCGGAACATCGTGGTTGGAACGGACATCAAGGGCTCCTTGGATAGGGCTTTTGTGCGCCTATTCTCCCCTGCCGAGACGCCAATGTGAATGGTTGACAGTGCAAGTGGCGTGGTTACTGGCCTGTGGCTATCCATTCGGCCATCGTCGGGCACATTTGTGCGGTGCGGGCTGTTAGACTTTTGTCCTGTCTGAAAAGGAGTACCCCGTGATCACATCCCGCCTGCGCACCCTGCGCGACCATATTCGCTGGGCGGTCAGCCGCTTCCATGAGCACGAGCTGTTCTTCGGCCATGGCGCCGACAATGCCTGGGACGAGGCCCGCCTGCTGGTGCTGGGCGCGGTGCACCTGCCCTGGGAGGTGGCCGACAGCTACCTGGATTGCGCGCTCGAGGACGACGAGCGGGTACGCCTGCAGCATCTGCTCAAGCGCCGCATCGAGGAGCGAGTGCCCACCGCGTACCTGCTGGGCGAGGCCTGGTTCTGCGGCATGTCGTTCATCGTCGACGAGCGTGTGCTGGTGCCGCGCTCGCCGATCGGCGAGTTGATCGAAAAGCGCTTCGAGCCGTGGCTGGCGGCGGAGCCTGCGCGCATCCTCGACCTGTGCACCGGCTCCGGCTGCATCGGTATCGTCGCCGCCGACGTATTCCAGGAGGCCGAGGTGGTGCTGGCCGACCTGTCCTTCGATGCGCTGGAGGTGGCCAACCAGAACATCGAGCGCCATGGCCTGGACGCACGGGTGTACACGGTGCAGGGCGATGGTTTCGGTGGGCTGCCAGGGCAGCGTTTCGACCTGATCCTGTCCAACCCGCCGTATGTCGATGCCGAGGACTTCGGCGACATGCCGGCGGAGTACCACCATGAGCCCGAGCTGGGCCTGGCCTGCGGCAACGACGGCCTGGACCTGGTGCGGCGCATGCTCGCCGAAGCGGCCGACCACCTGAGCGAAAAGGGGTTGATGATCGTCGAGGTGGGCAACAGCCAGGTGCATGTGGAGTCGCTCTATCCCGAGGTGGATTTCACCTGGCTGGAGTTCGAGCGCGGCGGGCACGGCGTGTTCATGCTCACGGCCGAGCAGTGCCGGCAGCATCAGGAACTGTTCAAGGCGCGGGTCTGACGGATTCACACCGCCCCCTGTAGGAGCGGCCTTGTGTCGCGAAAGGGCCGCAAAGCGGCCCCGGCGATCTTTGCATCAGCACTGAAAACCTGGGGCCGCTGCGCAGCCCTTTCCGACCGGTCCGACGCCTCGGCAAGGCCGCTCCTACACGGATCGCGCAGGGCGGGTCAGCGGGTCGCGATCCAGATCAGCAGCCCGGCCTGGAACACCGCGAACGCGACCAGGCAGGTGATGGTGAAACGCAGCCCACCGTCCTCGCGGCGGTACTTGGCCACCCGCTCGTCACGCTCGCGCAGCTGGGCTTCCTTCTCCATCAGGTTCTGCTCGGCCTGCTGCAGCATGCCAGCGGCCTCGATGATGTCCACGCGCTGGAGCTTCTCGGTATTCCAGCCGCCCTTGAGCTGGCCCACCGCCGTTTCCACCAGGCGCCCCTTGAGCAACTGGCCGTCGGTGTATTCCACCGCCAGGCCGGCGCTGGCCAGCACATGGTCGCGGCGCAGACGGGTGTCTTCGTTCAGGGCGTCCTTGTTCGGCAGGCTCATGCCCTCGACCCGATAGTGCGAGCAGCGCTGCTGCAGCCATTGCACGGCCTGGGCCAGCAGGAAGCGGCCGATGCCGCGGTTCAGCGGCTCGACCTGCAGGCCGGCGGGGTCGCCGATGCGCACCAGGCGTTGTTCGTGATCGACGCGGATGTCCAGCTGGTTCTGTTCCTTGCGCACCTTTTGCCCGGGCAGGCGGATTTCCATGCGCAGCAGGCTGTGGGCCTTGTCGTGACGCTCGGCGTAGCCGAACTGGACGAAGCGCAGCGGCCGGGCGCCGCTGTTGCGATCGGTGGGAAGGGGCGCCAGGCGCAGCAGTTGGAAGTGTTCGACGGCAAGCTCCGCCCAGGGCAGTGGCGCGCTTTGCGGAACGTCTTCTTCTTCGGTCGCCTCGGCGGCGGGGGCATCGGTCATCAGGCTCATCCTCAGGTCCACGGCGGCAGCGTGAGCGACTCCCGTCGATCACGGCCTTCTTGCCGCGTTATCGGCAGCTGGCGAAAAGACCTGAGTGCTGCCGTCAGGCCGACGGCAGTCCATGGATGAAGATGACGATCCGCTCGCCCAGCTCGCGGGCCAGGGGCAGTTCAGGGTTGCGGTAACTGTCACGCTGCTGGCTCATGTCCCGTGGGCTGATGCGCAGCATATGGTTCATGCCGTCGATCAGCGCCAGTTGCGCGTCGGGCTTGGCGGCCTTCAGGCGCTCGGCGTCGGCCACCTCCACCTGCACATCGTTGCGTCCCTGCACGATCAGCGCGGGAACCTTGAGGTGAGCGAAGGCGGCAGCCGGGTCCTGGCGCAGCAAGGTGATCAGGTAGGGCTGCACGCTGGGGCGGAATACCTGGCGCAGCGGCGCGGGCACATCGAGGCTGGTCTGTCCGGCCTGCAGGCGGTCGATCAGCGCCACGCCGCCGGCCAGCTGCGGCGGCGGCAGGCGCTGGGCCAGTTGCTCGCGCAGCACATCCGCCACCGGACGGCCGCTGCCGGCCAGGGTGATCACCGCGCTGGCGCCGGCCTGCTCGGCGGCGAGGCTGGCAATCAGCGCGCCTTCGCTGTGACCGACCAGGATCAGTGGGCCGAAGCGCGGATCCTGCCTGAGCGCGCGGCCCCAGGCGACCACATCGGCGACGTAGCGCTCGACGCTGAGATTGCGCTCGTCGGGCGTGGCCGGCTGGCTGGCCGCCACGCCTCGCTTGTCGAAGCGCACGCTGGCGATGTGCTCGTTGGCCAGCAGCAGGGCCAGGCGCTTGAGGTTGTCGATACGCCCGGAGGCAGGGTTGTTGCCGTCGCGGTCGGTCGGGCCGGAGCCGGCGATGATCAGCACCACCGGTGGCGGGGTGGCCTGCTGGGGCAACAGCAGGCTGCCGTGCAGCACGCCCTGGCCGGTGTCCAGGTCGATGGGGCGCTGCAGCACGGTGGGCGCGGCGGCCTGGGCGAGGCCGGCGAACAGCAGCAGGAGGAGGGCGGCGAGACGCGACTTCATGGAGGGAACTACATGGAAAGGTGTCATTGAGACATCGTGGCAGGACGAAGGTTCGCATGGCTGCTTTCCCGTGCTGGCCCGTTCGCGGGTAAACCCGCTCCACAGAGGCCGGCATGGGCAACCCATCCCCTTGTCTTTTCCGTATACTGGCCACCTCCTACCCATTCAGGCTGATTCGCGGAGCGTCCATGTCCGGCAATACCTACGGCAAGCTGTTCACTGTCACCACCGCAGGCGAGAGCCATGGCCCGGCGTTGGTCGCCATTGTCGACGGCTGCCCGCCCGGCCTGGAAATCGCCCTGGCCGACCTGCAGCACGACCTCGACCGGCGCAAGCCCGGCACCAGCCGGCACACCACCCAGCGCCAGGAGCCGGACGAGGTGGAGATCCTCTCCGGGGTCTTCGAAGGGCGCACCACCGGCTGCTCGATCGGCCTGCTGATCCGCAACACCGACCAGAAGTCCAAGGACTACTCGGCGATCAAGGACCTGTTCCGCCCGGCCCACGCCGACTACACCTACCACCACAAGTACGGCATCCGCGACTACCGTGGCGGTGGCCGCAGCTCGGCGCGCGAGACCGCCATGCGCGTGGCGGCCGGTGCCATCGCCAAGAAGTACCTGGCCACCCAGGGCATCCGCGTGCGCGGCTACATGAGCCAGCTCGGACCGATCGAGATTCCGTTCAAGACCTGGGAATCGGTGGAGCACAACGCCTTCTTCTGCCCTGACCCGGACAAGGTGCCGGAGCTCGAGGCCTACATGGACCAGCTGCGCCGCGACCAGGATTCGGTGGGGGCGAAGATCACCGTGGTCGCCGAAGGCGTGATGCCAGGCCTGGGCGAGCCGATCTTCGACCGTCTCGACGCTGAACTCGCCCACGCCTTGATGAGCATCAACGCGGTCAAGGGCGTGGAGATCGGCGCCGGCTTCGCCAGCGTTGCCCAGCGCGGCACCGAGCACCGTGACGAGATGACGCCCGAGGGCTTCCTGAGCAACAACGCCGGCGGCATTCTCGGCGGCATCTCCTCCGGCCAGCCGATCGTCGCCCACCTGGCGCTCAAGCCGACGTCCAGCATCACCACCCCGGGCCGTTCGATCGACGTCGACGGCAATCCGGTCGAGGTGATCACCAAGGGCCGTCACGACCCGTGCGTCGGCATCCGCGCCACGCCGATCGCCGAGGCGATGATGGCCATCGTGCTGATGGATCACCTGCTGCGCCATCGGGCGCAGAATGCCGAGGTCAAGGTCGGTACCCCGGTGCTGGGCCAGCTCTGATTCTTCAGTCCCGGCCTCTTCTCGGGTAAACCCGCTCCCACAGGTACAGCGATGCTCCTTGTGGGAGCGGGTTTACCCGCGAAGAGGCCAGGGCAGGTCCCCACAAGGCCACCCCATGCCCCCCATTCCATACTGGCGTCTGTCCAGCTTCTACCTCTGCTACTTCGCCCTGCTCGGTGCCACCGCGCCGTTCCTGGCCCTGTACTTCGATCACCTGGGCTTCTCCCCGGCGCGCATCGGCGAGTTGGTGGCCATCCCCATGCTGATGCGCTGCCTCGCGCCGAACCTGTGGGGCTGGCTGGGTGATCGCAGCGGCCAGCGCCTGCTGATCGTGCGCCTGGGTGCGCTGTCGACCCTGGCTACCTTCTCGCTGATCTTCCTTGGCAAGAGCTACGCCTGGCTGGCGCTGGTGATGGCGCTGCACGCGTTCTTCTGGCACGCGGTGCTGCCGCAGTTCGAGGTGATCACCCTGGCCCACCTGCACGGCCAGACGGCGCGCTACAGCCAGGTCCGCCTGTGGGGTTCGATCGGCTTCATCCTCGCCGTGGTCGGGCTGGGGCGCCTGTTCGAATGGCTGAGCCTGGACATTTACCCGCTGGCGCTGGTGATCATCATGGCTGGCATCGTTGCCGCCAGCCTGTGGGTGCCCAACGCGCAACCGGTGGAGCATGCCGAGCGGCGCGGTGCCGAAGGCTTCCTCAAGCAGGTGATGGCGCCGGGGGTGCTGGCGTTCTATGGCTGCGTGGCGTTGATGCAGCTCAGCCACGGGCCCTACTACACCTTCCTGACCCTGCACCTGGAACACCTGGGCTACAGCCGCGGCGCCATCGGCCTGCTGTGGGCGCTGGGCGTGGTGGCCGAAGTGCTGGTGTTCATGGCCATGAGCCGGATCTTCGCGCGCTTTTCGGTACGCCGGGTTCTGTTGGCGAGCTTCCTGCTCGCAGCCTTGCGCTGGCTGCTGCTGGGCAACCTGGCGGACATACCGGCGGTGCTGGTGCTGGCCCAGGTGCTGCACGCGGCGACCTTCGGCTGCTTCCACGCCGCCAGCATCGCCTTCGTGCAGGCCAGCTTCGGCGCCCGCCAGCAGGGCCAGGGCCAGGCGTTGTACGCTGCGCTGTCAGGTACCGGCGGGGCGCTGGGCGCCCTGTACTCGGGCTACAGCTGGAAACTGCTGGGCCCGCACTTCACCTTTGGTATGGCCAGCGTCGCAGCGCTTGCGGCAGCCGTTATCATTGCCCTCCGTCTCAAAGAAAGCAGGAACGCCCCCTGATGAGCATGCTCAGTGTTTTCGACCCGTCCAGCCCGGAACTGCCGAACAAGGTGCTGACCCACCACGACGATATCGCCGCGACCCTGGCCGAGCAGGGCGTGCGCTTGGCCCGCTGGCAGTCCGGCGCGCGCCTGCGTCCCGGCAGCAGCCAGGATGAGGTGCTCGCGGCCTGCCGCCAGCCGTTGGACCAGTTGATGACCGCGCACGGTAGCGTCACCGTCGCCGTGTTCAGCCGGGACGGCGTCGACCCGAGCCAGGTCGATCTGCGCGACGAGCATGTGCATGAGGGGGAGGAGGTGTTTGCCCTGATCAGCGGACGCGGCCAGGTCAGTTTGCGGCTGGGTGGCTTCGTCTACGCCGTGCTGTGCGAAAAGGACGATGTGCTGGTGGTGCCGGCGGGTACGCGGCGTTGGCTCGACCTGGGCGAAAACCCGTTTTGCCTGGCCTTGCGCCTGTTCGCCAGCGAGCAAGGCGTGCAGCCACGCTTTACCGGCGATGCCACGGCCCGGCAGTTCGCCGGGCTGGATGAGTTCTGAAGGAAACGGTTCGCGCGATCAGCGATAGGTGGGCAGGGCGAACCGCTGTTGGCTCTGCAGCATCGAGATCGTCGGCAACTCACTGGCTTCGCCCGCCAGGTCGCGGCGAATGGCGCTGATCGCCCAGGACAGCTGCTCGGCGCTGTGCAGCTGCGCATAGGACAGCACGCGGCGGGTCACCACGCCATCGGCGGCGCGCAGGGTCAGCAGGACGCCGCCGTCTGGACGTGCCTGGGTAGCCACTTGGTAGGCAGAGAACACCGAGGCGAATTTTTCCTGGATGAGGTCCATATCAACTCCTGACTGTTGGGTGGGCAGACGTGAGTGGATAGGTGCAGTGATCGTGCCACGCTCTATTTTTTAAAAATTACTTATAAATCAATAAGTTAATGTTTATTTCGTGTGCCATGGCCTTGCATTCTGCAAGGTCGTGCATTTTGCACAGTGCAATTTGCACGGTGATAGGCTGCCTCTCTGCTGCCCATAGAATCTGAACCTTTGACCCGCTGGCGCTGCCTGACCAACACTTGGCCCCACGCCAATGCCAGGAGGTTCCCGATGTCCGATCAACAACCCACCACGATGACCGACGAAGAGCACGCCGCCTTCGCCGAAGAAGTGTTCGAGCGCGCCCGGCGCGGCGATGCACCGATGCTCGCACGCCTGCTGGACGCTGGCCTGCCTGTCGATCTGCGCAACCACAAGGGCGATACCCTGCTGATGCTGGCCAGTTACCACGGCCATCACGAGGCGGTAAGAACCCTGCTGGCCCATGGCGCCGACCCGTTGATCGCCAACGCCAACGGTCAGTTGCCCATCGCCGGCGCAGCGTTCAAGGGCGACCTGGCGATGATCCGCCTGCTGCTGGCCCAGGGCGTGCCAGTGGATGCCGCCGCTGCCGATGGCCGTACCGCGTTGATGCTGGCGGCGATGTTCAATCGCCTGGAGATCATCGACTTTCTGCTGGCCCAGGGCGCTGACCCGGCGCATCGCGACGCGGCGGGCACTACCGCGCTGATGGCCGCTCGCACCATGGGCGCCGTAGACGCTGCCGCGCGCCTGGAGGCGCTGGCCGGCTAACCGTCCGGGGGCATTTGCGGCTATCCTTGGCGCCTTTTACGCCAACCCGCAGGGCCCCCCATGAAAGACCAGTTGCTCGAACTCATCAGCCTCATCGGCGCCGGCTGCATGCGCGATGAAGATATCGAGCGCATCGCCGGCGAGGCTGCCCAGGCCTACGCCGATCCCGACGCCTTCCTCGCCGCCAACCCCGATATCAACTATGACGACAGTTTCCCGTTCCCGTTGGGTGAATGGGTGGTGGTCGGCAGCCTGCCGGATACCGTGCTGTTCCAGGCCGACAGTTATCAGGACCTGTTTCAGCAGATCAGCGACTCGTTCGACAAGAGCGTACCGTTCACCCTCAAGCCCAAGCAGCTGGCGCGCACCGAGGCGCTGACCGCGCTCAACCGCATCCAGGTGCAGATGGGCGCGTTGAACAAGGAGGCCGGTGGCTACGTGCTGCTGAATTTCAGCCAGTTGCTCGATGACGAGCTGCAGATGGTGATGGTGGGGCAGAACGACCTGGCGCGCGTGCTGGAGCTGGGTGCGGTCGTTGGCATCAAGGTGGAGCCGGCGCTGGAGGCCTTGAAGGTGGCGGTGCACGTCTGAGTACACGCAGGATATCGGGATTTACCCATCCCCTGTAGGAGCGGCCTTGTGTCGCGAAAGGGGGGCGAAGCGCCCCCAGGTTTCGTGTATCAAGCTGATATCGCCGGGGCTGCTTCGCAGCCCTTTCGCGACACAAGGCCGCTCCTACAGGGATTTGCGCATGCCTGATCAGCCTGACCTGCCCTCGATGAACGCTTCGTCCACCCGCGACAGTTGCGTCTCGCTCAGCACCCCGGCCTGGTAATGCAGCTTGATCCACGCCAGCAGGTAGTCGTAGCGCGCCTGGGCCAGGTCTCGGCGGGTGGTGGCCAGTTGCTGCTCGGCGTTGAGCACGTCCAGGTTCACCCGCTCGCCGCCCTGCACGCTCTTGCGCGTCGACACCACCAGCGCCTCGGCCGCCACCAGCGCCCGCTCGTAGGCGCGCAGGCGGCTGGCGCCGGATTGACAGGCGTTGTATTGCTTGCGCAGCTCGATCAGCGCACTGCGGGTATTGCCGTCGAGCTCGTACTCGGCTTGCTCCAGGTGCCGGCTGGCCTGGCGGGTCGAGGCCATCACCCCGCCCCCGGCGAAGATCGGCACGCTGACCTCGATCCCCACGGTGTTGGTGTCGTAGCGTTGGTTGTAGGTGTTGCCGCTGTCCGACTCCTGGCGCCGCGAGGTGGCGAACGCCGTCACCTTGGGCAGGTGCCCGGCACGGTTGCGCTCCACTTCGTAGCGCGCCACTTCCAGCGCTTGGCGCGATGACGCCAACTGTGGGTTGTTGGCCAGCGCGCGTTCCTGCCAGGCTTCGTAGCCGCTGGGGTCGACCATCGGCAAGGCGAAGCCGACGCGCAGCGGCGCCAGTTCCTCGACCCGCACCGCCGGTTCGCCGATCAGCGCGCCCAGCTCGCGCAGGGCGGCATCCTGGTCGTTGCGCGCCTGGATCTCCTCGGCATCGGCCAGTTCATAGCGGGCCTGGGCTTCGAGGATATCGGTGCGCGTGCCTTCGCCGGCGTCGAACAGCCGCTGGTTCTGCTGGAACTGCTGACGATAAGCCTGCTTGCTGGCCACGCTGATGGCGATCTGGTCCTGGGCGAACAGCGCCTGGGTGTAGCTGGTCATCACCCGCACCAGCAACTGCTGGCTCTGGTCACGAAAGCTTTCGTCGGCGAACAGCGCCTGGGCCACGCCCTTGCGATAGCTCGAGTAGGCTTCGTAGTCGAACAGCGGCTGCTGGAGGATGAAGGTCGAGCCCATGCTGTCGTAATTGCGGTCCTCCTTCTGCCGCCGCGAATCCCCCAGGTAGCGCACCTCGGAATCGTTGCGCCCCTTGTTGTAACTGTACGACAGGCTCGGCAGCAGGCCGGCGCGGCCAATGGCGCGATATTCCTGGCCGGCCTCGCGGGCCTTGAAGGCGGCGAGATAGGTCGGGTCACGGCGCAGGGCCTGCTCGTAGACCTGGAACGGCCCCATCGCCGCCTGGGTGGCTGTCGGCAGCCAGGCACAGGCGACCAGCAGCCCGATCAGTGGGTACTTCTTCACTGGGCGTCCTTATTGTTCGGTCAAGGCGGTGCCTGCACGGTCGAGCAGGGGCTTGAACAGGTAGTTGAGCAACGAACGCTCGCCGGTGCGCACGAACAGCTCGGCGGGCATGCCCGGGCGGATCACCAGCCCTTCGAGCCGCGCCAGCGCTTCTTCGCTGACGGTGCTGCGCAGCACGTAGTACGGCTGGCCGCTACGCTCGTCGATCAACTGGTCGGCCGACACCAGCGCCACCTCCCCGGTCACCCGTGGCGTGCGGTTCTGGTTGAAGGCGGTGAACAGGATGTCCACAGGCTGCTGCGGCGCCACCTTGTCCACCAGGTTCACCGGCAGGCGCCCTTCCACTTCCAGCGCGGTGCCCTGGGGCACGATTTCCAGCAGCGTGTCGCCAGCCCGCACCACGGCGCCCTCGGTATGCACGCCAAGGTTGACCGCCACGCCATCGGCCGGCGCCATGATCTCGCTGTGCTGCAACTCGAAGTGCGCGGAGTTGAGCTGCTGTTCCAGGGTCGCGGCCTTGACCTGGGCTTCGGCCAGCTGGCTGCGCACCTCTTTCTGGTACTCCTCGCGGCGCTGCTGCAGCTTGAGCCGGGCTTCGACGATCACCTGCTCCAGGCGCGCGCTCTCGCCAGCGTTCTGCGCCAGGTCGCGCTGCACCTGCGACAGTTGCCGCTGGTATTCGAGCACGCGGTTGCGCGGGATGTAGCCGTCACCGGCCAACGGACGCAGGCTGTCGAGCTGCTCGCGCAGCGAATCGGCCTGGGCCTGCAGGTCGCCACGCGCCCGGCGCATGCCGGTCAACTGGGCCTGCGAGCCGTCGATGCTGGCGGCCAGGGCACCCTGCTCGCGGGCCTGGGCCTGGCGGCGGCTGTCGAACAGCTGCCGCTGGCCTTCGAGGATCAGCGTCAGGCGGGCATCGGCGTCTTCGAGCAGCTCGGCGGGAAACCGTACCTGCCCCAGGTTGTCGCGCTCGCTCTGCCAGCGGGCCAGGGCGGCGCGGGTCATGCGGTACTGCGCCTGCAGCGCCTCGACATCGGCCTGCACCTGGGTGCGGTCGAGGCGAAACAGCGGCTCGCCCTGGCGCACCTGCTGGCCTTCGCTGACCAGAATCCGGCTCACCACGCCGGCCGCCATGGACTGCACCGCCTTGCGCTTGCCCGACACCACCACGGTGCCTTGCACCGGCACGCCCTGGTCGAGCGGGGCGAAGCTGGCCCAGGCCATGAAGCCGCCGAAACCGACCAGGGTCAGCAGCCAACCCAGGCGCACATGAAAACGTGCATCGCGCGTGTGCTGGCTCATGCGCCACCTCCGGCCTGCAGCGGACGTTGCGCCGGGGCCTGGCCCATGGCGTGGAGGATGTCGCGGGCCGGGCCGAAGCCCTGCATGCGTCCTTCGTTCATCACCAGCAGCTTGTCGGCCTGGGCCAGCGCCGCGCTGCGATGGGTCACCAGCACCACGGTGCGGCCCTGGGCCTTGAGCTGGACGATGGCACTGGCCAGCGCGGCCTCGCCATGGCTGTCGAGGTTGGAGTTGGGTTCGTCGAGCACGATCAGCCGGGCATCGCCGTACAGGGCACGGGCCAGGGCGATGCGCTGCTTCTGGCCGCCGGAGAGGTCGACCCCCTCCTCGCCCAGGCGCGTGTCGTAGCCCTGGGGCAGGCGCAGGATCAGTTCATGCACGCCCGCCAGGCGGGCCGCCTCGACCACCTTGACGCCGTCCAGCTCGCCGAAACGGGCGATATTCTCGGCGATGCTGCCACGCAGCAGTTCGATGTTCTGTGGCAGGTAGCCAATGTGCGGGCCAAGGGCATCGCGGTCCCACTGGCCAAGCTCGGCGCCGTCGAGGCGCACATGACCGCTGATCGTCGGCCACACGCCGACCAGCACCTTGGCCAGGGTCGACTTGCCCGAGCCGGAAGCGCCCAGCACGCCGAGCAGTTCGCCCGGCGCCAGGGCGAAATTCACCTGCTGCAGGGTGGCCAGGTTGCGCCCGGGCGGGCCGGCGCTGACCTGCTCCACCGCCAGTTGCCCGGTGGGCACCGGCAGCGGCATCGGCGTCGGCGGCTCGGGGTGCTCGCGCAGCAGGCCGTCCAGGCGCTGGTAGGCCAGCTGCGCGCCGCTCCACTGCTTCCACACCGCGATCAGCTGGTCGATCGGGGCAAGTACCCGGCCCATCAGGATGGAGCCGGCGATCATCATGCCCGGCGTCATCTGGCCCTCGATCACCAGCAGGGCGCCCAGCCCCAGCACCAGCGATTGCAGGCACAGGCGCAGGCCCTTGCTGGTGGCGGTGATCACCGCCGAAGTGTCGCTGGCCTTGTTCTGCAGGTCGAGGAAGCGCCCGTGCAGGGTGTACCAGCGCTGGCGCAGGGCGCCGAGCATGCCCATGGCCTGGATGCTCTCGGCGCTCTGCAGCTGGCTGCCGGCCAGTTGCGTCGATTGCTGCTGGAAGCCACTGGCCTCGGCCAACGTGGCGTGAGTGAGGCGTTCGTTGAGAATCGCCAGGGCGATCAGCAGCAGCGCGCCGACCGTGGCCATCACCCCCAACCAGACGTTGAAGGCGAAGATCACCGCCAGGTAGATGGGAAACCAGGGCGCATCGAAGAAGGCGAACAGCGCAGGGCCGGTAATGAACTGGCGCAGCTGGGTCAGATCGCCCAGGGCCTGCCCGGCGGCGCCGTCGCGCTGGCGCAAGTTACGCTCGAAGGCGGCGCGATAGACCTTCAAGTTGAAACTTTTCTCCAACTGGTTGCCCACGCGAATGACAATGAAACTGCGGACCGCTTCGAGCCCGCCTATATATACGAAGAAGCCCACCACCATCAGCGTGAGCACCCACAAAGTTGTGGTGTTCTGCGAACTCAGTACACGGTCGTACACTTGAAGCATATAAATGGATGGCACCAGCATGAGCAAGTTGATCAATGCGGTGAAACAGCCAACACTGATCAACGTTGATTTATGTTCGCCGAGTGCCGCCCACAAAGGCGCCCCGGGCTTTTGGCTCGGTAGTTTCATGTTTCGCCCTGGCTCGCCCGGAACTTTCAAGTTCCGGGCAGGGATTATTTGTCGAGGCGCTCGAGCACCAGTTGCTTGCCGTCCGGAGCGGTCCAGGCGTAGCGCTGGGCGCCTTCGCGGCTGAAGTGCACCACGCTGCTGCCGTCACCGCCCACTAGGGCCAGAGTGTCGGGGGTCACCAGCCAGCTGCCGGGGCGCAGGCCTATCAGGCCCTTGGCACAATCCAGATCACCTTCGATTTCACCTTCCGTGGCGCCCAGACGCAGATCACAGGCCTGCGCTTGCTGCTGTTCGGGGTAAAGCTGCCAACGGCCGGCCAGTTGCGCGGCGTTGGGGAGTAACAGGCTGCTCGCCATGACTACCTCGGTCATCGACATCAGGGGGATCGCGGCCAGCGCGATCGTTCGCACAGTTGCTTTCATTCATCGGCCTCGTCGGCAAAAGGGGCGACGCGCGAGCGCCGCCCCTCGTACATCAGACCACGATGTCGGTGACAGCGGCCTGGCCAACGGTGGTCACCAGGAAGTCAGCCGAGCTGTTTCCGGTGAAGTCGATGGACAGGCTGCCCAGGTTGGTGGCCTGGTCGTAGGTCAGCAGCGCCTCGCCGGCATGACCGGTGAAGGCATTGACGAACTGCAGCGGCAGCTTGTTCACGGCGAACGCGGAGATGGCCGACAGATCGATCTTGTCCACACCCGAGGTGAAGTCCATGATCCGGTCCGGCGCCGCCTTGGTCGAGTCGCTGACGGCGGCGAACACGAAGGTGTCCGCGCCGCTGCCGCCCCACAGCTGGTCGGCGCCGCCGCCGCCGTAGATGATGTCGTTGCCGGCACCACCCTTGAGCACGTTGGCCAGCGCGTTGCCGATCAGCAGGTCGTTGCCCGAGCCGCCGATGGCGTTTTCGATGGTCACGCCCTTGGCGATGGAGACGTTGCCGACCATGCCGCCGACGTCGGAGAACGACGCTTCGTTGAGGTTGATCTTCTGGTTCTGGGTGAACCCGGAGAAGTCGAAGGTGTCGTTGCCGCCGCCGTCCCACACCGAGAACACCAGCTTCGACGAGGCCGAGGTGGCCGAGTAGAAGTCGCGATCAGCGGTGGAGTTGAAGCCGTAGGTGGTGTCGCTGGCACGGGTGGCGTAGTTGGCGCCGTAGAGCTTCTGGATCGCCAGGATGTCGTCCATCAGCGGGGCCGAGGCGTAGTACTGGCCACCGCCCTTGACGAAGTTCTGCCCGTTGTTGCTCTCGCTCCAGTAGCTCATGACGCTGTAACCACGGGTGTCCTGGGCGTAGTCGGCGTCACGGTAGGTCGGGTTGCCCTCGCCGGCGTTGTAGTCGCCGGGGTGGGACAGACCGAGTACGTGGCCGATTTCGTGGGTCAGGGTCTGACGTCCGTAGTTGCCGGTGCCCGGGTTGATGTTGACCTGGTAGCCGCTGTTGATCAGGTACCAGGATTCGCCTTTGTGCGAACCCGGCTGATCGAACGGCAGGTAGGCGAACGCGGCACCGCCATTGCTGGCGCTGAAGTTGCCGAAGGTCATGTGGCCGTCACCGCCCGAGGCGGATTCGGTGAAGGTGACCTTGGCCACGTCCGCCCAGGATTGCATGGAGAGCTTCGCCTGGGCTTTCTGCAGGTCGCTGAACTGGCTGAACGTGCCCAGTCCGCGGCTGTAGAAGTCGGAGGGTGCCTTGGTCAGGAAGGTGTAGGTGAGGCTGATGGTGCCGTCCTTGTTCAGATCCTTCCAGGCGGCGCCATCACGCAGCAGGTGGTCGGCGGCCTGGTCGACCGTGAACGACTTCTTGCCGTTGATGTTCGCGCCACCGCGATCGTACTGATGGGCAAAGCTATTGATCAGGCCGTAGGAAGAACTCGGACCGTTCGGTTGCAGCACGGAAGCGGCCGAAACAATAGCGTTTTCTTTGACTTTCGACATGCAGGTTACTTCCTTGTGTACAAAAAAGCAGTTGATGTCAGACAGGCGTCTCCCACCTGGCGAGAGCATCCTGTCACTCGCCCTTATGAGGCGCAAAAAAACTGACACAAACTGAAACTTATTGTCCAGCATTTTTTGACGCCATTTTTTCGTTTTCGAAAAAACGACTGCACCGCACTTATTTGCGCAAACTGAGATGGATCAGTGGCAACGGGCGAAACCATTAGTGCCAGTCATGACTGCCGAGTTTTATATATATCAACTCGAAGTTTAGTTATGAAAAAGCGACTGCCGGCTGTACTTGCCAAACCCCCTCTCGTTTTGGCCAGCGTGGCGCGACAACACGTCACATGACCCTCCGTCGCCTGGCCGTTGACTTGCCCTCGCCCCGGGCGCTCATTAGGCGTTGGTCAAAGCCCCTTCCTGACAGGACGACACGATGACAAGGCTCACGGTGCAATCCGGCGATTTCTTGCAAGGTGAAGGCGAGTATCGCAATGGAGCGCTCACACTCAAGACCCCACGCAGCCCCTCGCCCGGCGAGCGCATCTCGCTCACGCGCATCCAGGACCTGAAGCTGGCCAACCTCGAATCCACCCGCAGCCTCGGCGGTGCCTTGGGCTGGGGCGTGGCCGGCGCCCTGGTGGCCGGCCCGGTCGGCCTGCTCGCCGGTCTGTTGCTTGGCGGCAAGGAGGACGAGGTCACCTTCCTCGCCACCTTCAAGGATGGCCGCAAGCTGCTGGCCATCACCGACGGCAAGACCTGGTCGAAGATCGACGACAGCTGGCGCCGGCAGCAGCGGCCGGTCGCGGCCTGAATCGGCGAGCGCGTCGTTCGTTCTGACAATAAGCCGGCTCTCAATGGAACTGCACATGACTTGCTGATTGGGCAGAACCTGTGGGAGCGGCTTTAGCCGCGAACACCGGCGCAGCCGGTGCCACACACCACGTCGCTTGCTTCGCGGCTAAAGCCGCTCCCACAAGGCCCGCGCAGCCCGGAGGGCTGGGCGCTTGCCAGCAGGATGTGCGCTTGGCCTGCGACTGCCCTCACCTGAAACATCGAATCCCGCCCTTGGCAGCCTGCTAACATGGCGCCTTTTTGCCTGCCCGACAGCTGCCGAGCGATAACGGCGCGTCCGCTTTTCAAGGAGCCTTGCATGACCCCGCTTCGCCCCCGCCTACCTCTCGGGCTGCTCAGCCTGGGCCTGGCCCTGCACAGTGGCCAGGGCCTGGCCGACGACAGCGTGACCCTGGCCCCCGTGCGCATCTCGCAAGTCCAGGACGACACCGATTACCAGGCACGCGAGGCCCAGGTCGGCGGCCTGCACCGCGCGCCGCTGCTCGACACCCCTGCCTCGGTCAGCGTGTTCAGCCGCCAGTTGCTCGATGACCGCCAGGTGCGCAAGCTCAGCGAAGTGCTGCAAAGCGATGCCTCGGTGGGCGAGAGCTACGCACCGATCGGCTACTACGAGAACTTCAACGTGCGCGGCTTCGAGCTCAACGCCGCCAGCAGCTACCGGGTCAACGGCCAGACCATCGCCGGCGAGCAGAACGTGGCGCTGGAGAACAAGCAGCAGGTGGAGCTGCTCAAGGGCCTGTCGGGATTGCAGAGCGGCGTTTCGGAACCCGGCGGGCTGGTCAACTACGTGACCAAGCGCCCGCAGGACGTGCGCAGCATCAGTGTATCGAGCAACGAGCAGGGCGAACGCTACCTGGCCACCGACCTGGGCGGCTGGTTCGGCGCCGAGCGCCAGTTCGGCCTGCGGGTGAACCTGGCCCATGAGGACATCCGCTCCTATGTCGACCATGCCGACGGCAAGCGCGACTTCGCCTCGCTGGCCCTGGACTGGCAGATCAACCCCAATGCCGTGCTGGAACTGGATGCCGAATACCAGCACCGCGAACAGTATTCGGTGCCGGGATATCAATTGCTCGGCGGCAGCCAACTGCCCCACGGCGTCGACCCCAAGGACCACCTGGCCTGGCAGTCATGGGCCAAGCCGGTGCAAAACGACTCGCTGAACCTGGGCGGACGCTTCAAGTACCAGTTCAACGACGACTGGAACGGCACCTTGAGCGCTTCGCGCAGCAAGGTGGTGATCGATGACTACAGTGCGTTCGCCTGGGGCTCGAGCGAGGGGGCTTTCTTCGGCGCCAACGGCGACTACGACATCTATGATTTCCGCAGCCCCGACGACACCCGCCGGATCGACGAAGCGCAGGCCATGGTCGATGGACGCTTCGATGCGCTGGGTGTCGGCCATGAGCTGACGGTTGGCGCCAGCGCCCAGCGTCGCACGCTCGATCAACGCCCGTACTACAACGAGTGGCTGGGCACCGGCAACATCCACACCGGCGCGCCCGCCCTGGAGCCCTCCGGCAGACCGATCGGCGCCAGCGAACGCCGCCTGGACAGCCGCCAGTACGGCCTGTTCGTCAGCGACCGCATCACTTTCAACGACAACTGGCAGACCGTGATCGGTGCCCGGGAAGTGCGCCTGGATGAGAAAACCTGGAAAGAGACCGGCGAGGCCGACCGTCACACCCGGCAATACCAGCTCCTGCCGAACGCCGCGTTGATCTATAAGCCACGCGCCGACACCACGCTCTACGCGAGCTACTCGAAAGGCCTGTCCGCAGGTGGCACGGCGCCCTGGTTCGCCAGCAACGCCTCGCAAATCCTCGCCCCGACCCTGTCGCGCCAGCTCGAAGTCGGCATCAAGCGCGACTGGCAGGACATGAGCTTCAGCGCCGCGCTGTTCCAGATCCGCCAGGCCTACCAGTACGCCCGCCCGGAAGGTGACGGCAGCTTCACCTACGTGCAGTCCGGCCAACAGAAGAACACCGGCCTCGAGCTGGGCGCCAGCGGCTGGGTGACCTCGAAGCTGCAGATCCAGGCCAGCGCCGCGGCGATCCGCGCGCGGGTGCAGAACAGCGACACCGACACCTACGAAGGCCACCAAGCGATCAACGTGCCGCGCCTGCGCGCCGCCGTGCAGGCCGACTACGCCCTGCCCATCCCCGGCCTGGCCCTGCTCGGCGGCGCCCGCTACAGCGCCAGCAAGTACGCGAGCCAGGCGGGCAATGTCGAGGTCGGTGGCTACACCGTGTTCGACATCGGCAGCCGCTACCGCACCGACATCGGCGGCTACGACACCGTGCTGCGCCTGAGCGTGGACAACGTCTTCGACAAGCGCTACTGGCGCGATGTGGGCGATTACCTGGGCGACAACTACCTGTTCCAGGGTGCGCCGCGCACCGCACGGCTCTCGGCCTCGGTCAGCTTCTGAGTCGCAGTCCCTGTGGGAGCGGGCTTGCCCGCTCCCATAGGGACTGCGTGTAATCAGGGCAAACAAAAAGCCCCCGAACCTTTCGATTCGGGGGCTTTTCGCAGAATGTGGCGGTGAAGAAGGGATTTGAACCCTTGATACGATTTCTCGTATACACACTTTCCAGGCGTGCTCCTTCGACCACTCGGACACTTCACCGTTTTCTCTTCAAGCCGTTCAGCCTGTCGAGGCGCGCTAATTTAGTGGATGCGTTTTTCTTTGGCAAGCATTTTTTTCAGAATTTTCATGCATTTAAGCCAACCGCCGGAAAAGTCCGGGTAATCAAGGCAATGCTGCCATTGTATCCAGCGCTTTTTCTCGCGCCCGCTACCCTGCCCTGCTGGCGCAAGGCACGCAGCCTCGCCGCTGACTGATCAGTCAGCCTTGGCGCTTTACCTGGCCGAAATGGCTGGGTAACGTCGTCGCCACGCCATCCAAAGGACTCTGCCATGAGCGAGCTGATTACCTACCACGCCGAAGACGGCATCGCCACCCTGACCCTGAACAACGGCAAGGTCAACGCCATCTCCCCGGATGTCATCGCCGCGTTCAATGCCGCCCTGGACCGCGCCGTGGAAGACCGCGCCGTGGTGATCATCACCGGCCAGCCGGGCATTCTCTCCGGCGGCTACGATCTCAAGGTGATGACCGCCGGCCCCAAGGAGGCCGTCGGCCTGGTCACCGCCGGCTCCACCCTCGCCCGCCGCCTGCTGTCGCACCCGTTCCCGGTGATCGTTGCCTGCCCCGGCAACGCCGTGGCCAAGGGTGCGTTCCTGCTGCTCTCGGGCGACTACCGCATCGGCGTCGACGGCCCCTACAAGATCTGCCTGAACGAAGTGCAGATCGGCATGACCATGCACCACGCCGGCATCGAGCTGGCCCGTGATCGCCTCAGCCGCGCGGCGTTCCAGCGTTCGGTGAACAATGCCGAGATCTTCGACCCGCAAGGCGCCCGCGAAGCCGGCTTCCTCGACAAGGTGGTACCGGCCGAGCAGCTGCAAGAGGCCGCCCTGGCCGCTGCCCGCGAGCTGAAGAAACTGAACATGCTGGCGCACAAGAACACCAAGCTGAAGGTGCGCAAGGGTCTGCTGGAGACGCTGGACGAGGCGATCCTGCTGGACCAGAACCACCTGGGCTGATCTGCTGGCCCGCTGCAGGGGCCTGTGTTTGGGCGGCAAGCGCGCACCCTGTGGGAGCGGGTTCACCCGCGAAACAAGCGACGCGCCGCCTGGCACCGGCTACGCCGGTGTTCGCGGCTAAAGCCGCTCCCACAGGTCCCTGCTAAATCAAACAGAACCCTGCTAACTCAATAAGTCATATGCAGTTCCATGGCAGCGGACTGCCTGATGTTTGTCGAGCATTTGCCCCAGACAGTGCACACCCGTACACTGCGCCGCGATCGTCCGGTGTGAGTCGTACCATGCTTTATATCCTGCGCATGCTCCTGTTGGCGCTGCACTTCCTGTTCGTGGGCATCGTCGGCCTGGTCATCGGCCTGCTGCGTCCGTTCAACCCCGACAACAGTCGCCTGTTCGCCCGTCTCTACAGCGTGCCCGCGGCCTGGTTCATGCGTATCAAGGTCAAGGCCGAGGTTGGCCCGCTGTGGGACCAGCCGCCCGGCTGCGTGATCGTCGCCAATCACCAGTCCAACTACGACCTGTTCATCCTCGGCCAGGTGGTACCACGACGCACCGTGGCCATCGGCAAGAAGAGCCTGGGCTGGATCCCGCTGTTCGGCCAGCTGTTCTGGCTGGGCGGCAATGTGCTGATCGATCGCCAGAACGCCTACCAGGCGCGCAAGGCAATGCAGGCCACCACCCGCACCCTGCGCGACGACACCTCTATCTGGATCTTCCCCGAAGGCACGCGCAACCCCGGCGAGCAGCTGCTGGCGTTCAAAAAGGGGGCGTTCCACATGGCCGTGGAGGCCGGGGTGCCGATCGTGCCGGTGTGCGTCAGCCGCTACTCCCGGCGCCTGAGCCTGAACAGCTGGCGCCAGCGCACGGTAATCGTGCGCTCGCTGCCGCCCATCGCTACCGCGGGTCTTTCCCAGCACGACTTGCCAGCGCTGATCGAGCAATGCCGCAGCCAGATGCAGCACTGCATCGACCATATGGAAAGCGAAGTGACGGGCCAATAGCCCGCCTCCCGCGCCTTTCTTGATGCCCGACGGTTGCCCTGCCTCGCGACACAGCCCAAGCTGTCTGCCATGTTCAACCGAATAAGCGGACAACCATGGGTCGAGTCGTCGCAGCGGCGGTCTACAGCGCCGGCAGGAAAGTCACCAACATCAACATCGACGAAGGTGCCGAATGGGCCCGCAAGCCCGGGCACTTCGTCTGGATCGGCCTGGAGGAGCCCAACGCCGAGGAGCTGGCCAACCTGCAGCGTCAGTTCGGCCTGCACGAGCTGGCCATCGAGGACGCCCTGGAAAAGCACAGCCGCCCCAAGCTGGAGACCTTCGGCGACGCGCTGTTCATCGTCACCTACTCCCCCGTGAGGCATCAGGGCCGGCTCGAGTTCATCGAGACGCACATCTTCGCCGGCAACGGCTACATCATCACCTGCCGCAACGGCCACTCGAAGTCCTACTCACTGGTGCGCCAGCGCTGCGAGGCCCGGCCACTGCTGCTCGAACATGGCGAAGACTTCGTGCTCTATGCCCTGCTCGACTTCGTCACCGAGAACTACCAACCCGTCAGCGAGGCCATCCACGGCGAGATCGAGGAGCTGGAACAGAGCGTGCTCAGCGGCTCGCTGCAGGAGGCCGACATCCAGCGCCTGCACAGCCTGCGCCGCGACATCCTGCGCCTGCGCCGCTACGTGGCGCCGATGGTGGAGGTCAGCGAGGAGCTGCAGCGCCTGAGTTTCCCGTTCATCGACAAGAACATGCGCCCGTACTTCCGTGACGTGCAGATCCACGTCACCCGGCAGATGGAAGACCTGGCCGGTATTCGCGACATCGCCAGCCAGACCATCGAGATCGGCATGCTGCTGGAGTCGTCACGCCAGAGCATCACCCAGCGCAAGTTCGCCGCCTGGGCGGCGATCCTGGCGTTTCCCACGGCGGTTGCCGGGATCTATGGGATGAACTTCCAGAACATGCCGGAGCTGGGTTGGCACTACGGTTACTTCGCCGTGCTGGGTGTCATCGGACTGGGGTGCTCGGGGTTGTACTACAGCTTCAAACGCTCGGGTTGGCTATAGCAGCGAACGCAGGTTTCGTGGGAGCGGGCTTGCCCGCTCCCACAGTGCTCAGGCAGCGCTGTCGCCGGCCTTGGCCGGCTGCTGCACGAAGCGCAGCATCCACTCGCCCACCAGATCGCCCTGGTGCTCGGTCGCCAGGCTGGCCACGGCCTTCTGGTACACCTCGTCGCCCAGATACTGCTGGCGCGCGTCGAGCAGCGCCCGCGAGTAATCGTGGACGAACTCCGGGTGCCCCTGGAAGCACAGCACCTGATCGCGGATGTGATAGGCGGCGTTCGGGCAGAAATCGCTGGAGGCGATCACCGTGGCGCCCTCGGGCAGCTCGGTGACCTGGTCCTGGTGGCTGATCAGCAGGGTCAGCTCGCTCACCTCGGGGTCCATCCACGGTGCATGGGCCGCCAGGCGGTAGCGATGGATCCCCACGCCCCAGCCCTTGTCGGCACGCTCGGCCTTGCCGCCGAGGGTCAATGCCAGCAACTGGTGGCCGAAACACACCCCCAGCAACTTCTCGCCGCGCTCGTAAAGCTTGAGCAGGTAGGCCTTGAGCGTCTGGATCCACGGGGCGTCACCGAACGAATCGGCCTTGCTGCCGGTCACCAGGTACGCATCGAAGCGTTCGCCGTCAGGGGGATAATCGCCGTTCATCACGTTGTACACGTCAAACTCGGCGGCGATCGGCTGGCGCGAAAACAGCTGCTCGAACATCCTGCCGTAGCCCTGATATTGCGCGACCAGTTCCGGTCGCAGGACATCGGTTTCGAGGATGCAGATGCGTAACGACATAGCGGTAGTCCTGAACGACATGTGGGTGGGATTTGCTGTAGAGACTGACGCGAAAGACCCGCACAAGCAAGTAGGATGTCCAGACGAACGGTAGGCCCTGTAACCCTTGGTAACCCTGGCCGCGCACTCGTCTAGCCTGAGCGTGCCAGCGCAGTGGCCAGTGGCCTTTGAACGATCGGAAATCAGCAACTTCCTGGTTAGAACAAAGGGTTCTGAAACAAGGATGACGCGGCCCCTACTGTTGGTTGTATACCCAGAAACATGAGGAAAACACAGACGGCGCGCCAACGTGCCAACTGCGATCGACCCGACGCGAGACAGGGAAGCCAAGGGCTATTCAGGAATAACAACAAGAAGGCGGTCCGCCATGTTCAGACAATCGAAAGTACGCCAAGCGGGGCTCATCCTCTTCGCCACGACACTGCTGCTCATCCTGCCGAACCTCACGCGACTGTTCGGCTGACGCGGGCTGTGGCTATTTCCGGCAACGCACAGGTAATCTGCCAGCCTTGATGGCTGGAGGTTGCCCATGCGCCTGTGCATCACCCTACTCTGCCTGCTGTTTGCCTTGCCACTGGCGGCGGCGCAACTGACCCTCGAACTGGGCGGTGCCAGCCGCCACTGGAGCAGCGAGCAGTTGCTCCAGCACCCGCAGACCCGCGACATCACCGTGGCCCATGACGTCGCCTACAAGCGGGTCATGCACTACCGCGCGCTGCCTCTGGCCGTACTGCTGGAAGGCGTGAACTCCGGCGATCATCTGCAAGCCGTGGCCCTGGATGGCTTCGCCGCCGAGATGCCGGCAGGCCCCTTGTTGCAGCAGGGCCCGGCACTGGCCTGGCTGGCCATCGAGGACCCGACCCGCCCCTGGCCGGCACTGGGCCAGGACAAACCAAGCGCCGGACCGTTCTACCTGGTGTGGCAACGCCCCGAGGCCGGCGCGATCCGCCCGGAGCAATGGCCGTTCCAGATCGCCACGATCCGCCGTCTGGCGCCGGTGGCAACGCGCTTCCCCGCGCTGCTGCCCGACCCGAGCCTCGCCGAGCGCGACCCAGTGCGCCAAGGCTTTGCCCTGTTCCAGCAGAACTGCCTGGCCTGTCATCGCCTCAATGGCGCAGGCGATGCGCAGTTCGGCCCGGACTTGAACCTGCCGCACAACCCGACCGAGTACTTCCAGCCGGCATTCCTGCGCCAGTACATTCGCGATCCGCAAAGTCTGCGGCACTGGCCCCAGGCGAAAATGCCTGGTTTCCCTCCCCAGGTGCTGAACGAACGGGAACTCGACGCGCTGCTGGCCTACCTGAAGCACATGGCTGGGCATAAACGGCAATGATGCGCTAGGCGATCGGCCGCTCCTGCTTGACGCCCCAGCCCTCGACCTCGCCGCCATAGGGTGAAACGACCCGTTCGAACGCTTGTTCGAAGGCCCCGATACCGCCGTGGGTGGCATACATGACCTTGCTCAGCTCCAGGTGCCAGGCGCCATCGTCGCGCTCGCTCACCTGGGCACTGAGGGATTCGCCGCGAAACTGCCGCGCCGCCCGGCGGGCACCGACTTCATCTGGAAAGACGGCATAGAACTCGATGGGATGGATACGGGTGAAGTCGAAACCACCAGCTTTCATCTGGCGCAGGACACTGCTGCTGATATCGTCGTTCTGGCTGCTCATGAAACGTCCTCCTGCATAGCAATGGATAGACTTTCCGTGCACAACGCACCTGTCGGGCTCGAAGGGCCCGGCAGTACGAGCGGATTGCAAGACGCGAATGAAATGGACGCCGGCCCGCAGAGTAGACCGGCATCTGTTTGCAGCGTAGTGCCTGTACAGGCACTACGCCAGCGAGCGGCAGCCTAGGGCACCTGGCGAATGGTGGTGATGATCACGCCACTCTGTTCCTTGAGCCAGCGTGCCGTGGGGGAATAGCTGCGGTCCTGGAAGTCGTTGAGGTCCAGTTCGTCCATGAGCGGGAACAAACGGGAACGAATGGCGCGCGCTGCGTCTTCTTCGCTGGGGCGCTGCTCGGCATCGATCAGCAGTGTCTGCGGTTCGCCCTTCTGGTCGGCAAAGCTGATTTCCCACGCTTTCATCGATCAGTCCTCGCTGGCACAACGGTGAGTGAAAACTGCGTACTAGCTTGACCGCCGCACCGGGCCAAACGTTCAGCCGGGCACATGAAACCGCATGAAAAAAGCCCGCCGGTCGACGGCGGGCTTTCAGCGTTGCCAGGCGGACTTACTTCGGCGTGCCGTGAACCACGCCGGCAGTGTTGTCCAGCAGGCTCTTGGTCGCCGTCTGGATGTACGCCTCGAGCTTTTTCAACATCTCGGGCTGGTCGGGGCTCTCGATCAGCTCGGCCTTGAACTCACGGCCCAGCTGGTAGCGATACATCCGTGGGGTCATGTCCTTGGCCTCGATGAGGATGCGATCGCCCTGCACCAGGCCGACGATCTGCTCGCTGCCCGACGGCTTGATCATGCCCACGCCCTGGTCGCCCTCAGGCAGGTTGAGCAGGTCGCGCCCCCAGCACTGGTGACGGGCCTGACCACCAAGGCGGCCCATGATGGTCGGCACGATGTCGACCTGGGTGCCCACGGTATGGTTGACCGCGCCGAACTTCTCCTGGATGCCCGGGGCGATCAGCAGCAGAGGCACGTTGAAGCGGCCCAGGTCCAGCTCGGTGACCTGCTGATGGTTGCCGAAACCATGGTCGCCGACGATGACGAACAGGGTGTCCTTGAAGTAAGGCTCCTTGCGCGCCTTCTCGAAGAACTGGCCCAACGCCCAGTCGGAGTAGCGCATGGCGGTCAGGTGTTCGTCCAGGCGCCCCTGCCCGGTGACCTTCTCCACCGGCAGGTCCTTGGGCAAGGCATACGGCGTGTGGTTGGAGAGGGTCTGCAGCAACGCGTAGATCGGTTTCTTGCCGTCATGCTTGGCCAGCTCTTCGTTGCCGCGGTTGAACATGTCCTGGTCGGACACGCCCCAGGTCGGGTCGGAGAACACCGGGTCGACGAAGTCGTTGCGGCCGATGAAGGTGGTCATGCCCTGGTTGCCGAAGAACCCGGACTGGTTGTCCCAGGCGAAGTCGCCGTTGTAGACGTAGACATCGTCATAGTCGCGGGCACTGAGCAGCGCTGGCAGGCCGGACAGCTTGTGGCCGCCTTCGGGAGTCTGCATCAGGTACTCGAAGCCCGGCAGGTTGGGGAAGCAGGCCATGGTGGCGAACATGCCCTGGTGGGTATGGGTGCCGTTGGAGAAGAAGCGGTCGAACAGCAGACCCTCCTTGGCCAGCTTGTCGAAGTACGGGGTGATGTTGTTCGGGCTGCCCAGCGCGCCCACCGAGTGGCCGGCGAAGCTTTCCATGAGAATGACCACGACGTTCTTCACCGGCAGGGTGTTGGCCTGCGGCGGCAGGAAGTCGCGGCGGATCGCGGCCTCGTCGGCATCGACCAGGGTGTCGTTGGCGGTCAGCAGCTGGTCGCGCACGGTCTGGGTGGCCAGCGGCTGCTCGAGCACGGGCTTCCAGATGTTGGCGCGGTCTTCGCCAAAGCGGCTCTTGGCGGCGTCGATCAGGGTCAGCGTGCCGTTCAGGCCCAGCTGGTTGACGAAGTTCGAGTCGGTGGTGAAGGCGTCACCCCAGCGCATGGGCGGGCCTTGGCGCAGGGTGCCGCGGGCGGCAACCACGGCCACCAGCAGCACGACCATGAACAGCGCCAGGCGGCCATACCACGGCGCCAGCTTGCCAGCGGCGGTGGACTGGGTGCCTTGCTCGCCACGGGTCAGGCGGTCGATACCCTTGAACAGCAGGCTCAGCAACCAGGTGCCGACCAGCCAGGCCAGCAGGTAGCGCACCACCGGGAAGCCGTACCAGAGCATGCTCATGACGGTCTTGGGGTCTTCCTTTATGTACTGGAACACCAGGCCGTTCAGGCGCTGGTGGAACTCGCGGTAGAAGTCCATCTCCATCAGGCCGAGGAACATCACCACGCTCGAGGCGATGGTCAGCCAGAACCGGAAGAAGCCTCGGCGGGCCATCAGCCAGGGGCTGAGCAGCGCCAGCAGCAGTGGGATGCTGATGTACACCACCACCCGAAGATCGAAACGCAAGCCGTTGAAGAAGCCTTCGGCAACGGTCGAGGACGGCGTGTCGCCGATCATGTCGCTGTTGTAGACCAGCAGCGCCAGGCGCACCAGGCTGAGCATCAGCATGATCACCAGGCCACTGAGCAATGTGTAGGCCAGGTGGGATTTCAGGGTCGGCGAGAACGAGCCTCGCACGCCCTGTTGCTTCAAGGCGTCCGTGTTAGCCATGAATGGAGAGGTCCTAGGATTGCGGTTTGCGAAAAGGCGAAATCGCCGACAGCCTGGTGCTCGACCCCTCGAACGCGAGGTGAGACCAAGGCCGCATTGTGCGGCGCGGATTTTCAAAAATCGAGTGTGAAAATTTTGTCGAGAGCAGGCTGCCCTTACAAAGTTACACAGTTGCGATGGCAGCCCTCAGATCCGCACATTGCCCCGAGGCCCGGCGATTGCCCAGATGATCAGCCCCAGCACCGGCAGCAGGATGATCAGCAGGATCCACAGGACCTTGATGCCGACCTCGGCGCCGCTCTTGAGCACATTGAGAACCGCCCAGATGTCCAGGGCGAGAATGATCAGGCCGACCAGGCCATTGAAGGTGGAACCCATGCCGCCACTCCCATCGATGTGTGCATGCGGCCAAGCATAGCTGCCTATGGCGGCGATAGAAGGGAATCCTTGGTCGGCATGGCAGGTCACTGGCTAGACTGGCGCCATTCACTGCCTCGAGGTCCGCATGCCCCCCGCCCGCACCCACAGCTCCGCCCCTGTCCCCATGCTCGATGCCTGGCGCCAACAGGCGTTGAATACCCCCTGGCTGAGCGCCGGCCTGGCATTGAGCCTGCTGGCCATTGCCGCCCTGCTGCTGGCCAGCGTCTGGAACGCGGTCAACGGCGACCACGCCGACAACCTGCACCTGGCCCTGCTCGGCGGCCTCTCCGGCTTCGGCGCTACCGCGCTGGGCGCCGTGCTGGCGGTGATCCTGCGTGACGTCAACGCCCGCACCCAGGACGTCATGCTCGGCTTTGCCGCCGGCATGATGCTCGCCGCCAGTTCGTTTTCGCTGATCCTGCCCGGCCTGGACGCGGCCCGGGAAATCACCGGCAACGGCCCGGCGGCGGCCTTCACCGTGGTGCTGGGCATGGGCCTGGGCGTACTGCTGATGCTCGGCCTCGACCGCTTCACCCCGCACGAACATGAAAGCACCGGCCCCTGCGGCCCGGAAGCCGAACGCATCAGCCGGGTCTGGCTGTTCGTGCTGGCCATCACCTTGCACAACCTGCCCGAGGGCATGGCCATCGGCGTGAGCTTCGCCAATGGCGACCTGAACATCGGCCTGCCGCTGACCAGCGCCATCGCGATCCAGGATATTCCCGAAGGTCTGGCGGTGGCCCTGGCCTTGCGCGCCACGGGGCTGTCGAATTTCAAGGCGGCGCTGGTGGCGATCGGCTCGGGGCTGATGGAGCCCCTGGGCGCGGTGATCGGCCTGGGGATTTCCAGCGGCTTCGCCCTGGCCTATCCGATCAGCATGGGCCTGGCGGCGGGGGCGATGATCTTCGTGGTGTCCCACGAGGTGATCCCGGAAACCCATCGCAACGGGCACCAGACCGCGGCGACGTTGGGGCTGATGGGCGGGTTCGCGGTGATGATGTTTCTCGATACCGCGCTGGGTTGAGACACACATTCTCAGGCCATCCGCAATTCCTGTAGGAGCGGCCTTGTGTCGCGAAAGG
>NZ_JAOCDM010000064.1 GCF_029840925.1 Pseudomonas sp. GD03858
GCCGCAAAGCGGCCCCAGGTTGTTGAACATCAAATAGAGGAACGGCCATGGTCCTGCGTTCGGAAATCCTGGTGAACAAAAACGTCATGCCCACCGCGGAGCAGGCCCTGCCTGGCCGCGAAACCCCGATGGCCCTGCCTGAGTTCCACTACGTGTTCGAAGGCACGCCATTGCTCGGCCCGTTCTTCGAAGGCGATATCGATTTCGCCATCTTCGCCCTGGGCTGCTTCTGGGGCGCCGAGCGCCGCTTCTGGCAGCGCGAAGGCGTGGTCAGCACCGTGGTCGGCTACGCCGGCGGCTTCACCCCCAACCCCACCTATGAAGAAGTCTGCTCGGGCCTGACCGGCCACACCGAAGTGGTGCTGGTGGTGTTCGACAAGAACCGGGTCAGCTATCGCGAGCTGCTGACAATGTTCTGGGAGCTGCACAACCCGACCCAGGGCATGCGCCAGGGCAACGACATCGGCACCCAGTACCGCTCGGCGATCTACTGCACCTCGCCGCAGCAGCTCGAAGAGGCCAAGGCCAGCCGCGACGCGTTCCAGGCCGAGCTGAGCAAGGCCGGCTTCGGCGAGATCACCACCGAGATCGAGCAGGCGCCAACCGTCTATTTCGCCGAGGCCTACCACCAGCAGTACCTGGCCAAGAACCCGGACGGCTACTGCGGTATCGGCGGCACCGGCGTCTGCCTGCCACCCAGCCTGCAAGGCAACTGAGCCATGATCCTGTTCCATTCGCCGCTGTCGCCGTTCGTGCGCAAGGTGATGATCGTGCTGCACGAGACCGGCCAGGTGGACCGCGTGACGCTGCAGGGCGTGAACATCAGCCCGGTGAGCGGCGACGAGCAGCTCAATCAGGACAACCCGATCGGCAAGATCCCGGCCCTGCGTCTGGACGACGGCAGCGTGCTGCACGACAGCCGGGTGATTTGCGAGTACCTCGACACCCAGCACGTCGGCCTGCCCTTGATCCCTCGGGAAGGCTCGGCACGCTGGCGGCGCCTGACCCTGGCCTCGCAGGCCGACGCAATCATGGATGCGGCGGTGGCCACGCGCTACGAGACCTTCCTGCGCCCGGCAGACAAGCAATGGGAGGGCTGGGTGAACGCGCAGGGCGAGAAGATTCGCCGCGGCCTGGCCAATTTCGAGCGCGAGCACCTGGCGCAAATAATCTCCGGGTTCGATATCGCCTCGATCGGCGTGGCCTGTGCGTTGGGGTATCTGGATCTGCGCCAGCCTGAGTTCGATTGGCGTGGGCAGTGTCCGGGCCTGGCGGCGTGGTATGCAGAGGTGAGCCAGCGGCCGTCGATGGTGGCTACAGCTCCGTTAGCCTGAGACTCCGCCAGCGAGGGCTTCGCCCTCGTTTCGCGACACAAGGCTGCTCCTACAGGATTTCGCGATCGTCTGTAGGAGCGGCCTTGCGTCGCGAAAGGGCTGCAGAGCAGCCCCAGAATTCACCTCGGTACCACAGGAAACAACAGACCAATCCTCACAGCCAACCACCGCCCGATCTCTCAGTCCTCCCTCATGCCCCCCTCCCCACCCGCGACCAGTCCAGCCGCCGGGTCAGCACCATGAACACGCCAAGCAGCCCGAAGCACAGCAGCGAGCCCATCAGCAGCGCGTAGTCCTCGGCGCTCAGCAACCCATAGAGCAGCGCGTACAACGCCGCCAGCCCTGCCGCAAAGCCCACGCCACGCCCCAGGCTGTTCAGCACATGGGTGAGATAGAAGCCGATCAGCAGTACACAGGCCGCCGCCGACAACCCATACGCCAGGCCAAAGCCCAGGTGCTCGGACAGCGACAGCAAGAGCAGGTAGAAGAACGCCAGGGCCACGCCCACCAGGATGTACTGCACCGGGTGCACGCTGAGGCTCTTGAGCACCTCGAACAGGAAGAAGCCGGCAAAGGTCAGGGCAATGAACAGCAGCGCATACTTGATCGCCCGCTCGCTCTTGAGGTACTGGTCCACCGGATCGATGAAGCTGACACCGAAGGTCGGGCCGGTGAAGTCCGCGCATTGTTGCTTGCTCACGCACTGGCGCAGGGCGTCCTCCAGGTTGGTGGCGAAGAACGAGGTCTGCCAGTGGGCACTGAAGCCCTTGTCATCGATGGCGTGGCGGCTTGGCAGGTAGCTGCCGATGAAGCTTGGGTGCGGCCAGTTGGCACGCATGTCCACCGCACTGCTACGCCCCACCGGCAGCACATGCAGCTGGCCGGTGCCCTGCAAGGCCAGGTCGAACGCGTAGCTGAACTCACGGGCCTGCTGGCCGTCGAGCTGAGGCAGGCCGACATGCACCCCGCCGCGCAGCCAGTCCAGGCCGGTTCCCGCCTCGAACGGAAGACGCTGCTCGTCAAAGCTCAGTTCGAGGCCGTTCTCGATACCGCGAATATCACTGATGCCCACCACCAGGTACGGCTTGTCGAAGCGGTAGTCATCGTAGTCCTTGTCGATACCCCAGCGCTCGGGGACCTTGAAGCGCCCGCTGATTCGACTCTTGGCATGGAACAGCCGAGCCTGGTAGATGCCGCGCGAGCGCAGTTCGGTATCCACGGCGATGTCGGCGTCGAAGGTCTCCGGGAGGAAGTACAGGTTGCCGCTAAGGGTGCTCGTCTCCTGGACACGCTCGCCGTCCTTGTCGATCCAACGCCGCTCGAACTTGCGGTATGGCACCACCAGCAACGGGCCGCTGAGCTGCTGGTCGAAGCTCGAACTCTGGGCGATATCGCGCAGCACGTCATCACGCAGGCCCTGCCGTTCGTCGATCAGGCCACCGATCATCAGCAGGGGAATCAGCAACAACAGGATCAGCACGGCGATCAGGCCGAGCTTGAAACCAAGGGTCTTGTTCATCAGGTAGGGCTCCGTTTGCGATGGCGGCAGTGTCTGCCGGCCATGTGGAGCCGATGGGGAGGGAATGTGGAGATTGTGTGGAGAATGGCGCTTGCCCCGCGCAGGCGGGGCAAGTGGCGATCAGGTCAGTTGATGATTTCGACGATATCGACATCCACTTCGCGGCTCATCAGGTGCTTCTCCACCTCGCCGGTCAGCTTGACCTTGGTCTTGTCGTTGAAGGGCGTGGGCGGCAGGTCTTCATCGTCGATCTCGACGGTGATGGTGCCGGTGCTGTCCTTGAACTCGTACTTGTCGTCGTTGTTGATCTTCTTGGTCACGTAGCCCTGCAGCACCACCGGCGTATCGTCGGCGGCATCGTTGGCGGCGGCGACGGTGGTCACGGCCTGGGCGCCGGGACCGGTGTAGCCGGCAGCCAGGGCGGCGGTGCTGAACAGCGGGGCGAGGATCAGGGGCAGGTAACGGGCTTTCATGGTGATCGGGTCCTGTTTGGGTTTCGATAGGGCCAGATTACCGACGATCGCTGAATTGAAGCTTAATGCAAAAAATCGCGGGGCAAGCCCCGCACAGGATCCTCGTTGTCCCAGGCACTGCGCAGTGCCTGTGGGAACGGATTTACCCGCGAAGCAAGCAACGCGCAATCTGGCACCGGCCTCGGCGGTGTTCGCGGGGCAAGCCCGCTCCCACAGAGATCGGCGCCAGGTCGAGGAGTCTGAGCAAGACAGTTGCTCCCACGTGCCCCGCGACAGGCCTGGCGCTTACTGGTGATACTGCGCCGACAGCTCATGCACGGCGTTGATGAACACGCCGGCGTGCTCCGGGTCGACCTCGGGGGTGATGCCGTGCCCCAGGTTGAACACATGGCCGCTGCCCTTGCCGTAGCTGGCCAGGATGCGCGCGACTTCCTTGCGGATGGCCTCAGGCTTGGCGTACAGCACGGTCGGGTCCATGTTGCCCTGCAGCGCCACCTTGTCGCCCACGCGGCGACGGGCGTCGCCAATCTCGCAGGTCCAGTCCAGGCCCAGGGCATCGGCGCCGGCCTCGGCGATGCTTTCCAGCCACAGACCACCGTTCTTGGTGAACAGGATCACCGGCACCTTGCGCCCGTCGTGCTCGCGGATCAGCCCGCTGACGATCTTGCGCATGTAGGCCAGGGAGAACTCCTGGTAGGCCGCCGCCGACAGGTTGCCGCCCCAGGTATCGAAGATCTGCACGGCCTGGGCGCCGGCCAGGATCTGGCCATTGAGATAGCTGGTGACCGACTGGGCCAGCTTGTCCAGCAACAGGTGCAGGGCTTCGGGGTTGTCGTAGGCCATGGCCTTGGTCTTGCGGAAGTCCTTGGACGAACCGCCCTCGACCATGTAGGTGGCCAGGGTCCATGGGCTGCCGGAGAAGCCGATCAATGGCACGCGGCCATTAAGCTCGCGGCGGATGGTGCTGACCGCGTCCATCACGTAGCCCAGGTCTTTTTGCGGGTCGGGGATCGGCAGCGCCTCGATGTCCGCCAGGGTGCTGATGACCTTCTTGAAACGTGGGCCTTCGCCGGTCTCGAAGTACAGGCCCTGGCCCATGGCGTCGGGGATGGTGAGGATGTCCGAGAAGAGAATCGCCGCGTCCAGCGGGTAGCGGTCCAGCGGCTGCAGGGTGACCTCGCAGGCGAACTGCGGGTTCATGCACAGGCTCATGAAGTCGCCGGCCTTGGCGCGGCTGGCGCGGTACTCCGGCAGGTAGCGGCCGGCCTGGCGCATCATCCACACCGGGGTGACGTCTACGGGTTGCTTGAGCAGTGCACGCAGGAAACGATCGTTCTTCAGGGCAGTCATGTCGGCATCCGGAAAAAAAGTGCGGGCATTTTCTCAGACGCGGGCACAAAAGGCACGGCCATGGCCATTCGTTTTGTCTATCGGATGCCTTGGATCAAGCATTTTTGTATACAAAAAGTATGTAGCCTGACAGGACTTGGGGCCGCTTTGCGGCCCTTTCGCGACACAAGGCCGCTCCTACAGAGGTAACGCGATTCCCTGTAGGAGCGGCCTTGTGTCGCGAAAGGGCTGCGAAGCAGCCCCAACGGTTGATCAGACCTCGAGGTAGTCCAGGATTCCCTCGGCAGCCGTGCGCCCCTCGAAAATAGCCGTCACCACCAAGTCCGACCCCCGCACCATGTCGCCACCGGCAAACACTTTCGGGTTGCTGGTCTGGTGCTTGAACTTGCCCTTCTCCGGTGCCACCACGCGGCCCTGGCTGTCCAGCTGAATGCCATGCTGCTCGAACCACGGCGCCGGGCTCGGGCGGAAGCCGAAGGCGATCACCACGGCATCGGCCGGCAGGATCTCCTCGGAGCCTGGAATCGGCTCGGGGCTGCGGCGGCCACGGGCATCCGGTTCGCCGAGACGGGTCTCGACCACCTTCACGCCCTCGACCTTGTCCTCGCCGACGATGGCGATGGGCTGGCGGTTGTAGAGGAACTTCACGCCTTCTTCCTTGGCGTTCTTCACCTCTTTGCGCGAACCCGGCATGTTCGCCTCGTCGCGACGATAGGCGCAGGTCACCGACTTGGCGCCCTGACGAATCGAGGTGCGGTTGCAGTCCATCGCGGTGTCGCCACCCCCGAGCACCACGACCTTCTTGCCCTGCATGTCGACGAAATCTTCCGGCGACTTCTCGAAACCGAGGTTGCGGTTGACGTTGGCGATCAGGAAGTCCAGCGCGTCGTGCACGCCCGGCAGGTCTTCGCCGGGGAAGCCGCCCTTCATGTAGGTGTAGGTGCCCATGCCCATGAACACCGCGTCGTACTCGGCGATCAGCTGTTCCATGCTGATGTCCTTGCCCACCTCGGTGTTCAGGCGGAACTCGATGCCCATGCCGGTGAAGACTTCGCGGCGATTGCTCAGCACGGTCTTTTCCAACTTGAACTCCGGGATGCCGAAGGTCAGCAAGCCGCCGATTTCCGGGTTCTTGTCGAACACCACCGGCGTCACGCCGGCACGCACCAGCACGTCGGCGCAGCCCAGGCCGGCGGGGCCGGCGCCGATGATGGCGACGCGCTTGCCGGTCGGCTTGACCTTGGACATGTCCGGGCGCCAGCCCATGGCGAAGGCGGTGTCGGTGATGTACTTCTCCACCGAGCCGATGGTCACCGCGCCAAAGCCGTCGTTCAAGGTGCAGGCACCTTCGCACAGGCGGTCCTGCGGGCACACGCGACCGCACACTTCCGGCAGGGTGTTGGTCTGGTGTGACAGTTCCGCCGCGGCCAGGATGTTGCCTTCGGAGACCAGCTTCAGCCAGTTGGGGATGAAGTTGTGCACCGGGCACTTCCACTCGCAATACGGGTTGCCGCAGCCCAGGCAGCGATGCGCCTGCTCCACGGATTGCTGTGGTTTGAAGGGCTCGTAGATCTCGACGAACTCTTTCTTGCGCTGGCGCAGCAGCTTTTTCTTCGGGTCCTTGCGGCCCACTTCGATGAACTGGAAGTCGTTGCTCAGACGTTCAGCCATTTTTCAAACCTCTTAACAGCAGCTGCAAGCTACAAGCTGCAAGCCGCAAGACGATCACTTAAGCCGGGCAAACCTCGAACTGCTTCTACTTGCAGCTTGAGGCTTGCCACTTGCAGCTGCTTTTACTGCGGGTTGGCGCGGGTGCTGGACAGCAGTTGCTTGAGGTTGGCCGCCTTCGGCTTGACCAACCAGAAGCGCCGCACGTAGTCGTCCAGGTTCTCCGAGAGCTCACGCCCCCACTCGCTGCCGGTCTCTTCCACGTATTCGCCCAGGACCCGCGCCAGGTGGCTGCGGTAGGCCTCCATCGCCTCACCACTGATGCGCTGGATTTCCACCAGCTCGTGGTTGAGTTTGTCGACGAAGGTGTTGTCCATGTCGAGCACGTAGGCGAAACCACCCGTCATGCCGGAACCGAAGTTGTAACCGGTCTTGCCCAGGACGCAGACAAAGCCGCCGGTCATGTATTCACAGCAGTGATCGCCGGTGCCCTCGACCACAGCGTGGGCGCCGGAGTTACGCACAGCGAAGCGCTCGCCCGCGGTGCCGGCGGCGAACAGCTTGCCGCCGGTGGCACCGTACAGGCAGGTGTTGCCGACGATGGCGCTGTGCTGGGTTTCGAACGGGCTGCCGGCAGGTGGCACGATGGTCAGCTTGCCACCGGTCATGCCCTTGCCGACGTAGTCGTTGGCGTCGCCTTCCAGGTGCAGGTGCAGGCCACCGGCGTTCCACACGCCGAAGCTCTGGCCCGCGGTGCCCTTGAAGCGGAAGGTGATCGGGCTGGCCGCCATGCCCTGGTTGCCGTGCAGCCTGGCGATTTCGCCGGAGATGCGCGCACCGATGGAGCGGTCGCAGTTGCAGATGTCGAGGCTGAACTCGCCACCGGCCTGGTCGCGGATCGCCGGCAGGGCCATGGCGACCATCTTCTCGGCCAGCTCGCCCTTGTCGAACGGCGGGTTCTTGTCCACTTCGCAGAACTGCGGCTTGTCCGCCGGGATATGCGAGCTGCCCAGCAGCGGCGACAGGTCCAGATGGCCCTGGCGCTCGGTGTCGCCCGGCAGCATGTCGAGCAGGTCGGTACGGCCGATCAGCTCGCCCAGGCTGCGCACGCCCAGCTTGGCCAGCCATTCGCGGGTCTCTTCGGCGACGAAGGTGAAGAAGTTGATCACCATGTCGACGGTGCCGATGTAGTGATCCTTGCGCAGCTTGTCGTTCTGGGTGGCGACGCCGGTGGCGCAGTTGTTCAGATGGCAGATGCGCAGGTACTTGCAGCCCAGGGCGATCATCGGCGCGGTGCCGAAGCCGAAGCTCTCGGCGCCGAGAATCGCCGCCTTGATCACGTCCAGGCCCGTTTTCAGGCCGCCGTCGGTCTGTACCCGCACCTTGCCGCGCAGGTCGTTGCCGCGCAGGGTCTGGTGGGTTTCGGCCAGGCCCAGTTCCCATGGAGCGCCGGCATACTTGATCGAGGTCAGCGGCGAAGCGCCGGTGCCGCCGTCGTAGCCGGAGATGGTGATCAGGTCGGCATAGGCCTTGGCCACGCCAGCGGCAATGGTGCCGACGCCGGCCTCGGCGACCAGCTTGACCGACACCAGCGCCTGCGGGTTGACCTGCTTGAGGTCGTAGATCAGCTGGGCCAGGTCTTCGATCGAGTAGATGTCATGGTGCGGTGGCGGCGAGATCAGGGTCACGCCCGGCACCGCATAGCGCAGCTTGGCGATCAAACCGTTGACCTTGCCGCCCGGCAGCTGGCCGCCCTCGCCAGGCTTGGCGCCCTGGGCCACCTTGATCTGCAGCACTTCGGCGTTGACCAGGTATTCCGGGGTGACGCCGAAGCGGCCAGTGGCCACCTGCTTGATCTTCGAGCTCTTGATGGTGCCGTAGCGGGCCGGGTCTTCGCCGCCCTCGCCGGAGTTGGAGCGCGCGCCCAGGCGGTTCATGGCCTCGGCCAGGGCTTCGTGAGCCTCTGGCGACAGTGCGCCCAGGGAGATACCGGCGGAGTCGAAGCGCTTGAGGATATCCTCCAGCGGCTCGACCTGCTCCAGCGCCAGCGGCTGTTCGGCGACCTTGACCTTGAGCAGGTCGCGGATCATCGACACCGGACGCTGGTCGACCAGCGTGGTGTATTCCTTGAACTTGGCGTAGTCACCCTGCTGCACGGCGGCCTGCAGGGTGTTGACCACGTCCGGGTTGTAGGCGTGGTATTCGCCACCGTGGACGAACTTGAGCAGGCCGCCCTGCTGGATCGGCTTGCGCGCGCTCCAGGCTTCGCCGGCCAGCAGCTTCTGGTCGCTTTCGAGGTCGACGAAGCGCGCGCCCTTGATGCGGCTGGACACACCCTTGAAGCTCAGGCCGACCACTTCCTCGGCCAGGCCCACGGCTTCGAACAGCTGGGCGCCACGGTACGAGGCGATGGTGGAGATGCCCATCTTCGACAGGATCTTCAGCAGGCCCTTGGAAATGCCCTTGCGGTAGTACTTGAAGACTTCGTCCAGATCGCCCAGCACTTCGCCGGTGCGGATCAGGTCGGCCAGCACTTCATAGGCCAGGTACGGATAGACGGCCGAGGCGCCGAAGCCCAGCAGCACGGCGAAGTGGTGCGGGTCACGGGCGGTGGCGGTCTCGACCAGGATGTTGCTGTCGCAGCGCAGGCCCTGTTCGGTCAGGCGGTGGTGTACCGCGCCGACGGCCAGCGAGGCATGCACCGGCAGCTTGCCAGGGGCGATGTAGCGGTCGCTCAGCACCAGCTGGGTCTTGCCGCCGCGCACGGCCTCCTCGGCCTGGTCGGCGATGTTGCGGATGGCCGCTTCCAGGCCGACGCTCTCTTCATAGTTGAGGTCGATCAGCTGGCGGTCGAAGCCTTCGCGCTCCAGGTTCATCAGCGAACGCCACTTGGCGGGCGAGATGACCGGCGAGCTGAGGATCACCCGCGAGGCATGCTCGGGAGACTCCTGGAAAATGTTGCGTTCGGCGCCCAGGCAGATTTCCAGGGACATGACGATCGCTTCGCGCAGCGGGTCGATCGGCGGGTTGGTCACCTGGGCGAACTGCTGGCGGAAGAAGTCGTACGGCGAGCGCACACGCTGGGACAGCACGGCCATCGGCGTGTCGTCGCCCATCGAGCCGACCGCTTCCTGGCCCTGCTCGCCGAGCGGGCGCAGCACCTGGTCACGCTCCTCGAAGGTGACCTGGAACATCTTCATGTACTGCTTGAGCTGGTCGGCGTCGTAGCTGGCCACGCCCTGGTCGTCGCTCAGGGTCGCCTGGATGCGCGTGGCGTGCTGACGCAGCCAGCGCTTGTAGGGGTGGCGCGACTTCAGGCGGTTGTCGATGGCGTCGGTGTCGAGGATCTGGCCGGTCTCGGTGTCGACGGCGAGGATCTGGCCCGGACCCACGCGGCCCTTGGCCAGGACTTCCTCCGGCTGGTAGCCCCATACGCCGATTTCCGAGGCGATGGTGATGTAGCCGTTGGTGGTCGTCACCCAGCGCGCCGGGCGCAGGCCGTTGCGATCGAGCAGGCACACCGCGTGGCGGCCTTCGGTCATGACGATGCCGGCCGGGCCGTCCCACGGCTCCATGTGCATGGAGTTGTATTCGTAGAAGGCGCGCAGGTCGGCGTCCATGGTCTCGACGTTCTGCCAGGCTGGCGGTACCAGCATGCGCACGCCGCGGAACAGGTCGATGCCGCCGGTGACCATCAGCTCGAGCATGTTGTCCATGCTCGAGGAGTCGGAGCCGACACGGTTGACCAGCGGGCCGAGCTCTTCGAGGTCGGGAATCTGGTCGTTGGCGAACTTGGTGCGACGGGCCATGGCCCAGTTGCGGTTGCCGGTGATGGTGTTGATCTCGCCGTTGTGGGCGAGAAATCGGAAGGGCTGGGCCAGCGGCCACTTCGGCAGGGTGTTGGTGGAGAAACGCTGGTGGAACACGCAGATCGCGGTCTGCAGGCGCTCGTCACCCAGGTCTGGATAGAACGCCGCGAGATCGCGCGGCATCATCAGACCTTTGTAGATGATGGTCTTGTGCGAAAAACTGCAGATGTAGTGGTCGGCGTCGTGGGCGTTGGCCACGGACGAACGGCGGCGGGCACTGAACAGCTTGATGGCGAATTCCTGGTCGCTCAGGCCTTCACCACCGATGAACACCTGCTCGATCTGCGGCAGGCGCTCCAGGGCCAGGCGGCCCAGCACGCTGGTGTCGATCGGCACTTTGCGCCAGCCGACCAGCTTGAGACCGGCGTTGACGATCTCGCGGTCCATGTTGGCGCGGGCGGCTTCGGCTTTGACCGGGTCCTGGTTGAAGAACACCATGCCGACGGCGTACTGCTTGGGCAGCTCGACGGCGAAGTGCTCCTGGGCCACGGCACGCAGGAATCGATCAGGCTTCTGCATCAACAGACCGCAACCGTCGCCGGTCTTGCCGTCGGCGTTGATGCCGCCGCGGTGGGTCATGCAGGTCAGTGCCTGCATGGCGGTTTGCAGAAGGTGGTGACTCGGCTCGCCCGTCATGTGGGCGATCAGGCCGAAACCACAGTTGTCCTTGAATTCTTCGGGATGGTACAGACCTGTTTTCATAGACACTTTCTCACCAGGTTCACCTCTCAACCGGAGGCAAATCTCTTTTTTAACAACCACTTACCATCCACGCCGATCAAACGCCAGCTTTTTTGCGGTGGCCATGGAAAACCATTGTTGCACAGCGACAGCGACGCCCACAAATTTTCATGTCTCACCATTGAAAATTTATGTCGCAATTTTGAATGTTTTTCGCCATGAGTCGTGGTAGCGACTTGGCTCGAGTCTGAAGCGTTTCAGCCAGGACTGCAAGGGAGGGCTTGTGGCCGGCAGTCTGGGACAGAAAAGCCTGCCGCGCTTTGGGCGCAGCAGGCTAGTCGTGAATCAGGATTCGCTCAGCAACTGGGCGGCGGGGTGGTGCCGCCCGGAAGGTATCAGCGGGCCGTGGCCAGCTCTTGTTGGACGCTGCCGACGGTACGTGGCCAAGGTTTACCAGCCTGGACCTTGGCTGGCAAGTTCTTGATTGCCGCAGCGGCGGCGTCGCGGTTGGCGAAGTTGCCGTAGGTGACGACGTACAGCGGCTTGCCCTGCAGGTTTTTCTTGAAGTAGCGATAGTCGCCACCCTGGGCCTTGACGAACGACTGGGCCGACGCCTCGGAGCTGGTGCCGAAGATCTGCACCACATAGTTGCCCGGTTTCTGGCCGGCATACCAACTGCTGTTGCCTGCGCCACCGGCTGCCGGCTTCGCCGCAGGCTTGACGCTGGCGACTTGGGTCGGCGCAGGCGCGGGCTTGGCGGGCGCAACCGGCTTCGCCGGCTGGGTTGCAACCGGCTTCGGCGCAGGTGCAACCGGCTGGACAGGCGCGCTGGTGACCGGTTGGGCCGGAGCCGGTGCCGGGCTGGCGGTCGCGCCTGCTGGCGGCGCGATGGTGGTCACGGTAGGCGGTACGGCAGCCGAAGGCGCCGAGGGCTGCAAGGCGGTAGTGCCGGCCGGCCCACCCTCTTCCCCTTCACCCATGCCGGCGGCCTGAGCCAGCGGCTCGCGCATCACGGGCTGCGACTGGCCAACCAGCGGCAACGGCATCGGCTGCGAGGAGCCGGAGAACTCTATGGCAGGATTGGCGCCTTGCCCCAGTGGCAGCTGGGCCTGGGCGGCAGGCGCGTCGGTCGGCGCCTTGTCGCCTTTCTTCGGCATCAGGACCGCCGCGCCAACGGCGACCACGACCACAGCGGACAACGCGAGCACGTGTTTCTTAGGCATTTTGAACCCCATGGATGGTCGCTTGACCGTGGTACGGCTGGCGATCATGGCTTCGATCAAGGTGTCGCGGGCGACCTGGTTGATGTTCCCAGGCCAACCGTCGGAGTTTTCGTGGATGTCGACGATCTGCTCGGCAGTGAACACCTCGATACCCCGACCGGCACCGTCCAGACGCTGCTCCAGGTATTCGCGGGTTTCCTCCTCGCTGTACGGGGCCAGCTCGATGACGTGGAATCGCTCGCCATCGGCATTGAGCTCCTCCAGCCCGGCGATCAGCGAAGGCTCGCCGAACAGGAATACATGCGGGCGCCCTTCGGCCACGCCTGCCGCCAACTCCAGCAACGCTTGGAGTGCCGACTCGTCGAGTTGTTCCGCATCATCCACCAGCAGATAGACTTCCTGACCGGTCAGCGCCAGCTGCACCACCTGCGACAGGATTGCCTGCACCTCCGCTTGCGCCACGTTCAGCGACTGCGCCACCTGCCCGAGCACGCTGGCAGCGTCGCTGGCGCCGCGAGCGGACACCACCACGCTTTGCACCGACTGCTTGTTGGTGCTGGCCACCAGCGCCTGGCGCAGCAAGGTCTTGCCGCTGCCAACAGGCCCTGTGACCGCCAGCATCAGCTGACTGTAGCGCGCCAGGTGGTGCAACTGACCGAGCACCGGCTTGCGCTGGGCGGGGAAGAACTTGAAGCCGGGCACCCGTGGGGCGAACGGATCGTGGCTCAGCTGGTAATGATCGAGAAACGCCTCATCGGCATGCAGACTGGTCATCGCGTTGTCACAACCTCAAAGCTGGGCCACGATCGCGCGGTAATCCGCCGCCAACGTGGCCTGAAGAATCTCTGTCGAATAGTCGTCGGTGACGACGGCCTCGCCCAGCTGGCGCAGCAGCACCAGGCGCAGGCGCCCGTCGAGCACTTTCTTGTCGACCGCCATGTGCTCCATGAAATGCGCCGGGGTCATTTCCTGTGGTGGCACCACCGGCAGTCCTGCGTCCTGCAGCAGGCGAATTGCGCGGTCACGCGCCGGCTGGTCGATCCAGCCCAGGCGCATGGACATTTCCAGGGCCATGACCGTGCCCGCGGCCACGGCTTCGCCGTGCAGCCAGACGCCATAACCCATGTGGGTCTCGATGGCATGGCCGAAGGTATGGCCAAGGTTGAGCGTGGCGCGCACGCCCGACTCGCGCTCGTCGGCACCGACCACGGCGGCCTTGGCCGCGCAGGAGCGGCGGATGGCTTCGGTCAGGGCGACAGAGTCCAGGGCCCGCAGCGCCTGCATGTTGTCTTCGAGCCAGCCCAGGAACGGCTCGTCGCAGATCAGGCCGTACTTGATGACTTCGGCCAGACCCGCGGACAGCTCGCGTTCGGGCAGGGTCTTGAGGCTGGTGGTATCGATCAGCACCGCGTTGGGCTGATAGAAGGCACCGACCATGTTCTTGCCCAATGGATGGTTGATGCCGGTCTTGCCGCCCACCGAAGAGTCCACCTGGGACAGCAGCGTGGTCGGCACCTGGATGAAGTCGACCCCGCGCTGGTAGCAGGCCGCGGCAAAACCGGCCATGTCGCCGATCACACCGCCCCCCAGGGCGACCACCGTGGTACGGCGATCATGGCGGGCGGTGAGCAGGGCATCGAAGATCAGCTGCAGGGTTTCCCAGTTCTTGTAGGCCTCGCCGTCAGGCAACACCACCGGCAGCACCGAGTAGGCGCCCAGGGTCTTGCTCAGGCGTTCGAGGTACAGGGGCGCGACGGTCTCGTTGGAAACGATGGCAACCTGCCGCCCGGCGATGTGCGGCGCCAGCAGTTCGGGCTGGTCCAGCAGGCCTTCGCCAATGTAGATCGGGTAGCTACGTTCGCCCAGGTCGACCTTTAATGTCTGCATGTATCCCCACAATGTGCTTGGACGCGGCGGCGATGCGGCCCCCGCGCGGTGACGTTCAGCCCCGTCTCGGCGTTGGTCGCCGAGGATAGACCCCGCTCAGCGGGGCGGCAACTTCTGCAGGCGCTCCAGGATGTCCAGCACCACCATGCGCGGTGGCCGCTCGTCGGTTTCCACCACCAGGTCGGCGATCTCGCGATAGAGCGGGTCGCGCGTCTCCAGCAGGGCACGCAGCGTGGCTTCCGGGTTGGCGGTGCGCAGCAACGGTCGGTTGCGATCACGCGAGGTGCGCCCCACCTGCTGCTCCACCGAGGCATGCAGGTAGATGACCCGCCCGCCGGCATGCAGTGCGGCACGGTTGGCATCGCGCATCACCGCGCCGCCACCGGTGGCCAGGACCACGCCATCGAGCGCGCAGAGTTCGACGATCATCGCCTGCTCGCGATCACGAAAGCCCGGCTCGCCTTCCTTGTCGAAGATCCACGGGATGTTGGCGCCGGTTCGCAGTTCGATTTCCTTGTCGGAATCCTTGAACAGCAGGCGCAGCTCTTTGGCCAACAGGCGCCCGATGGTGCTTTTTCCAGCGCCCATGGGCCCCACAAGTATCAAATTTCGCACAGAATCAACGACTCACAGCAATCGCCTGGTCACTCATGATACGCGGAGTCAGGAAGACCAGCAGCTCGGATTTTTTCTCTTGTAATGCATCGCGTCGAAACAGCCGTCCAACATACGGCAGATCACCGAAAAATGGCACCTTGTCGACCACTTTGTTCTGCGACGTCGAGTACACGCCACCAATCACAATGGTCTGCCCATCGCTGATCCGGACCTTGGCATTGACCTCGTTCTTGCGTATCGGCGGGACATTGTTCAGCGCGTTGACGAAATCCGGTTCGTCCTTGGTCACCCGCACCTCCATGAGCACCTTGCCGTCCGGGGTGATCTGCGGCGTCACCTCCAGCGACAGCGAAGCCTCGCGGAAGGAAATCGAGGTCGCGCCACTTTTGCTGGTCTCCTGGTAAGGCACCTCAGTGCCCTTGAGGATGCGCGCGGTTTCCTTGTCGGCCGTGACGACCTTCGGCTGGGAGATGATTTCGCCGTTGCCGCTCTTCTCCATGGCACTGAGCTCCAGGTCGAGCAGGATGTCACTGCGCAGCAGGCCCACGCCGAGTCCGCTCGTGGCCCGCTCGACGCCGAGATCGACGAACAGCTCGCTGCCCAGCCGGCCACCCTGACCGTACAACGGACCACCCCAGCGCACGCCCAGGCTCTTTTCATAGTCGACGCCGGCCTCGACGATACGCGCCTCGATCATCACCTGGCGCACCGGCACATCCAGCTGCGCCACCAGCTTGCGCAGCTCGGCCAGGCGCTCAGCGGGCTGCGTGACCACCAGGGTGTTGGTCCGCGCGTCCACGCCCAGGCTGCCGCGCCCCGTCAGGATGCCGTCATCGGCCAGGCTTGCCAGCAGCAGTTCGGCCAACTCCGAGGCCTTGGCATGGCTGACCGGAATCAGTTCACGATGCAACGGTTGCAGTTGCGCCTCCAGCACCTGCTCCTGTCGCGCCCCCAGGGAGCGCTCGGCAAGCTCGGCCAGTGGCGCGACCAGCAGTACATTGCCCTCCTGGCGCCGGCCCAGCCCCTTGCTGCGCAAGACCAGATCCAGTGCCTGGCCCCAGGGTACATCCTCGAGACGCAAGGTGATCCGCCCCTGCACCGCGTCGCTGGCGACCAGGTTGATACCCGCATGATCGGCCATGATCTGCAGCACCGAACGCACTTCCACGTCCTGGAAATTGAGCGACAGCGGCTCATTGCGATGCTCGACCGCCAGCGCTGCATGCATGCCCAGTAGCAGTATCGTTGCCGCCCCTCCCCGCCTGCATCCCAGCTTCATACCCGACCTCCCTTGGCGCACTCTTGGCAAGTGCCAGAAAGCGCTGGCGATCCTGCCAGCCACCGCCGATGTAGATGCGCTCGCGCACCGTGACCTGCCCCGCGTCGATGGTTTCCACGACCCCGTCATCGCGCCCCAGCCGCGCTCCCGCAGCGACTCGATAGATGCGCCCGCCCGAACGCAGCAAGGCCACATGACGACCGCCTTGGGAAAGGCTGCCGACCATCTCCAGCTGCTCCAGCGGAACGCGAGCGAGCCCATCCTCCGCACGCTGGAATGACCAGGCTCGAAACGGATCGAACGTGCCAGGCGCAATGGCCACGCGGGCTGGCTCGTCCGCCAACGCCTGCGGCACTGGCAACGCTTCGTCGGACTGATAGGCATGCAGCTGCACCTGCGCGACCAGCAACCCGGACTCGGCATGCATGGCCAGTTCGAACCGGGATACGCTCAGCAGGCGCAAGCGCCGCAACCATTGCTCCAGCCACGCCCGTAACGCCGGGTAATGCCCCCGCACACGCAACTCCAACGGGATCAGTCGATACCCCGAGACCTGCCGACCATCGAGCACATCGAGACGTTCGAACAGCAGGCCATGCTCATGGCCGGACATCGCCAGCTCGTCGAGCAGTTCACTCATGCCCTCTCCGGCATCGAGCCGCCATCGCTCCATGCCCAGGTGCTGCTCGGTCTGCGCCAGCACCTGCCGCTCGACCTCGAGGTCAGCGATCAGCCCCTCGCGCGCCTCGAGCACCTGCAACCCCCGCCGCTCCAGCGCCACCGCCTCGGCATATGCCTGGCTCGGCGCCCTGATCCGAATGAAGTAACCCGCCACGACGACCATCAGCACCAGCAGCAGGACCGCCAGCCCCCGGAACCACGGCGCCCGGCCCGCCAGCCCCTGCCAACCGGGATGTCGCAGACTCTTCATGGCTCGCTGGCCAAGAGACGCCCAACCAGCAGGAATTCGTCGCCCCGTGCCTGGTGGCGAAGGTGTACGAGCTCAAGGTCCCGTATATCTCCCATTCGCTGCAGCCCGCGCATGAACTGTGCGACCACCGAGGCCGACGCCGCCAACCCGGTCAAGCGCAAACGCTCCTCCTCCAGGGATATCTCGATCAATTGCGCACCTTCGGGCATGGCCTGCTCGAGACCACGGAACAGATCAGGTATCAACGCCTGCCCGCCGCGCAACGTCGCCAATGCGCTTCGCTGCGCCTCGACAGCACGGCGGGCCTCCCGCAGCTGATCGATCCGTGCCGCCGTCGTCTCCAGTCTGTCGAGCGCCAACTGCTGTCTGCCCACCGCCTCGACCTGTCGCGCCAGGCGGGCACGGGCCGCCTGGTCGAGCGCCATCACCGCAAGCAGCGCCGCCACCAGGCTGGCCACCAGCACAAGCTGAAAACGTCGCACGGCACTCGCCCTGCGCTGCTCGCGCCAGGGCATCAGGTTGAGTCGCACCTTCATGCCAGCCCTCCCAGCGCGAGCCCATAGACCAGCGCCATGGACACGCCCACTGCCTGGGTACCGCCCAGCCCCGCCAGCAGGGTCGGGCAGGCGCATCGACAGGGCACCCCGAGCCGCTCGGCAAGCTGCCCCGCCTGCTTGGCACCGCCCAGGCGGCCAGTCAGCAGCAGTTCGGCGGCCGGGACGCCGCACAGTCGCCAGAGGCGCTCGGCACCCTCCAGCCACTGATCGGGTGACGTCAACACGACCTGCCGGCGCTGCGCTATCCCTTCGCCCTGCCAACCATGCATGACCATTTCGCCCGTATCCCACTGGAGAATGACCTTGTCGGCACACCCCTCCGGCACCAGCGCTCGGCGCAACGCGATACTGTCCACTTCCACCGCCATCACCCGTAGATCGGCCTGCGCGAACAACTGCTCGAACGGATCGATCTGGCTTTGCCGGCACGCGGCGACCAGTACGTCGAACTGCCTCGGGTCGTCTGCGGACACACCCAGCAGCTGGAAGTCCAGGGCAAGATCGTCCAACGGAAAGGGAAAAAGCCGATCGGCCTGGTCGAGCAAGCGAGACTCGACACCGAGTTCGCCCGCGTCGACGGGTATCCGGCAAACCTTGCAGATCACCTGGGAAGCCGGCAGTGCCAGCGCCACCTGTCGTTGACCGGTCGCACAGCGGGCATGCGCCTGGCGCAGCGTCCTGACCAGCACCTCGGCGTCATCCAGCGGGTGCGGTCCACGCAGCGGTGACTCGAAGGGTTCCTGCGCCCAACCGGCAACCTGGTAGCGTCCACGTCGGCGATGCAGCTGCAGCATTCGTATGGAGTCGTGGGCGATTTCCACACCCAGCAGTGAACCCGGCCCCCTGCCAAAGCGTCCAAGCATGACTGTCACTTCCTTGTCGGCGTCAGCCCGCGCCATCGCCGCGCAGGCGGTCATCGCCCGGTCCCGGGCGGTCACCCGGTGAGGCGAAAATTGCTTATAATGCCCAGCGAATTTTCCTGTCCGCCGGCCCTGCGCGCCCTTCACTCCTCAACCAGGACACCCCAAAGCCTTGATACGCCTGCTGAAGTTTTTCTGGTGGTCTTTCGTCGCAGTCATCTGCGCGCTCGTACTCGGTGTGAGCGGTGCGTTTCTGTATCTTAGCCCTAGCCTGCCCTCGGTCGATTCGCTCAGAAGCGTCCAGTTGCAAATCCCCCTGAGGGTGTACAGCAGCGATGGCAAGCTGATTGCCGAGTTCGGCGAAATGCGCCGCTCGCCCATCAAGTTCGAGGAAATTCCCCCACAGTTCATCCAGGCGCTTCTCTCGGCCGAGGACGACAATTTCCTCAACCACTACGGCGTCGACCCGAGCAGCCTGATGCGTGCCGCCACGCAGTTGCTCAAGTCCGGGCATATCCAGACCGGCGGCAGCACCATCACCATGCAGGTGGCGAAGAACTTCTTCCTCACCAGCGAGCGCAGCTTCTCGCGCAAGACCAACGAAATCCTCCTGGCCCTGCAGATCGAGCGCGAGCTGACCAAGGACGAGATCCTCGAGCTGTACGTCAACAAGATCTACCTGGGCAACCGTGCCTACGGCATCGATGCGGCGGCGCAGGTGTACTACGGCAAGTCGATCCGTGACGTCAGCCTGGCGCAGATGGCCATGATCGCCGGCCTGCCCAAGGCGCCGTCGCGCTTCAACCCGCTGGCCAATCCGGTGCGCGCCAAGGAGCGCCGCGACTGGATTCTCGGGCGCATGTACAAGCTCGGCAAGATCGACGAAGCCAGCTACCAGGCCGCCCTGGCCGAACCGCTGAACGCCAGCTACCACGTGCCGACCCCGGAAGTGAACGCCCCCTATGTCGCCGAGATGGCCCGCGCCGAGATGGTCGGCCGCTACGGCAGCGACGCCTACACCGAGGGCTTCCGGGTCACCACCACGGTGCCGAGCGACATGCAGCGAATGGCCAACAACGCAGTGCTCAACGGGCTTTCCGAGTACGACGAGCGCCATGGCTACCGTGGTCCGGAATCACGCTTCCCCGGCAAGCCCCGCGCCGCCTGGCTGCAGGAGCTGAGCAAGCAGCGCACCCTTGGCGGGCTGGAGCCGGCGATCGTCACCCAGGTCGAGAAGAACGGACTGAAGGTGATGACCCGTGGCGGCATGGAAGAGGAGGTGGCCTGGGACACCATGAAGTGGGCGCGCCCGTACCTCAACAGCAACGCCCAGGGACGCTCGCCGCAGTCCCCGGCCGACGTGGCCCAGGTGGGCGACCTGATCCGCATCCAGCGCCTGGACGACGGCAAGCTCAAGTTCAGCCAGGTGCCAGGCGCCCAGAGCGCGCTGGTGACCCTCGACCCGAGCAATGGTGCGATTCGCGCCCTGGTCGGCGGGTTCTCCTTCGAGCAGAGCAACTACAACCGCGCCATGCAGGCCAAACGCCAGCCAGGTTCGAGCTTCAAGCCCTTCGTCTATAGCGCGGCCCTGGACAGTGGCTACACCGCCGCCAGCCTGGTCAACGACGCTCCGATCGTGTTCGTCGACGAGTACCTGGACAAGGTCTGGCGCCCGAAGAACGACACCAACACCTTCCTTGGCCCGATCCGCATGCGCGAGGCGCTGTACAAGTCGCGCAACCTGGTGTCGATCCGCCTGCTGCAGGCCATGGGCGTGAACCGCACCATCGACTACATCGCCAAGTTCGGCTTCAACAAGCAGGATCTGCCGCCCAACCTGTCGCTGGCACTGGGCACCGCGACCCTGACGCCAATGGAGATCGCCACCGGCTGGAGTGCGTTCGCCAACGGCGGCTACAAGATCAACCCGTACCTGATCGAGCGCATCGAGAGCCGCAATGGCGAGACGCTGTTCACCGCCAATCCGCCGCGCGTGCCTCAAGGGCAGCAGGACCAGGCCGGCGCTGCCGCCCCCGAGCAGGCGATCAGCGTCGCACCGATGCCGGGCGAGGCGCTCTCCGCCGCCGCCCCGAGCGCCCCGGTGGCGCAGGCGCCGGTGCTGGCCGAGCAGATCATCGATGGCCGCACCTCGTACATTCTCACCAGCATGCTGCAGGACGTGATCAAGCGCGGCACCGGCCGCCGTGCCTTGGCGCTCGGGCGCTCGGACCTGGCGGGCAAGACCGGCACCACCAACGAGTCCAAGGACGCCTGGTTCTCCGGCTACAACGCCGACTACGTCACGACCGTATGGGTGGGCTTCGACCAGCCGGAAACGCTGGGGCGCCGCGAGTACGGCGGCACCGTGGCCCTGCCGATCTGGATGAGCTTCATGGGCGCGGCGCTCAAGGGCATGCCGGAGCATCCGCCAGCCGAGCCGGAGGGCATTCTCAGCCTGCGCGTGGACCCGGTCAGCGGCCGCGCCGCCACGCCGAGCACGCCTAACGCCTACTTCGAGCTGTTCAAGGCCGAGGACACCCCGCCTTCGGTGGACGAGCTGGGCAATGGCGTGGCGCCAGGCAGCCCGCTGCCAGCGGATGAAGCGGCGCCGATGGATCTGTTCTGATCAGGCAAACGACAACCGCAAAGGCAACTTCGATCCTGTGGGAGCGGGTTTACCCGCGAAGGCTTCAGCGAAGCCACAGATTATTTCGCGGGTAAACCCGCTCCCACAGTGGCTTCGGTGAACCCAAAAACAAACAAAAAGCCCCGGTTCTCACGAACCGGGGCTTTTTCATGTCGCTACAACGGATTAACCGTTGAACACATCATCCACGCTTTTCAGCGGGTAGTGCTTCGGATACGGCAGGGTGGCCACGCCGGACTCGATGGCGGCCTTGGCCACGGCATCGGAAACCACGGTGATCAGGCGTGCATCCAGCGGCTTCGGAATGATGTACTCGCGACCGAACTCCAGGGCCTGCACGCCGTAGGCGTCGCAGACTTCCTTGGGCACTGGCAGCTTGGCCAGGTCCTTCAGGGCGATGGCGGCGGCGATCTTCATTTCTTCGTTGATGCGCTTGGCGCGAACGTCCAGGGCACCGCGGAAGATGAACGGGAAGCCCAGCACGTTGTTGACCTGGTTCGGGTAGTCGGAGCGACCGGTGGCCATGATCACATCGCTGCGGGTGGCGTGGGCCAGCTCCGGCTTGATTTCCGGATCCGGGTTCGAGCAGGCGAACACGATCGGGTTGGCCGCCATCGACTTCAGGCCTTCGGGGCTCAGCAGGTTCGGACCAGACAGGCCGACGAACACGTCGGCACCGTCCAGGGCGTCGGCCAGGGTGCGCTTGTCGGTGGCGTGGGCGAACTGGGCCTTGTACTGGTTCAGGTCGTCACGGCCGGCGTGGATCACACCGCTACGGTCGATCATGAAGATGTTCTCGACCTTGGCGCCCATGCTCACCAGCAGCTTCATGCAGGAGATGGCCGCGGCGCCGGCACCCAGGCAGACGATCTTGGCGTCTTCGAGTTTCTTGCCGGCGATTTCCAGGGCGTTGATCATGCCGGCGGCGGTAACGATCGCGGTGCCGTGCTGGTCATCGTGGAATACCGGGATGTCGCACTGCTCGATCAGGGTGCGCTCGATCTCGAAGCACTCCGGTGCCTTGATGTCTTCGAGGTTGATGCCGCCGAAGGTGATGGAGATGCGGCGAACGGTGTCGATGAAGGCCTGCGGGCTTTCCGATTCGACTTCGATGTCGAACACGTCGATACCGGCGAAACGCTTGAACAGAACACCCTTGCCTTCCATGACCGGCTTCGAGGCCAGCGGACCCAGGTCACCCAGACCAAGGATCGCGGTACCGTCGGAAATCACCGCGACCAGGTTGCCCTTGCCGGTGTATTTGTAGGCCAGCTCCGGATCACGGCCGATCTCGCGCACAGGCTCGGCGACGCCCGGGCTGTAGGCCAGGGCGAGGTCACGGGCGGTGGCGGTTGGCTTGGAGAGCTCGACGCTCAGTTTCCCCGGACGAGGCTGAGCGTGGTATTCGAGAGCGGCGGTTTTCAGGTCTGACATGATGGGCATTCCGCTATTTACTGTTCTGACGGACCGCCGAGGATACGCAAAGTGCCGGGGGGCGACAAGACTGCCCGGTCACTATGTGTCAAGGCCTTTAGCCTACGACTTTACGCTATAACCCACGGGGCTTACGGGAGCCAGTGTGTACAATCCAATAGCAAAATGTCTACAACTATTTAGCCAGAAAGGCGCTCCAACATGCTCGGGTCGGTCAAGGGCAACACCCAGCGCCGCTGCCCAGGCTTGAGCCCTCCCTTGCGGGAACGGTCCAGCACCCAGCCACGCGCCTCGACCTGGCGCCCCTTGAGGTTAGCGAAGAAGCTGGCAGGGAAGTTGCGCTGCAGACGAGCGGGTATCTGCAGCACCACGGCGTCGTCGAGTTCCAGCCAGACACCGCCGCGATTGCGTTCGATGCCGTTGATTTTGCCGCCGATGACGGCAAAGCCAGACTGCCGCAGATCCTGCGTCCGCTGCACCGGCGACTGCCGCCAGATCCCCGCTCTGGCCTTGCGCGCCTGCTGCTCGGCCTGCTGCTGGCACGCCGCCAAGTCCACGTTGGGCGCAACGGCGACCCGGTAGCCAAGGCCTTCGCTGAGCAGTTGCGCCTCCATATTGTCGCCATTGCGGCTATACAGATGCGCCAGGGTGCGCCCGTACTTGTCCTTGGACTCGACACCCGGAACCAGCCCGACACGGCCGTCGCTGGCCTTGACCAGCGCCTGCAGCCGCTGCTTCGCCGCCTCGGCATAGGGTTCGCTGGTCCGCCCCTTGCGCCCGATCTCAGGGGCGTTGATACCGATCAGCCGCACACTGCGGCCGTCGACCAGGCGCACGGTGTCGCCGTCGACCACGCTGCGCACGGCCACCTGTTGTGGCTGACCGGGTAGCGGACAGAACGCTTGCGCGGGAAAGTGCCAGATCGCGCCCACAAAAAAGGCGCTCACGAGGAGCGCCTTCTTTTGCGGCAACGCGAACCTCGAAAGATTCGCCATGCGCATGATTACTTCTTGGTACCGAACATACCGAAGCGATCGGCGAACTTCTGTACGCGACCACCGGTGTCCAGGACTTTCTGCTTACCGGTGTAGAACGGGTGGCACAGGTTGCAAACGTCGATCGCCAGGACGCTGCCCAGGGTCGAACGGGTTTCAAACTTGTTGCCGCAGCTGCAGGTGACTGCAACTACTTCGTAGTTCGGATGAATATCTGCTTTCATGGTCACTTCCTCGAGCTGCGTGCCGCCACCCAACACCTATTGTTGAATACCGCACGTAATTAGGCGGCGAATAATACCAGAGCGCCGGGCCAACGCAAGTTGTCGCTTGCACCGACCGTCGTCTGCTAGGCTCGCCTGATTCGTGAAATACCCTCCAGAGACCTTCCGCGTGTCCGACGTCATCCTGCGCCTTGCCTTGCCCTCGCCCCTGCGTCGCCTGTTCGACTACCGGGCCACCGCGAGCATGGCGCGCCAGGCACTGACCCCCGGCATGCGCATCCGCGTGCCGTTTGGCCGCCGCGAGATGATCGGCGTGCTGGTGGAAGTCGCCGAGCGCAGCGAAGTGCCCGCCGACAAGCTCAAGCCGGCCAGCGCGCTGCTCGACCCGGTCTCGCCACTGCCACCGGCGCTGTTCAGGCTGTGCCTGTGGACAGCCCAGTACTACCAGCACAGCCTGGGCGACACCCTGAACTGGGCGCTGCCGACCCTGCTGCGCCAGGGCGAACCCGCCGAGGCGCGCCAGGAGCGCTTCTGGCACGTCGCCTCCGGCGCACGCCTGGAAGACCCTCGCATCGCCCGCGCGCCGCGCCAGCGCGACGCCCTCAAGACCCTGTCGCAACACCCGCACGGCGTGGCCCACAGCCTGCTGAGCAAGCTCGGCCTGAACAAGGACAGCCTCGACCTGCTGCTGGCCAAGGAGCTGGTCGAGGTCGAGGTGCGGCGCCACCTCCCTGCTCCCCGCCACGAGCACTGGCTGGCGCAGCCGGAACTGCCGCTCAACGACGAGCAGCGCGCGGCCTTCGAGGCCGTGCGTGCAGGTTTCGGCGCGTTCCACGCCTTCCTGCTGGCCGGCGTCACCGGCAGCGGCAAGACCGAGGTGTACCTGCAACTGATTCGTGAAACCCTCGAAGCCGGCAAACAGGCCCTGATCCTGATTCCCGAGATCAACCTCGGCCCGCAGACCCTGCAACGCTTCGAGCAACGCTTCAACGCGCGCATCGCCCTGCTGCACTCGGCGGTGGGCGACCGCGAGCGCCTGGATGCCTGGCTGGCGGCCCGCGACGGCGACGCCGACATCATCATCGGCACTCGCTCGGCGCTGTTCACGCCGATGAAGAACCCGGGCCTGATCATCATCGACGAGGAACACGACGGTTCCTATAAACAGCAGGAAGGCCTGCGCTACCACGCCCGCGACCTGGCCGTGGTGCGGGCACACCAGGAAAACATCCCGATCCTGCTGGGCTCGGCCACACCGTCGCTGGAAAGCCTGCACAACGCCCACAGCGGCCGTTACGGCCTGTTGCGCATGAATCAGCGCGCCGGTGGCGCCAAGGCCCCACGTTTCCTGCGCCTGGACGTGCGCAGCCTGCCGCTGGACAGCGGTATCAGCGGCCCGCTGCAGCAAGCCATCCGCCAGACGCTGGAAGCTGGCCAGCAAGTGCTGGTATTTCTCAACCGCCGCGGTTTCGCCCCTACGTTGCTGTGCCACGACTGCGGCTGGCTCTCCGAGTGCCCGCGCTGCGACGCGCGCATGACCGTGCATCAGCGCTCCGCCGTGCTGCGCTGTCACCATTGCGGCTACGACGAGCGCCTGCCGCTGCAGTGCCCGCAGTGCGCCCACGTCGACCTGCGCCCGGTGGGCGCCGGCACCGAGCGGGCCGAGGAGCGCCTGAAGGTGCTGTTCCCCGAGTACCCGATCCTGCGTGTGGACCGCGACAGCACCTCGCGCAAGGACGCCATGCACAACCTGTTCGCCACCATCCAGCGCGGCCAGCCGAGCATCCTGGTCGGCACCCAGATGCTGGCCAAGGGGCACCACTTTCCGCGGGTCACCCTGGTGGCCATCCTCGACGCCGACGGCGGGCTGTTCTCCGGCGACTTCCGCGCCAGCGAGCGCATGGCCCAGCTGATCGTGCAGGTCGCCGGGCGGGCCGGGCGGGCCGAGGAGCCGGGCAAGGTGATCGTGCAGACCCACCTGGCGGACCACCCGCTGCTGGTGCAACTGACCGAGCAGGGCTACTTCGCCTTCGCCGAGCAGGCGCTGAGCGAGCGCCGCGCCGCCGGCCTGCCACCCTTCGCCCACCTGGCGCTGCTGCGCGCCGATGCGCACAAGCCAGGCCAGGCCGAGGGCTTTCTCGACGAGGCCTGCGCCGCCGCCGAGCGCGTGCTCGCCGAGCAAGGCCTGCACGGCATCGAGCTGCTGGGGCCGGTCCCGGCGCCCATGGAGCGACGGGCGGGGCGCTTCCGTGCGCAATTGTTGCTCCAGGCCAATGCCCGGGCACCGCTGCATCGACTGATCAGTGCCTGGTTGCTAGTGTTGGAGCAGATGCCTTCGGGGCGGCAAGTACGCTGGTCGCTGGATGTCGACCCGGTCGACCTTTATTGAGCGGCAAGCGGCAAGCTGCAAGCGGCAAGCGGCAAGCTGCAAGCTGCAAGCTGCAAGCAAGAGCATTACGGATGCGATGCTGCTTTTTCTTGCCGCTTGCCGCTTGCAGCTTGCAGCTTGCCGCTCAAAGGTTGGCAACCCGCCCCCGGCAACGGATAATGCCCAGTTTTTCCACCTGCGCATCGAAGCGCTGCACCGCGCTTGCGGTCGAAAAGAGAACCCCATGAAAGACACCATTCGCCAGCTGATCCAGCAAGCCCTCACCCAACTCGTCACCGACGGTGTGCTGCCTGACGGGCTGACGCCGGCGATCCAGGTGGAAAACGCCCGGGACAAGACCCACGGTGACTTCGCCAGCAACATCGCCATGATGCTGGCCAAGCCGGCCGGCATGAAGCCACGCGACCTGGCCGAGAAGCTCATCGAGGCCCTGCCGGCCAGCGCCGACATCACCAAGGTCGAGATCGCAGGTCCTGGCTTCCTGAACTTCTTCCAGAACACCGACGCCCTGGCCTCCCGCCTGGACGCGGCCCTGGCCGATGGGCACCTGGGCGTGCGCAAGGCCGGCCCGACCGAGAAGGTGGTGATCGACATGTCGGCGCCGAACCTGGCCAAGGAGATGCATGTCGGCCACCTGCGCTCGACCATCATCGGCGACAGCGTGGCCCGCGTACTGGAGTTCCTTGGCGACACGGTGGTCCGCCAGAACCACGTGGGCGACTGGGGCACCCAGTTCGGCATGCTGCTGGCCTACCTCGAAGAGAACCCGATCACCAGCGACGAGCTGTCGGACCTGGAGAACTTCTACCGCGCCGCCAAGAAGCGCTTCGACGAGTCCGAGGACTTCGCCACCCGCGCTCGCGGCCTGGTGGTCAAGCTGCAGGCCGGCGACCCAGAGTGCATGGCCCTGTGGACGCGCTTCAAGGACATCTCGCTGTCGCACTGCCAGAAGACCTACGAGCTGCTCAACGTCAAGCTGACCATGGCCGACGTGATGGGCGAGAGCGCCTACAACGCCGACCTGGCCAACGTGGTCGCCGACCTCAAGGCCAAGAGCCTGCTGGTCGAGGACCAGGGCGCCCAGTGCGTGTTCCTCGAGGAATTCAAGAATGCCGAGGGCGAGCCGCTGCCGGTGATCGTGCAGAAGGCCGACGGCGGCTACCTGTACGCCACCACCGACCTGGCCGCCGTGCGCTATCGCAGCAATAAACTGAACGCCGATCGCGCCCTGTACTTCGTCGACCAACGTCAGGCCCTGCACTTCAACCAGGTGTTCGAAGTGGCCCGCCGCGCCGGCTTCATCGGCCATCCGATGAAAATGGAGCACATGGGCTTCGGCACCATGAACGGCGCCGATGGCCGTCCGTTCAAGACCCGCGACGGCGGCACCGTCAAGCTGATCGACCTGCTGACCGAGGCCAAAGACCGCGCCTACGCGCTGGTCAAGGAAAAGAACCCGTCGCTGGCCGAGGACGAACTGCGCCACATCGGCGAAGTGGTCGGCATCGGCGCGGTCAAGTACGCCGACCTGTCGAAGCACCGCACCAGCGACTACAGCTTCAACTTCGAGCTGATGCTCAACTTCGAAGGCAACACCGCCCCGTACCTGCTGTACGCCTACACCCGCGTGGCTGGCGTGTTCCGCAAACTGGGCAAGGGTTTCGACGAAGTCGAGGGCAAGATCGTCCTGCAGGCGGCCCACGAGCAGGACCTCGCCGCGCGCCTGGCGCAGTTCGGCGAAATCCTGAACAACGTCGCCGAAAAAGGCACGCCACACGTGCTGTGCAGCTACCTGTACGACCTCGCCGGCCTATTCTCCAGCTTCTACGAGAACTGCCCGATCCTGTCCGCCGAAACCGCCGAACAGCAGCAGAGCCGCCTGCGCCTGGCCGCCCTGACCGGTCGCACCCTCAAGCAGGGCCTGGAGCTGCTCGGCCTGGAAACCCTGGAGCGCATGTAAGTTGGCTGCAAAGAAAAAGCCCGCGCCGAAGCGCGGCGCCAGCCGTCACCAGCCACCCGCCAAGCAGCCGATCCCGGGCTGGGTGTGGCTGGCGGTCGGCCTGACCGTGGGTGCATTCATCGTGTTCCTGATGAAGCTCGAACCGGGCGGCGAGGACATCAAGCGCACCAAGCCCGAGCAGCAAAAATCGGAGAAGGTCGAGGCGAGCAAGACCACCACCCCGACACCACAGCAGCCGGTGAAGCCGAAGTACGACTTCTATACCCTGCTGCCGGAGTCGGAGGTGATCGTGCCGCCAGAAGCGGTGCCAGAGAAGACGCCACCGGTTCCGGCGCAACCGCCCGTGCCGAGCACGCCGGTCACGCCCGCCGAAGCGGCGAAGATCGACACCGCTCGCGCCCAGGCCGCCCTGATGGGGCAGACGCCGCCGCCGGCCCCGCCGGTGATCAAGCCGGCGACCACCACCCAGTTCTTCCTGCAGGCCGGCTCGTTCCGCAAGCAGGCGGACGCCGACAAGGTCCGGGCGCAGATCATTCTGCTCGGCCAGGCGGTCAAGGTGGAGTCGGGCACGGTCAAGGAAGAGACCTGGTACCGCGTGATGGTCGGCCCGTTCAGCAACCGCGAACAGTTGACCGTGGCGCAGAAGCAACTGGCTGGCGCGGGCTTCAGCAACCTACTGCTGCAACAACGCCGCCAGTAAGCGCCAAGCTACGAGCTTCAAGCGTCAAGAAAAAGCAGGATCGACCTGTACCTCTTCTTGCAGCTTGTGGCTCGTAGCTTGCCGCTATCAAACCCGGCGCCGCTCGGCGTTGACCTGGGAAATCTGGCTGTTGAGCGTCCAGAAGTCGTACAGCACGCCCAGCAGGAACAAGCCGCCGGTGAACAGGTAGAGCAGCGCGCTGATCCACTTGCCCTGGTACAGGCGATGCACGCCGAAGATGCCCAGGAAGGTCAGGAGAATCCACGCCAGGTTGTAGTCCACGCCACCGGACTCGAAACGCATGTCCGCCTCGCGGTCCATCGACGGGATCAGGAACAGGTCGATCAACCAGCCGATGCCCAGCAAGCCCAGGGTGAAGAACCAGATCGTCCCGGTGATCGGCTTGCCGTAGTAGAAGCGGTGCGAGCCGGTGAAGCCGAATATCCACAACAGATAGCCGAGGACCTTGCTGTGGGTGTCGTGCGCAGGCGCACCCTGTTGATAACCATTCATTCGAAGCCCTCGTGGGTTAGCCGAAAATTTTCTAACGGAAAATGTGACTTTTCCGTTTCGACCCGACATATGGTACGTGGTCGAGCGACCAACGGATCAGAATTTGATCAAAAAGCTGTTATAAAGTTGCGCGCCAACACTTATAAGAGCTTCATCTATGCCACCTTTCTTCAAGACATGGCTGACCCTCTGCCTTTTATTGCCCCTGGCCGCCCACGCCACCAATCGTGAGCAACGACTTCCCAGCGGATTCACCGGCTACACGACCAATGCCGACACCTCGGTGAAACGCACCCCGATCCAGTACCGCAAAGCGACCTTGCAGGCCCGTCCGGCCAACGCCGCCAGGCAACATGACGTAGGCATGCAGGCCGTGGCGATGTCGCCGAAGCAGAGCAGCGAAGTGCTCAGCCGCGCGGTGAACGTACTCGGCACACCCTATCGCTGGGGTGGCAGCAGCCCGAAGAAAGGTTTCGACTGCAGCGGCCTGGTCAAATACGCCTTCAACGATGTGGCCGACGTCGATCTGCCGCGCACCTCCAATGCCATGGCTCAGGGCCAGGGCGTGCAGGTGGCCAAGAGCGACCTCAAGCCTGGCGACCTGATCTTCTTCAACATCAAGAGCCGCCGGGTCAACCATGTGGCCATCTACCTGGGCAACGATCGCTTCATTCACGCGCCACGCACCGGCAAGCGGGTGAGCATCGACAGCCTGGAGAAGCCTTACTGGCAGAAGCACTACGTGGTGGCCAAGCGAGTGCTGCCCAAGCAGCAACAGGCGCTGAGCCTGGCCAAGCGCTGAAACGCCCAGCAGTCCCTGCGGGAGATCGCCCAGCCCGTTGGACTGCCCTGTCGCACAGGGAACCATGCTTGCGCGGCCAGTGCGTACCCTGTGGGAGCGGCTTTAGCCGCGAAGCAAGCGACACGGTGGATGGCACCGGCTTCGCCGGTGTTCGCGGCTAAAACCGCTCCCACAGGTACCACGCCAACCTGTAGGAGCGGCCTTGCCGAGGCGT
>NZ_JAOCDM010000065.1 GCF_029840925.1 Pseudomonas sp. GD03858
AGTCACCTTTCCGCCCTTACGGCGGGTCACTTTTTGTCAAACGCGACAAAAAGTAACCAAAAAACGCTGCGCTCCATCATCCGGCCCCTACGCTGCGCTCCGGGGTTCCCTCGCTCCGTTCTTGCTCCCGGGAGGACCGCGCTGAACGCCCCATCCTGGGGCGCAGCGCTTGACGGGCATCCATGCCCGTCACCTCCCTTCGCAAGAACTCCACTCGGCCTCCTGAAGTCGCAATTGGCGGCGCCTGAACTATCGCGCACTTAGAAGCAAGAGCAAGAGCAAGAGCAGAAACTTCAAATTGGCTCTTGGCAGTTATTTATATATTGGTTGTTCTGGCCCTTTCGCGGGTAAACCCGCGAATACGGACTTGAGATCACACACCTGCAACTAGCGCCAGCTGCGCCAGCCCAGGCACCGCCCGTAACTTCGCGACTTCAGGAGGCCGAACGCAGGACTTGCGAAGGGAGGTGACGGGCATGGATGCCCGTCAAGCGCTGCGGCCCAGGATGGGCCGTTCAGCGCGGTCCTCCCGGGAGCAAGGCCGGAGTGAGGGAACCCGGAGCGAAGCGTAGGGCCGGATGAATGGAGCGCAGCGTTTTTTAGTTACTTTTTGTCGCGTTTGACAAAAAGTGACCCGCCGTAAGGGCGGAAAGGTGACTATGCGTCGACATCACAAATGAATGCGCATACAACGTTCAAAACAGCCACCAACCAATTAACCAATTAACCAAAACCAGATCACCGCGCCTCCATGTGCGCAATCATCAACTGCACACTCTCATTGCCCCGAAACTCATTCACATCCAGCTTGTACGCCAACTCCACCCAGCGCACAGTCGGATTAGGCCAAACCTCCCGGTCGATCCCAAAGGCAATCCCATCCAACCGCACCGTCCCACATTCGCTCTTGAGCACGACCTTCAGATGCCGCTCCCCCACGACCCGCTGCTCGACCAGCTGGAACACCCCGTGGAACAACGGCTCGGGAAAGTGCTGCCCCCAAGGCCCGGCATTGCGCAAGGCCCGCGCCAGGTCCAGGTGAAACTCCTCGACCGCCAGGGAGCCATCCGACAGCAATCGCCCGGTCAGGTCCTCTTCACGCAGCTGCCGCCGGACCTCCTCGTCGAAGGCCTCGGCGAACGCCGGAAAATGCTCGGCCGGCAATGACAGCCCTGCGGCCATGGCATGCCCGCCAAACTTGCTGATCAACGCCGGATGCCGTGCCGCCACCGCGTCCAACGCATCGCGAATATGGAACCCCGCCACCGAGCGCGCCGAACCCTTGAGCATGCCCTCCCCCGCATCGGCGAAAGCGATGGTCGGGCGGTGGTAGCGCTCCTTCAGGCGCGAGGCAAGAATACCGATCACCCCCTGGTGCCAGTCAGCATCGAACAGGCACAGGCCATAGGGCATGGACTCAACCGGCAGGTCCTTGAGCTGCGCCAGCGCCTCGCGCTGCATGCCCTGCTCGATTGACTTGCGGTCCTGGTTCAAGCCGTCCAGCTGCTGGGCCATGTCCAGCGCCAGGGCGGCGTCATCGCACAGCAGGCATTCGATGCCCAGGCTCATATCGTCCAGGCGTCCGGCGGCATTGAGCCGGGGACCGAGGATGAAGCCCAGGTCGGTGGAGGTGATGCGTCGATGATCACGCCGCGCCACCTCGAGGATGGCCTTGAGCCCGGGACGGGCGCGGCCGGCGCGGATGCGCTCCAGTCCCTGGTGTACCAGGATGCGGTTGTTGGCATCCAGCGGTACCACGTCGGCGACACTACCGAGCGCCACCAGGTCGAGCAGCTCGCCGATGTTCGGCTGCGGTTGCGCCTCGTAGCGGCCCAGGCTGCGCAGACGCGCACGCAGGGCCATCAGCACATAGAAAATGACGCCGACGCCCGCCAGCGACTTGCTGGGGAAGAGGCAGCCCGGCTGGTTCGGATTGACGATGGCATCCGCCTGCGGCAGTTGCTCACCAGGCAAGTGGTGATCGGTGACCAGCACCTTGAGCCCCGCGGCCTTGGCTGCCGCCACGCCCTCGACGCTGGAGATGCCGTTATCCACGGTGATCAGCAGTTGCGGCTGGCGTTGCAAGGCGACCGCGACGATCTCCGGGGTCAGGCCATAGCCATACTCGAAACGGTTGGGCACCAGATAGTCGACATGCGCAGCCCCCAGCAGCCGCAGCCCCAGCACGCCGACGGTACTGGCCGTGGCACCGTCGGCGTCGAAGTCACCGACGATCAGGATGCGCTGGCGCTGGTCGAGGGCCTCGACCAGCAGGTCCACCGCCGCGTCGATCCCCTTGAGCTGCTGGTACGGCAGCAACCGCGCCAGGCTCTTGTCCAGCTCGACCTCGGACTGCACGCCACGGGCGGCGTACAGACGGGTCAGCAAGGGTGGCAGGTTGCCCAGCAATGGCAAGGGCGATGGCAGGGGACGGGGTTCGATGCGCATGGGGTCTTCGGTATTCAGGTAGGGATAGGTCAGCCGCGCTCGCCGAGCAGCCACTCCAGTTGCACTTCGTGCTGGCCGCGATCGTCGGTGACGAACACGGTGCCCTCGCTGATCATCACGTCCCACTTGATGGTGCGTGGCATGTCGGTGGCCAGCGTCTCCAGCACCTCCTGCGGCACGGCGGCAATGCTCAGGTTCTTCAGCCCCTTGACCGCATCGACCACCTTGTTCTGCCATACACGCAGGCTGCCATAGGCCAGCAGGCTGGTGCGCTCGGTCCGGCGCGAACACCAGGTCAGACGCTCGGCGTCGGGCTGGCCGACTTCGATCCAGTGCAAGATGCGGTCGTCCAGGCTCTTTTCCCACAAGGCCGCTTCATCGACATCCGACAGGCCCCGACCGAACGACAGGTTCTCGTTGTACCAGAGCGCGTAGGCCAGCAGGCGCACGGCCATGCGCTCCTCGGTCTCGGAAGGGTGACGGGCGATGGTCTGGCGTACGCTTTCGTACACGCCGCGATCGAGGTCGGTGAGATTCAGTTCGAACTTGTAGGTGGTGGACGGCTGGGCCATGGGCGCTGGGCTTCGTGAAAGAGAAAGTCGCACAGTCTACCCGATCCGGCACCCTCGCGGCGCACGCCCGCTCCCAACCATGCTCCGCGAAGGGCCAAACACCGATGTACCTGCCGCAGCCGAGCTGTGATACAACCTCCGCTCCACGCCATTCGCCACGGATGCCCCATGCCAACGCCCAGCAAACCCCTCGCCGGCCTGAAAGTCATCGAACTCGGCACGCTGATCGCCGGCCCGTTCGCCTCACGCATCTGCGCCGAGTTCGGCGCCGAGGTGATCAAGGTCGAGTCGCCCGATGGCGGGGATCCGCTGCGCAAGTGGCGCAAGCTGTACGAAGGCACGTCGCTGTGGTGGTTCGTGCAAGCGCGCAACAAGCAGTCGCTCACCCTCAACCTCAAGCATCCGCAAGGCCGCGACGTGCTCCTGCGCCTGCTCGCCGAAGCCGACATCCTGATCGAGAACTTCCGTCCCGGCGTGCTGGAAAAGCTCGACCTGGGTTGGGATGTGTTGCACGCACTCAATCCGCGCCTGGTGATGGTGCGCCTGTCGGGCTTCGGCCAGACCGGCCCGATGAAAGACCAACCCGGTTTCGGCGCAGTAGGCGAATCCATGGGCGGCCTGCGCTATATCACCGGCTTCGAGGATCGCCCGCCGGTGCGTACCGGCATCTCCATCGGCGACTCCATTGCCGCCCTGTGGGGGGTGATCGGCGCGCTGATGGCCCTGCGCCATCGCGAAGTGAACGGCGGCCAGGGCCAGGTGGTGGACGTGGCGCTGTACGAAGCGATCTTCGCCATGATGGAAAGCATGGTCCCGGAGTTCGACGTGTTCGGTTTCATCCGCGAGCGCACCGGCAATATCATGCCGGGCATCACCCCCTCGTCCATCCACACCACCGCCGATGGCCGCCATGTACAGATCGGCGCCAATGGCGATGCGATCTTCAAGCGCTTCATGCAGGCCATTGGCCGCGACGACCTGGCGAACGACCCGGCACTGGCCAGCAATGATGGCCGCGATGCCCGCCGCGACGAACTGTACGGCGTGATCGACCGCTGGGCCAACGCCCTGCCGCTGAGCCAGGTGATGCAGACGCTCAACGACGCCGAGGTACCGGCCAGCCGGATCTATTCGGCCGAAGACATGTTCAGCGACCCGCAATTCCTCGCCCGCGAGATGTTCCTCCAAGCGCGCCTGCCGGACGGCAAGCCGTTCAAGATGCCGGGTATCGTCCCCAAGCTCTCGGAAACACCGGGCTCCAGCGAATGGGTCGGGCCGGCTCTGGGCGAGCATACCGACAGGGTGCTCGCCAACCTGGGCTACGACGAGGCCACCATCGCCCGCCTGCGCGCGGCCGGCACGGTCTGATCCCGCGGCCCCATGGGTATCACGATCACACGCCTGCCCGCCTTGCTCTGCCTGCTGCTCCTGCTGACGGGACAAACGGTCGCCGCCAAGGAGCGCCTACTGTGGCTGGTGCGCGACCTGCCGCCATTCACCATTTTCGAAGGCCCGGAAAAGGGCCTGGGTGTGGTCGATCAATTGCTGCCCCTGCTCATCGCCCAGATGCCCGAATACGATCACAGCATCGTCCGGGTCAACCGCGCCCGAGGCATCCAGATGCTCCAGGAGCAAAGCTTCACCTGTGACCCAACCTTGCTGTGGACGCCAGAACGGGCCAGGTACGTGCACTTTTCCGCCCCCTCGCTGGGCGTGCTCAGCAGCGGTCTGGTGGTACGCCGGCAAGACGAGGGGCTATTGGCACCCTTCCTTGACGGACAACAGGTGGACCTCGAACGGTTGCTGGCCCAGACCCGCCTGAAACTGGGCATCGTCGCCGAACGCAGCTACAGCATGCAGGTCGACGAGATCCTGCGCCAGTTGCCGGACAGCGCATTCAGCCGCCACTACGGCAACGACGCCACCGCGAGCCTGCTGCAAATGCAGAAACTGGGACGCTTGCAGCTGGTACTCGGGTACTGGCCGGAAATCCGCTATCTGATCCAGCATCAAGGCGGCTCACCGGAAGACTACAGTTTTCATCCCATCCGCAACGTCAACCGCCACCAATTCCTGCACATCGGCTGTTCGGACACGGCGCTGGGGCGCGAAGCCATCGCCCATATCGACCAGTTGCTGCCCGACCTGCGCCGCGAGCCGCTACCGCGCCTGTACGCGCATTGGCTGGACCCGCAATTGCAGGACGACTACCTGGAGCAGGCCCGTCACTTCTTCGAACAGCCCGAACCGGCCCTGCCGTAGCGCCCAAAAAAAGAAACCCCGGCCGCTGGGGAATGGCGACCGGGGTCAAGCGAAAGTCCGGGGACTTGCGGTGACAGCTGACGGGAATGCCGGAGCGAAGCACGCCCCCCTGCTGTCTCAAAGGATCTGATCAGCCGCCTCGGGCAAAGGTTCCCTGCGGTTGTCGCGCGTGTTGCATCGCGGCGATCACGCAGGGTTGCAAGCGCCCTTCCATGATCTGCAGGTCGCGGTGCAAGCCGTCCACCAGGTCGACCAGCAACTGCCGCTCGGTCAACTGCCGCGCGTGGATCTTGCGCCGCAGCGCCACCTCGCCGCGCTCGTCATACAGCGTCAGCTGGCGATTGCCGTCGCCATCGGTCACACCCAGTTCGGCCCGGTAAGGGGTCAAGGCATCGTTGAGCAGCCTGCAGATTCTTTCCATCCGGATCACTCTGGCTTGTGGACATATCGGAACTGACCGTCAGCCTGGGGGGAAAGTTCGTCCAGCTGGCCGGTTCAGCGAGCATGCGCGGCGGACATGACAGTTTCGATAGCGTGGCAGGTGCAGTCGTCTGCCCGTGGCGCCAGGCACTGGAGTGCGCTTCCCAGCGCCGTGGTCAGTCGGCTCCAGGGCACGTCGAACAGCACCGGCAGACCGTGCCGGCGCGCCTCGCGCGCCAGATCCGGGCACTTCTCCCCCGCCTGACCGACGAACAACAGCGCCCGTGGCGATAGACCGGATGAAAGCTGCTCGAACAAAATCTCGGCACTGCTCCGTGGCATGCCGTGATCGAGTATCAGCAAATCTATCGGCAGCCCGCGACAAAGGGCGACGAGGATGTCAGACGGTTCCTCGGCCAGCCTTACGCTGTAGATACCTTGGGCGTTGAGCGCCTGGTGCAGGAGTATCTGGTGGAAGGGGCGAGGCTGATGGATAAGGACATTGAGCCTGTGCATTGGCCTTTCCTCGGCGATGTAGCGTGAGAGCGAGGCGACCACTTTAGTAGGGCGACAGCAGCGGCTGTATAGGAAAAGTCCGAAAGCAGCCGAGAAGCCACTGTGCTGTAGAGCAACGCCTGCATCAATCGGCGCCAGGTTGAGGAATCCGAGCAAGACAGTTGCTCTCACAGCTACCGCGTTGACCTCAAGCCGTGTGCTGCTCCTGTGGGAGCGGGTTCACCCGCGAAGCAAGCGACGCAGAGCCTGGCACCGCCTACGCCGGTGTTCGCGGCTAAAGCCGCTCCCACAGGGATCGCAATGACCTCAATCCTTGCGCAATTCCTGTAGGGGCGGGTTTACCCGCGAAGCAGCCTCTGCGGTCGCGGCACCGGGACAGCACCACACACTCAGGTGCGAGGCGTTACAGCGGCTTACCGCGATTGCCGTGCTGGCTGACGAAGGCCTGGACGGTCTTCAGATCGTTGGCCAGCACCGTGCAGCGCTCTTCGCGGCTGAACAGATCGCTCAGGTGCGCCGGCAGCTCCAGGGCCTTGGCGACACCCGCCTTCTCCACGGCCTCGGGGAACTTGACCGGATGCGCGGTGCCCAGCACCACCATCGGCGTATCCAGGCTGCGGCGGCACTCGCGGGCGGCCTTGACGCCGATCGCGGTGTGCGGGTCGAGCACTTCACCAGTGCTGGCGAAGACCTCGGCGATGGTCTCGCAGGTCTGCTCGTCGGTGACGGCCAGCGAGTCGAACAGCTTGCGCGCCTCGGTCCAGCGGTCCTGCTCGACGCTGAAGCCACCGCCTTGCTTGAAGGTGTCCATCAGCTGGGCGACGGCTGCGCCGTTGCGACCGTGCAGGTCGAACAGCAAGCGCTCGAAGTTGGACGAGACCATGATGTCCATCGACGGCGACAGGGTCGGGTGCAGGGCGTCCTTGACGTACTGGTTGCCACTCATGAAGCGGTGCAGGATGTCGTTGCGGTTGGTCGCCACCACCAGCTGGCTGATCGGCAGACCCATGTTGCGCGCCAGGTAGCCGGCGAAGATATCGCCGAAGTTGCCGGTCGGCACCGAGAACGCCACCGAACGGGCCGGGCCACCGAGCTGCAGGGCTGCATGGAAGTAGTAGACGATCTGGGCCATGATCCGCGCCCAGTTGATCGAGTTGACCGCCACCAGGCGGGTGCCCTTGAGGAACGACTGGTCGGCGAAGCTGGCCTTGACCATCTCCTGGCAGTCGTCGAAGTTGCCCTCGATGGCGATGTTGTGGATGTTGTCGCCGAGGATGGTGGTCATCTGCCGGCGCTGCACTTCCGACACACGCTGGTGCGGGTGCAGGATGAAGATGTCGACGTTGTCGCAACGGCGGCAGCCTTCGATGGCGGCGGAACCTGTGTCACCGCTGGTGGCGCCGACGATCACCACGCGCTCGCCGCGCTTGAGCAGCACGTGGTCGAGCAGGCGGCCAAGCAGTTGCAGGGCGAAGTCCTTGAAGGCCAGGGTCGGGCCGTGGAACAGCTCCATCACCCACTCGTTGCCGTTGAGCTGACGCAGCGGCGCGACGGCGGCGTGGGCGAAGTTGCCGTAGGTCTCTTCGAGGATCTTCTTGAAATCAGCGTCGGCGATGCTGCCTTCGACGAACGGGCGCATCACCCGGAAGGCCAGTTCGTGGTACGGCAGGCCCGCCCAGGAGGCGATTTCTTCCTGGGTGAAGCGTGGCAGGTTCTCGGGCACGTACAGGCCGCCGTCGCTGGCGAGGCCCGCCAGCAGGACATCTTCGAAGTTCAGGGCCGGAGCCTGGCCGCGGGTACTGATATAGCGCATGGGTGCAAACCTTTGGTTTGAGCGGCAAGCTTCGAGCTGCAAGCTACAAGATAAAGCCGATTGGCGTTGCTCTCGTGCTCGGCGTCTCTCCTTGCCGCGATTGTGTTCTATTCAAGCCCCAACACCGCACTGCCTTTACTTGCAGCTTGCAGCTTGAAGCTTGCCGCTCAATTGAGCTGTTCGACGCGGATGCGCACGACCTTGCCGACCACGTCCTGGAGTGCTTCCAGGGCGACGATGGCGTCGTCGATGCGCTGCTCGACCACGCGATGGGTCAGCAGGATCATCGGCACCAGGCCGTCCTGCTCCTCGGCTTCCTTCTGCATGATCGACTCGATGTTGATGCCACGCTCCGAAAGGATGCTGGCGACCTGGGCCAGCACGCCCGGGTGGTCCTTGGCCTGGATACGCAGGTAGTAGGCGCTCTCGCAGGCCTCGATCGGCAGGATCGGATGGGCCGACAGCGCGTCCGGCTGGAAGGCCAGATGCGGCACGCGGTTCTCCGGGTCCGAGGTCATGGCGCGGACCACGTCGACCAGATCGGCGACCACCGACGAAGCAGTCGGCTCCATGCCGGCACCGGCGCCGTAGTACAGGGTGGACCCAGCGGCGTCGCCGTTGACCATTACCGCGTTCATCACGCCGTTGACGTTGGCGATCAGGCGGTCGTTGGGGATCAGTGTCGGGTGCACGCGCAGCTCGATGCCGTCGGCGGTGCGACGGGCGACGCCCAGGTGCTTGATGCGGTAGCCCAGGGCCTCGGCGTAGTTGACGTCGGCAGTGGTCAGCTGGGTGATGCCCTCGGTGTAGGCCTTGTCGAACTGCAGCGGGATGCCGAAGGCGATGGACGCCAGGATGGTCAGCTTGTGCGCGGCGTCGATGCCCTCGACGTCGAAGGTCGGGTCGGCCTCGGCATAACCCAGCGCCTGGGCTTCGGCCAGCACGTCGGGGAAGGCGCGGCCCTTGTCGCGCATCTCGGTGAGGATGAAGTTGCCAGTGCCGTTGATGATCCCGGCCAGCCAGTTGATGCGGTTGGCCGACAGGCCCTCGCGGATCGCCTTGATCACCGGGATGCCGCCGGCCACGGCGGCTTCGAAGGCGACGATGACACCCTTCTCGCGCGCCTTGGCGAAGATCTCGTTGCCATGCACGGCGATCAGCGCCTTGTTGGCGGTGACCACGTGCTTGCCGTTGTCGATGGCCTTGAGCACCAGGTCGCGGGCGATGGTGTAGCCGCCGATCAGCTCGATGACGATATCGATCTCGGGGTTGCTCGCGACTTCGAACACATCAGCGGTAATGGGGGTACCGGTAATCTGGCAATTCGGGTTCTGCGAGCGCATGGCAATCTGTGCCACTTCAATACCGCGCCCGGCACGGCGGGCAATCTCCTCGGCGTTGCGCTTGAGTACATTGAAGGTTCCGCCACCGACGGTCCCCAACCCACAGATGCCTACTTTGACCGGTTTCACTGTGAACTCCCCATTGAACGGCCGGCACCTGCGCCGACCGTGAAACATGCCGTCACCCCATGACGACGGCGTACTGAATTGATTACTTGCTCTCTGCCAGGGCCAGCTTGGCCACCTGCGGCGCCGGCTGGTAGCCCGGAATCACCTGGCCATTTTGCAGCACGATCGCCGGCGTGCCGTTCACACCGATCGACTGACCCAGCTGGAACTGCTTGCTGACCGGATTGGCGCACTTGGCGGACTTGATTTCCTTGCCGTCGATCATCTTGTCCAGCGCCGCGCGACGGTCGCTGGAACACCAGACCGCCTGCAGTTGCTCGTCGCCCGGCGAGCCCAGGCCCTGGCGCGGGAAGGCGACGTAGCGCACTTCGATGCCACGGCGATTGAGTTCCGGTACTTCGGCGTGCAGCTTGTGGCAGTACGGGCAGGTGGTGTCGGTGAACACGGTGATGTGCGACTTGGTTTCACCCTTGGCCGGGTAGACGACCATTTCCGCTGCCGGGATGCCGTTGATCAGCTTGGCGACGCCCTGGCGCTCGGTCTTCTCGGTGAGGTTGACCGGCTTGCCATCCTGGATCTGGAACAGGTAGCCCTGCATCACGAACTGGCCGTCGGCGCTGGCGTACAGCACGCGACCACCTTGCAGCTTGACTTCGTACAGGCCGTTGAGCGGGCTGCTGGCCACGCTCTCCACCGGAACTTCCAACTGCAGGTTCTGCAGCGATTTGCGAATCGCCTGCTCGGCGCCGGCATTGGCATCGGTGGCCGCGGCGACGGCAAAGGTACTGGCCAACGCCAGGGCGGCGGCGGCGAAAATCTGGGTCACGCGCATGGGGTACTCCTGAAGGCGGACGGGGCCGCGGGGGCTTCGCACACCCCTGGCGGGTGGCGAAAGATCGGCCCTTGCAACAAACCGTCCAAGCCTACCACAACCGACCGGCGCAGTAGGGGTACTCAGGCACCGGTCGGCGGAACATGAAAATCCTTCATCCACGTGGATGATGCTGGGCGTGCAGCTGTTGCAGGCGCGCCTTGGCGACATGGGTGTAGATCTGCGTGGTCGACAGGTCGCTGTGGCCCAGCAGCATCTGCACCACGCGCAGGTCGGCGCCATGGTTGAGCAGGTGCGTGGCGAAGGCGTGGCGCAAGGTGTGCGGTGACAGCGGCTTGTCTATCCCGGCCACCCGCGCCTGATGCTTGATGCGGTGCCAGAAGGTCTGGCGGGTCATCTGCTCGCCGCGCAGGCTAGGGAACAGCACATCACTGGGACGCCCATTGAGCAGTTCGGCGCGACCATCGCGCAGGTAGCGCTCGAGCCACACCACCGCCTCCTCGCCCATGGGCACCAGGCGCTCCTTGCTGCCCTTGCCCATTACCCGCAGCACGCCCTGGCGCAGATTGACCTGGTCCAGGGTCAGGCTGACCAGTTCGGTCACTCGCAGGCCGCAGGCATAGAGGACTTCAAGCATGGCGCGATCGCGCTGGCCGATGGCTTCGCCGAGGTCCGGCGCCTGCAGCAGCGCTTCGACATCGGCCTCCGACAGCGACTTGGGCAGCGGTCGCCCCAATTGCGGCATGTCCACCTGCAGCGTCGGGTCGACGCCGACCAGCCGCTCGCGCAGCAGGTAACGGAAGAAGCCCCGCACACCGGAAAGAAAGCGCGCGGTGGAGCGCGGCTTGTAGCCCTGGTCGAAACGCCAGGCCAGGTGGTCGAGGATCGACTCGCGGCCGGCATCGGGCAGCGCCACGCCGCGCTCCTGGAGCCAACCATTGAACAGCGCCAGATCGCTGCGGTACGAAGCGCGGGTGTTGTCGGACAGTCCCTTCTCCAGCCAGAGGGCATCGAGGAACTGGTCGATCAGTGGGTGGTCCAGTGCAGGCATGAAAACTCGGTGGCAAACGGCGAAATGGCGCTTAGTCTTTCATATCGACGCATGCAGAGGGAGAGCGCATGAACGAACAGCAGATTCTTTTGAGTGTCGGGGGTATCGGCGCCGCCGCGTTGCTGTGCCAATGGCTGGCCTGGCGTCTGAAGCTGCCGGCGATCCTGTTCCTGCTGCTGTGCGGCATTCTCGCAGGACCGGTGCTCGGCTGGCTGCAGCCCCAGGCGCTGTTCGGCCCGCTGCTGATGCCACTGGTATCACTGGCCGTGGCGCTGATCCTGTTCGAAGGCAGCCTCACCCTGCACCTGTCGCAATGGCGCGAGATCGGCAGCGTGGTGCATCGCCTGGTGACCATCGGCGCGCTGAGTACCTGGCTGGTGATCGCCCTGGCCACCCACTGGTTGCTGGGTTTCGACTGGCCCCTGGCGATCCTGTTCGGCACCCTGACCCTGGTCACCGGTCCCACGGTGATCGTGCCCATGCTGCGCGTGGTGCGACCCAAGGCGGCCATCGCCAACATCCTGCGTTGGGAAGGCATCGTCATCGACCCGATCGGCGCGCTGCTGGCGGTGGTGGTGTACAGCTTCATCATCGCCAACGTCGCTGGCAACGGGCTGAGCCAGAGCCTGGCGACCTTCGCCGGGGTGATTTTCTGCGGCAGCGCGCTCGGCGTCGCCGGCGGCTGGCTATTGGGACAGGTCATGCGCGAGCAGTGGCTGCCGGAATACCTGCACAACCTGGCCTCGCTGGCAGCGGTGCTGGGCATCTTCATCGCCGCCAACCAGATCGTCCACGAGTCGGGCCTGCTGGCGGTCACGGTCATGGGCATGTGGCTGGCCAACATGCCCGGCGTGGATGTACGGCAGATCCTGCACTTCAAGGAGAACCTCAGCGTGCTGCTGATCTCCGGCCTGTTCATCCTCCTGGCCGCTCGACTCGACCTGGATGCGCTGCTGGCGCTGGGCCCGGCGGTGCTGGCGCTGCTGCTGGTGATCCAATTGCTGGCGCGGCCACTGAACGTCTGGCTGGCGACCCTGGGCTCGACGCTGAACTGGCGGGAACGGGCGTTACTGGCCTGGATCGCCCCACGAGGCATCGTGGCCGCCGCCGTCTCGGCCATCTTCGCCATTCGTCTCGATGAGGCTGGCCATGAGGGCGCCCTGCTGCTGGTGCCGCTGACCTTCGCCGTGATCATCGGCACCGTGGTGCTGCAGAGCGCCACGGCCAGGCCCCTGGCGCGCCTGCTCAAGGTGGCGGAGCCGGCGCCGAGCGGCTTCCTCATCGTCGGCGCCAACCCGCCCGCCCGCGCAATCGCCAAAGCCCTGCAACAACTGGGCTGCCGGGTACTGCTGACCGACTCGAGCTGGGAGAACATCCGCGCCGCGCGCATGGAAAACTTGCCGACCTACTTTGGCAACCCCGCCTCGCAGCACGCCGACGCTCACCTCGACCTGGTCGGCCTGGGCCACCTGCTCGGCCTGTCGCCGGCGGGAGAGCTCAATGCCCTGGCCTGCGCGCGCTTTCGCCATGATTTCGGCCAGGCCCGGCTGTTCGTGCTGGCCAGCGGCCTGGAAAAACAGCGCAGCGACAAGCACCGTGCCAGCGAGGAGCATCGCGGGCAATTGCTCGGGTCGAGCCCGATGACCTATGGGCAGTTGGCCAAGCTGCTGCACCAGGGTGCCGAGCTGTACAGCACCACGCTGACCGAGGCCTTCGACTGGGGCGACTACCAGCAGCTGCATGGCCCCCGGGCCACGCTGCTGTTCGCCCGGGATGGGCAAGGCTGGGTGCATGTGGCCAGCCCGGACAACCCGCTCAAGCCGCAGCCTGGGTGGACACTGGTGGCGCTGGTGGAGCCGGAGCTGACTGAGCAGGCTGTGGCACATTGACCTGCAGAAGCGGCTTCAGACACGGCCATGGGATAAACGCAATTCTTTGACTTGGCCTGGACTGCGTGGGAGCGGGCTTGACCCGCGATCACCGGCGAAGCCGGTGCCATCCACCGCATCGCGGGACAAGCCCGCTCCCACGCTGGCAATCAACTCTATTTCCTGCGTGGCAGCGCAGCCCCAGGGTTGCGCGCTCTTCTGCGCCAAATCAGAGCGCAGGGCAATCAAGCCAACGACAGCACCGGCACCGGGCGCTTGTCCTCGTCGATGGCGACGAAGCTGAACACGCCATGGATCGCCCGCTCGCGGCCATCGAGGTACATGTTCTCGACGAACACATCCACCTGCACCTGCAGGCTGGTGTTGCCGACCTTGATCACCGTGCCCACCAGCTCGACGATCGAACCAGCCGGGATCGGGTGCTTGAAATCGATACGGTCGGTGGACACCGTCACCAGTGGCAGACGGCAGAAGCGGGTGGCGGCGATGAACGACACTTCGTCCATCCACGCCAGGGCGGTGCCGCCGAACAAGGTGTTGTGGTGGTTGGTGGTGTTGGGGAACACCGCCTTGGTCACGCGGGTCACCGACAACTCGGTGCGGCGCTGGATTTCCTGGTCTCGGGACGTCGTCATAGGATTCACATCGCAAAGTCTGAAAGCAAGGTCGCCTGCTTCGCGGGTAAACCCGCTCCCACAGAGGGCGATGAACCTGTGGGAGCGGGTTTACCCGCGAAGCAGCCAACACAAATCGCAAAATGCAAAAAAGCAGCCCGAAGGCTGCTTTTTTCTCGCAAGGCGGCCTAGGCCGCCAGGCAAACTGTACTCAGGACAGTTTTTCCTTGATGCGAGCGGCTTTGCCGGACAGGTCGCGCAGGTAGTACAGCTTGGCTTTACGCACGTCACCACGACGTTTCACGGCCAGGCTGTCGATCTGCGGGCTGTAGGTCTGGAAGGTACGCTCTACGCCAACGCCGCTGGAGATCTTGCGCACGGTGAAGGCGCTGTTCAGACCGCGGTTACGCTTGGCGATAACAACGCCTTCGAACGCCTGCAGACGCGAGCGGTCGCCTTCCTTCACTTTAACCTGGACGACAACGGTGTCGCCTGGCGCGAAGGTCGGGATCTCTTTGCTCATCTGCTCGGCTTCGAGCTGCTGGATGATCTTGTTGGTCATGCTGTGCTCCTAAGATGGATACTCGATCCACCATCGATACGTTTAACTATCGTCCCGCTCGCGGATGTATTCCTCGAGCAGCTTCTTCTCTTCTCCAGAAAGCGAGCGACTTTCCAGAAGATCGGCGCGTCGTTCGAAGGTCCTACCAAGGGACTGCTTCATCCGCCAACGCCGGATATGTGCATGGTTGCCACTTAGCAACACGTCGGGAACACGCTGATCCGCATACACCTCAGGTCGGGTGTAGTGCGGGCAATCCAGCAGACCGTCGGTGAAAGAGTCTTCCTCCGCCGAGTCCACATGCCCTAAAGCTCCGGGCAGCAGCCGTGTAACCGCATCGATCAGTACCATGGCCGGCAGCTCGCCACCGGAAAGCACATAGTCGCCAATCGACCACTCCTCATCGACATGAGCCTCGATAAAGCGCTCGTCGATGCCTTCATAACGACCGGCGATCAGGATCAACGATTCCTGTTCGGCCAGGCCTTTGACCGCCTGCTGGGTCAGCTTGCGGCCTTGTGGCGAAAGGTAGATCACCTTTGCCGATGCTCCGGTTGCCTGCCTGGCGCTAACCAGGGCGTCTTCCAGAGGCTTGATCTTCATCACCATGCCCGGACCACCGCCAAACGGCCGATCGTCCACGGTGTGGTGGCGATCTGTGGTGTAGTCCCGCGGGTTCCAGCAGGTCACTTGCAGCAACCCCTGTTTCACCGCGCGGCTGGTAATGCCGTACTCCGTGATGGCCGAGAACATCTCGGGGAACAACGTAATGACGTCTACGCGAAGGTTACCCATCGTTTAGAAATCCGCGTCCCACTCAACCCGCATCACGCCTGCTTCCAGGTCGATTGCCAGCACGCACTGCCCGGTATAGGGCAACAGACGCTCGCGATCATCCAGGCTGCCTGCGCAGGGCTTGACCACCATTACATCGTTCGCGCCGGTCTCCAACAGGTGATCGATCTTGCCGAACAGCTGTTCGTCCTGATTGATGACCTTCAGGCCCACCAACTGGTACCAGTAGTACTCGTCGGCTGCCAGGTTGGGCAAAAGGCTCCGCGGGATGCAGATTTCGTAACCGCTCAGAAGACGGGCTTCATCACGATCATCGAGGCCTTTGAGTTTCACGACCAGGCCCTTCTGGGAGCCACGACCGTTGACCAGCTCGACCTGCTTTACCTTGCCTTCGTGCCTGAGCGTCCAGCGCGGATAATCCAACAGGTTTTCAATCGGATCGGTAAAGGAATACACCTTCACCTCGCCGCGAACGCCGTGAACCGAAAAAATCTTGCCAACGACGATGAGGTCGTCAGCCTTTTCTGGCGTCGCGTTCATACTGCTCAGGCTGCAGCCTTGGCAGCTTCCTTCAGCAGCTGAGCAACACGCTCAGACGGCTGTGCGCCCTGGCTCAGCCAGTAGGTGACGCGCTCTTGGTTGACCGACAGCTTGACTTCGGCGCCCGATGCGATCGGGTTGAAGAAGCCAACGCGCTCAACGAAACGGCCGTCACGGGCGTTACGCGAGTTGGTCACGGTCAGGTGGTAGAATGGGCGCTTTTTCGAGCCGCCACGGGCCAGACGAATGGTTACCATGTGAACATCGTTCCTATAGTCGGTGCTGCAAAACTGAATGCCCAATGGGCACACGGGTGCCCAAAAGGCCGCATATTCTCGGGGAATACACGGACATTTGCAAATGCCTTTTTCGGCAAAGCCAGGGCCTGCCGCTCAGTTTCGCCGGTTTGGGCCACCTCGCGGCGGCCATGATCCCGCCGTAGCGGGGTTCTGGCGGGCTTCCTCTTATAAGGAAACCCACCGGATTCTTTACAGTTTCGGCATGCCGCCACCCGGCAGCATCCCGCCAAGGCCACGCATCATCTTGGCCATGCCGCCCTTGGCGGAGAATTTCTTCATCATCTTCTGCATCTGCTTGTGCTGCTTGATCAAGCGGCCGATGTCCTGCACCTGGGTGCCGGAACCCAGGGCGATACGGCGCTTGCGAGAGCCGCTGATCAGGTCGGGGTCGCGGCGCTCGGCCGGAGTCATGGAGTTGATGATCGCCTCCATCTGCTTGAACTGCTTCTCGGCAGCGCCCTGGGCATTGCCCATCTGCGACAGGTTCACGCCACCGATGCTGGGCAGCTTGTCCATCAGGCCGCCGAGGCCACCCATGTTCTTCATCTGCTGCAGTTGGTCGCGGAAGTCCTCGAGGTCGAAGCCCTTGCCCTTCTTCAGCTTCTTGGCCAGTTTGTCGGCCTTGGCCTTGTCGATGTTCTGCTCGGCCTGCTCGATCAGGCTGAGCACGTCGCCCATGCCGAGGATGCGCGAGGCGATACGGTCCGGGTGGAACGGCTCCAGGGCTTCGGTCTTCTCGCCCATGCCGATGAACTTGATCGGCTTGCCGGTGATCGCGCGCACCGACAGCGCGGCACCGCCACGGGCGTCGCCGTCGACCTTGGTCAGCACCACGCCGGTCAGCGGCAGGGCGTCGCCGAAGGCCTTGGCGGTGTTGGCGGCGTCCTGGCCGGTCATGGCGTCGACCACGAACAACGTTTCGATCGGTTTGACCGCGGCGTGCAGGGCCTTGATCTCGTCCATCATGTCGGCGTCGACATGCAGGCGGCCGGCGGTGTCGACGATCACCACGTCGATGAACTTGAGCTTGGCTTCGCGGATCGCCGCCTCGGCAATGGCCACCGGCTTCTGGCTGATGTCCGACGGGAAGAAGGTCACGCCGATGTCATTGGCCAGGGTTTCGAGCTGCTTGATTGCCGCCGGACGGTAGACGTCGGCCGACACCACCATCACGCTCTTCTTCTTGCGCTCTTTCAGGTGGCGCGCCAGCTTGCCGGCGGTGGTGGTCTTACCGGCGCCCTGCAGGCCGGCCATCAGCACGACTGCAGGCGGAGCGGCGTTGAGCGTCAGCTCTTCGTTGGCCGCCCCCATCAGGCTTTCCAGCTCGGCCTGGACGATCTTCACGAAGGCCTGGCCCGGGGTCAGGCTGCGTGACACCTCGGTGCCGACCGCGCGCTCCTTGATGCTGTTGACGAAATCCTTGACCACCGGCAGGGCGACGTCGGCCTCGAGCAGGGCCATGCGCACTTCGCGCAGCGTGTCCTTGATGTTGTCTTCGGTCAGCTTGGCCTTGCCGGTGACATGGCGCAGCGTCTGTGACAGGCGGTCGGTCAGGTTTTCGAACATGGTGATCCTTTCAGGCCCAGTGAAGCCGAGGTTTTTCAGGTGCCCAGGTGAATATGTACACGCGCCGGGCAGAGCAAGGCGGCGATTATAGCTGAGAGCGACGGTGGCGCACACCTTGGCGCCGGACCGCTGGATATTCGGTGGCCATGCCGGCCTGATTCGCGGGTAAACCCGCTCCCACAGAGATCGCGTATGCCCCTGTAGGAGCGGGTTTACCCGCGAAGAGGCCGGCATATGGGGCACAAGTCGCCCGCCAGGCACCGGAGCAAGGCTTCCTGGTCTTCCTTGCCCACCGCGATCTATGCCAAACTCCGTCCCTTTAGGGCTTGCCTGCCAGGACTTATGTTCTCTTCACCCAGCCTCATCCCCAATCTGATCGCCGCCTTCCTTTATCTGGCCGCGACCGTCTATCAGGCCACCGGCCTGGCCCGTGGCGCCCGCGCCGACAAACGGCTGCTTGGCCTGCTCGGCACCCTGGCGGTCGCCGCCCAGGGTGGCGCCCTGTTCTTCCAGCTGATCACCCCGCTGGGCCTGAGCCTGGACTTCTTCAGCGCCGCCAGCCTGATCGCCGCGGCAGTGATCGGTCTCACGCTCCTGGCCTGCCTGAGCATCCCGGTGGAAAACCTGCTGGTGCTGCTGTTCCCGCTCGGCGCGGTGACCGCGCTGCTGGCCCAGTTCGCGCCACCCGGCACGGCACCGCTGATCAACGAAGAACCGGGCATCCTCGCGCATATTCTGCTGTCGATCCTGGCCTATGGCCTGTTCACCATCGCCGTGTTCCAGGCTCTGCTGCTGTTGCTCCAGGACCACCAGCTCAAGCACAAGCACCCGTCCGGGTTGATCCGCAACTTCCCGCCGTTGCAGACCATGGAAAGCCTGTTGTTCGGTTTCCTGTGGGCGGGCTGGGTACTGCTGTCGCTGTCGCTGGTTTCCGGCTGGCTGTTCCTCGACAACCTGTTCGCCCAGCACCTGGTGCACAAGACGCTGCTGGCCTGCGTGGCCTGGATCGTGTTCAGCGTGCTGCTGTGGGGCCGTACCCGCCTGGGCTGGCGCGGCCACAAGGCGATCCGCTGGACCCTGGCCGGCTTCTGCCTGCTGATGCTGGCCTACTTCGGCAGCAAGCTGGTCCGCGAATTCATCCTGCACATCTGACGGCCACCCATGGACACCCTGCCGTACGCCCCATTGCTCGGCATCATCGCACTGGCCCTGCTGTGGTCGGCACTGTTTACCGCGGTGGATGCCGCCCGCCAGCAGCTCAACGGCCAGGCGGACCCCGCCCTGCCCGCCCAGGGCCTGGTGCTCGGTGCCAGCCTCGGCAAGCTGCTGGTACTGGGCCTGGCCTGCCTGATCGGCCAGCGCTACAGCGGCGAGCACGGCTTCTGGTTGGCCGGCCTTGGCGCCGCCCTTGGCCTGCTGGTGCTCGCCGAGTACCTGCCGCGCCGCCTGGCCCGACGCAACCCGCAGTCCTTCCTGAGCCTGGGCGGTAACCTGCTGAGACTGCCACTGGCGCTGCTGCAGCCGCCAGCTTGCCTGCTCGATGGTTGCGCCCGGCTGATCCTGCGCCCGTTCCGCGTGCAGCCGAGCGCCGTGGCCCTGCATCCGCAACAAGATGACGAAGCCGATGAAGATGCCACCGGCGATATGCCACGCCCCGGCCTGCTGGATGGCCTGCAGGCGCTGGACAAGATCACCGTCAACGACATCCTGGTACCGCGCAACGAGGTCGACGGCGTCAATCTCGACGACCCCATCGAACGCATCATCGAGCAGTTGATCGTCAGCCGCCACACACGCCTGCCGGTCTACCACAACGACATCAACCAGGTCGAAGCGGTGCTCAACACCAAACTGATCAGCCACCTGCTGCCGCGGGCCGAGCTGACCCTGGAGAAGCTCCGGGCGGCCTGCTACGAGCCCTACTTCGTCCCCGAAAGCACCCCGCTGCAGATGCAGTTGCTGAACTTCCACAAGCAGCAGCGGCGCATGGGCGTGGTGGTGGACGAGTACGGCGAAGTGCTGGGCATCGTCACCCTGGAAGACATTCTCGAAGAGATCGTCGGCGAGTTCGAGGACGAGCACAGCCTCGACAACCCCCATGTCCACCCTCAGCCCGATGGACGCTTCGTCATCGAAGGCACCGCATCGCTGCGCGAGATCAATCGCACGCTCGGCTGGCACCTGCCCTGCGACGGCGGGCCGAAAACCCTCAACGGCCTGGTCACCGAAGCCCTGGAAAGCATCCCGGCAAGCGCGGTGTGCCTGAAAATCGGCCGTTACCGCCTGGAGATCCTCGAGACCGAGGACAACTGCGCCAGCAAGGTACTGGTCTGGACCGTGACTCGATAGCTATACTCGGTCCACGCTTACCCAGCCCTGCCGTCCGCCTGCTACCCGCACCCGGCGCCCCACGGCCAGTCCGCACCACCGACATGCCCCGCGGTCCTGCTTCGACACCCTGAACAGCACCCGTTCCTCCCCTATCCCTTGGGCTATCGTCAGTCGGGCGACCAACAACAATACGCTCCGGCTCCCGTGTGCCCGTCACATGGGCCGTGCCCCATGGAGCATGACTGTCAGGGACCTTCGCATGACTACCAGCAGCACCTACGCCGAACCTGCCTCGGCGACCCCGGTCAATTCTCCGGCCCGGGTGGCCACCGCCAGCTTCATCGGCACCGCCATCGAGTTCTACGATTTCTACGTCTACGCCACCGCCGCCGCGCTGGTGATCGGCCCGGTGTTCTTTCCCTCCGGATCGGGCACCGCGCAGATGCTCGCGGCGTTCCTCACCTTCGGTATCGCCTTTCTCGCCCGACCGCTGGGCTCGGCGCTGTTCGGCCACTTCGGCGACCGTATCGGGCGCAAATCGACCCTGGTCGCCTCACTGCTGCTGATGGGCGTCTCCACCACACTGATCGGTGTGCTGCCCGGCTACGACAGCATCGGCGTATGGGCGCCGATCATCCTCTGCGTGCTGCGCTTCGGCCAGGGCCTGGGGCTGGGTGGCGAATGGGGTGGCGCGGCACTGTTGGCCACCGAGAACGCACCCGAGGGCAAGCGCGCCTGGTTCGGCATGTTCCCGCAACTTGGCCCGTCGATCGGCTTCCTCGCCGCCAACGGCCTGTTCCTCACCCTGGCCCTGGTGCTCAGCGATGAGCAGTTCCGTGAATGGGGCTGGCGCATTCCGTTCCTGCTCAGTGCCGCCCTGGTGCTGGTTGGCCTGTATGTGCGCCTGAAACTGGAGGAGAGCCCGGTGTTCGCCAAGGCGGTCGCCCGCCACGAGCGGGTGAAGATGCCGGTGGTCGATCTGTTCGCCCGGTACTGGCTGCCCACCTTGCTGGGGGCCGCGGCCATGGTGGTGTGCTATGCGCTGTTCTATATCTCCACGGTGTTCTCGCTCAGCTATGGCGTGACCACCCTGGGCTACAGCCGCGAGACCTTCCTCGGCCTGCTGTGCTTCGCCGTGGTCTTCATGGCCCTGGCCACGCCGCTGTCGGCCTGGCTCAGCGACCGCTACGGGCGCAAGCCGGTGCTGGTGGTCGGCGGCCTGCTGGCGATCGCCTCGGGCTTCACCATGGAACCGCTGCTGACCTCGGGCTCGACCACGGGCGTGGCGCTGTTCCTGGCCATCGAGCTGTTCCTGATGGGGGTGACCTTCGCGCCGATGGGCGCGCTGCTGCCGGAGCTGTTCCCGACCCATGTGCGCTATACCGGCGCCTCGGCGGCCTACAACCTGGGCGGCATCGTCGGCGCCTCGGCGGCACCGTTCTTTGCCCAGAAGCTGGTGAGCATGGGGGGGTTGAGCTGGGTGGGGGGATATGTGTCGGTGGCGGCGGTGATCAGTCTGATTGCCGTGTTGTGCCTGAAAGAGACACGCGACAGCCAGCTCTAAGCAAGCTCTAAGCTGCAAGCTGCAAGCTGCAAGCTGCAAGAAAAAGCAGACCGTACATGGCGCAGCTCTTACTTGCGGCTTGCAGCTCAAGGCTTGCAGCTTAGAACTCGACCTTGACCGCCTGCGAAGCGCGGGTCGCCTTGGCCCGAGCGGCCTCGACCGACTCGTCGCGCGCCAGGCACACGCCCATGCGGCGGGTGCCGTTGATCTCCGGCTTGCCGAACAGGCGAATGGCGGTATCCGGTTCGCTCAGGGCGGCGCCGAGGTTGGCGAAGCTGGTCTGCTGCGACTGGCCTTGCGGCAGGATCACCGCCGAGGCCGACGGGCCGAACTGGCGCACCACCGGGATCGGCAGGCCGAGAATGGCCCGGGCATGCAGGGCGAACTGCGACAGGTCCTGGGAAATCAGGGTCACCAGACCGGTGTCGTGGGGACGTGGCGAGACCTCGCTGAACCACACCTGGTCGCCCTTGACGAACAACTCCACGCCGAACAGGCCACGGCCACCCAGCGCATCGGTGACCGCCTGCGCCACGCGCTGCGACTCGGCCAGCGCCTTCGGGCTCATCGCCTGGGGCTGCCAGGACTCCTGGTAATCGCCCTTCTCCTGGCGGTGCCCGACCGGCTCGAGGAAGGTGGTACCACCGACATGACGCACGGTCAGCAAAGTGATCTCGTACTCGAAGTCGATGAAACCCTCGATGATCACCCGACCCTTGCCGGCGCGGCCACCCTCCTGGGCATAGTCCCAGGCCTTCTGCAGGTCGTCGGCGCTGCGCAGCAGGCTCTGGCCCTTGCCCGAGGAACTCATCACCGGCTTGACCACGCACGGGTAACCCAGGTCCGCGACCGCTTTGCTGTAATCCTCGAAGGTATCGGCGAAGTGGTACGGCGAGGTCGGCAGGTCCAGCTCCTCGGCGGCCAGGCGGCGGATGCCTTCGCGGTTCATCGTCAGCTGGGTGGCGCGGGCCGTGGGCACCACATTGAAACCCTCGTTCTCCAGCTCCACCAGGGTGGCGGTGGCGATGGCCTCGATTTCGGGCACGATGTAGTGCGGCTTCTCCGCTTCGATCACCGCGCGCAGGGCGACGCCGTCGAGCATGTTGATCACGTGGCTGCGGTGCGCGACCTGCATGGCTGGCGCATTGGCGTAGCGGTCCACGGCAATCACCTCGACGCCCAGGCGCTGCAACTCGATCACCACTTCCTTGCCCAGCTCGCCGCAGCCGCACAGCAGTACACGGGTCGCGGTGGGCGACAATGGGGTTCCGATACGGGTCATTTCAGGTCCTCGAAGGCGTCCGGGGCCGCGCCACGCTGGCTGCCGCCCGCTGAAAAATGGACCGGTATTCTACATCAGGATGTGGCTACTGCGCGCCGTGCCCGCCAGGCCATGATCAACCAGACCGCCGTGACCCCGGCGAATTTCGAGGCCAGCGCCGTGCCGATCACCGCCGGGGTCAGCGCGCCGATCATGCCGAAGAAGATGAAGGTATCCACCGGAATGCTCAGCGCTGAGCTCAGCCACAGGCGATCGCGCAGGGGCCGGCGGGTGACGCTGAACACCAGCCAGTCGATCAGTTCGGAAACGAAGAACGCGGTGGCGCTGGCCAAAGCGATGGCCGGCTCCGAGGTCACGTAGGACAGCACCAACGCCACCAGCATGGCCAGCAACGCGCCATGGCCGTAGCGGGTCTGCACCATGTCGCGCAGGATGAACACCAGTCCGCCCCAGGCGGACCAGATCACGTCCAGGTGCGGTGCGCTGGAAAAGGCGTAGTTGATCAGCACCACGCTGCTGATGTAGGCGATGAGATAGAACATGGTCTGTGTGTTTGGTGGGCAAGCCGCACAGATTAGCGCCAGCTTCTTCGCGGGTAAACCCGCTCCCACAGCCAGAGACAGCGAGGATCCTGTGGGAGCGGGTTTAACCGCGAAGAGGCCTACAGCCCGATGATCAGCCCCGCCGCCACCGCCCGCGCATGGCAAAGCGCAAGCACGGCACGGCGCTCGGCGTTGTCCATCCGCCCCCAGCGGCTGATCTCGTCCACCGTGCGCTGGCAGCCCGTGCAGATGTCCTGCTCGTCCAGCGCGCAGACGCTGACACAGGGCGAGGCCACCGGCCGTTCGTCAGTCTTCATCGATCACCAACTCGCGCGCGTAACGCCTGGCGTTTTCCACATAGTGCACGGCGCTGGCCTCGAGCATGCGCATCTGTTGCTCGCTGAGCTCGCGCACCACCTTGCCTGGCGAGCCCATCACCAGCGAACCGTCGGGGATCTCCTTGCCTTCGGGGATCAGCGCATTGGCGCCGATGATGCAGTGCCTGCCGATGCGCGCTCCGTTGAGGATCACCGCATTGATGCCGATCAGGCTGTAGTCGCCCACCGTGCAGCCATGCAGCATGGCGTTGTGGCCGATGGTCACGCCCTTGCCGATGGTCAGCGGCGAGCCCATGTCGGTATGCATCACCGTGCCATCCTGGACGTTGCTGTCCTCGCCGATGTCGATCAGCTCGTTGTCGCCGCGCAGCACCGCGCCGAACCACACGCTGGCACGCGCCTGCAGACGCACCCTGCCGATCAGGGTGGCGTTGGGCGCGGTCCAGCTCTCGGGATGGGTCTCGACCCGCAGGTCGCCCAGGCGGTATTTCATGTATCGCTCCTCACGGTTGCGTCGATGGCGGGGTGAGCCCCGCTCAGTTCTGGATGAAACGCTCGGGTGGCTGGTGCAGGCTGATGCCGGCATCGAACAGCAGGTTGACCAGCTCGACGATCATGATCGCCGACAAGCCCCAGATCTTGTAGTCGCCATAGCGATAACTGGGCACGTACCAACTGCGGCCCTGATAGTCGATACGGTGGGTATGGTCGCGCGGGTCCTGGCGGAAAAACGCCAGCGGCACGCTGAACACGGCGGCGATTTCCGCGTCGTTGGCGCGGTACTCGACATAATCGGGAATCAAGCCGACGAATGGCACCACCTTCAGGCCGTGCAGCGAGACCAGAGGACTGAGCGGTCCAAGCACCTCCACCAGGCCGGGCGGCAGGCCGATTTCCTCTTCCGCTTCACGCAGGGCGGTGAACACCAGGTCAGGGTCTTCTGGATCGCGTCGACCACCAGGGAATGCCACTTCGCCACCATGGGTGGAAAGGCCCTTGGCCCGTAGCGTCAAGACCAGCTCCGGCTCGTCGCTGCGGGTGATGGGCAGCAGCACCGCCGCCTCGGGAAAGCGGCGGTCCACCTCCAGCGATGCCGGGGTGTGGTTGCTCATTCGGCGAAGAAGCTCGTCCAGCATTACGCACTCTCGATTCCAAGGCCTGCCCCGCATGATGCACCAAAGCCGCGAGGCACCCAAGCCCCGCCCGTAGGCCGCTTGCGGTGGACGGGTCGAGCGCGCCAAGATAGCCCGACCCCACAGGAATGAATAAAGCATGAAATTCTGCAGCGCGTGCGGCCAACCGGTCACCCAGCGAATTCCCGAAGGCGACAGCCGCCTGCGCTACGTGTGCGAGCATTGCCATACCATTCACTACCAGAACCCCAATATCGTCGCTGGCGTGTTGCCCACCTGGGGCAGCCAGGTGCTGCTGTGTCGCCGCGCCATCGAGCCGCGCCGCGGTTTCTGGACCCTGCCCGCCGGCTTCATGGAGAATGGCGAGACCCTCGACCAGGCCGCCCGTCGCGAAACCGTCGAGGAAGCCTGCGCCCGGGTCGGCGAAACCACGCTCTACCAGCTGTTCGACCTGCCGCACATCAACCAGGTGCATGTGTTCTTTCGCGCCGAGCTCGCCGACCTGGACTTCGCCGTCGGCGTCGAGAGCCTGGAAGTGCGGCTGTTCGAGGAGCACGAAATTCCTTGGAGTGAGCTGGCTTTCCGCACCGTCACACGCACACTAGAATGCTATTATCGCGACCGCATCAGGCAGCACTACCCGATAGGCCATGAATACCTGCCGCCGATGAACGTCTCGTCGTCCACCACCTAAAGTTTTCAGGGATAGGTTTCATGCGCTGGCTGCTTGCCCTCTTCTGCCTCAGTGTCGTCTCGGTGTCGCAAGCGGCCTTCACCGAGACCATCATCCGCCAGACCCCGTCGGCCACCCCGTCGCCGGTCCAGCCAGCCCTCGGCACGCCCCAGCAGGAGCGCATGATCGACAAAGTGCTGGTGATCAAGTCCGAGCGCCGCCTGCAGCTGATCAGCCGAGGCGAACCGCTCAAGACCTACCGTATCTCCCTGGGCAAGCAGCCCAAGGGCGCCAAGGAGCGCGAAGGCGACAAGAAAACGCCCGAGGGCCTGTACTGGCTGGATTGGCGCAAGACCAGCGACCGCTTCAACCTGTCCATGCACATCTCCTACCCCAATATCAGCGACGCGGCCAAGGCCCGGCGTGAAGGCGTGGCGCCCGGCAGCATGATCATGATCCATGGCACACCGATCAACGAGGATTACCCGGAGTGGTATTTCCACACCCTCGACTGGACCGAGGGCTGCATCGCCATGCGCAACGACGACATGCAGGAAGTGTGGAGCATGGTCAAGGACGGCACGCTGATCGAGATTCGGCCCTGAGACTCAGTCGTGGCGGGGCGTGGATGCCACAAAATCATCGAGTATTTTCTTGTTGCTTGCGGCGCGCTCCAGCTCCGCCTTCGATATACGCCTATACGGCACGGGCGTCCTCGGCAGCTCCATTCCAGCCGGCAGGTCGAATCGCCTGATCCAGGCATTGCTGACGAGCGGGTTCATGCGTGGCTCTCCGGCAATCGACCCATAGTGAAATGCCCCTGCATCGGTTACTCGCAACGTCTTGATTGCCTCATTGACTCTCACATACAACGCTGGCCGTTGATCGACGCCTACTTTCCACAACACAGGCCAGTCACCAGCGCGAAACAGCATGCCATCTGCCAGCGACTGTATGTCCACCCTTACGTCATCCAGAGTTGCCAGAAGGGTGTCCTGGGTGCCCAGTGTGCCCATCCATTGGCTATTGATATAGGTGTACCAGTTGAGGTTGCTGTAGCCCGAGCGCCAGCTTGGATTGCCGCGCGGACGAACCACATCCAGCCCTTGATAGGCCATGGCGATCTGGTACTCGATATGCTGGAAGTCTTCCCACTGATAGGTGTGCTGTATGCCTAAACCCGCCGCGGCATGTGAGGGAGCGAGTACTTCGAGCATTTCCTTGAGCAATGACTCGAAACGAGACTTACGCCCTTCGAGGATCTCGTCGATAGGCAGATAGAACCGAATAGTCGTGAAGGTGCCATGAATATCCTCGACCCAGCCGGCAGGTGAGTAACCATCGATCATGTAACTTGCGACCTGCCCGTAACCCGTTTCGCAAGCCCAGCGGAATGCCAGAGGTTCTGCAAACCCGTCTTTCCTCAAATAGGCAAGCGTCGCCATCGCGCTCGCTGGCGAGTAGTCATGCTCCTGCAGGTCATCCGCCCCTGTGTAGCCCCACTTCAATTTTTCACCATGATAACGGCAGTATATTTGCACGGCGTCGGCAATACGCTGACGACCGGCTGACGTGTAAGCCCCCATGACATGAAAAGCCGCGGTAATACCAACATCTATTACCACTTTGCTTTCATCTCGATCATCGACATATAAAAAGTCATTGCGACTTCTTGCAAAACCCTCGAAAAACTCATCATCACTCATAAACATTTACCGCCGCGTTTTCCCAAAGCACATAGGTTTTCTGCAAAGAGGGAAGCTCGTACTCGCTCCAGTTCCGCTCGCGAACGGTACTGCTCTTCGCCCTATCGGGCGCCTCGCTCGCCATTGCAGGTGCTGCTCCCCCAACCGAAGCAGGGACCCACTTGCGCGCCGCTTCTAGGACTGCTCGGAACGTGACCGTCTGACCTGCACTTTGAGCAACCGTGGAGCCAGAAGACAACGCGCTGCCAGGAGCAGCAAGTGCGGCAACGGCAACAGATCCGACTGCCACGAAAGGCGCAGCCAGAACCATTTCCATTCCTGCCACGGACCTTCGATTGCTTGCCTGGGCAGCGTGGCTATCAGTCATCCCGACCCACTGAGGACCTTGGGCCTCAGGCCCCTGAACCCCCAGTAACCGCCTGACCGCGTCATGTTCCGCATCGATACGGGCGACGAGCAGCTTGTTTTTCTCGATACTCATTCGCGAGCCCAGGCGAGTAACCTGCTGGATAGGCTTGTAGACAGGTTCTTTCTCGCTGACCCTTACCCATTCCCGCCATTGTTCTCGGTCAGCGCACTCGCAAGTTTCCGTGTACATGACTCGCAGACCCGCTGGCCCGGCAATGAGTTCATAGGCTTCCTGCTGGGCAGGCGACAGGACATCACCGGGAAATTTCATCTCGATAACAGATTGCAAATTGCCCTGACTGTACTGTGCCACGCCAGGTTCATGGAAAGTTCTCAGCCGGACGATGTCCGGAATCCGCAGCAAGCCTTTGACATGACCACCTTCCAGAATCCTGGTAATTCGACGATCAATGTGGATTCTCTCTCCGTCCTCGAGGTCTTGGCGCGCCAGCATAACTTCCACCTCGCGCTTGTCGAGCAGATCATACTCGAGAAACAAGGCGGACAATCCATCAAGCAACTTGTTGCGCATGAGTGAATATTTCGACAGTGGGAACGTACTGGGGCGGTACGGCTCCTTCAGGCTCATCACCGGGCTGGGCGGACGATGAGCCATGTTGAAGCCGACCTCCCCACAGTAAGGAAACCGGTATTCGAAGTTTTCATTATCCAACCGCGCCCAATACGAAACCCGCCGCTGATACATTGCGCGATTGTCGCCACTACGAACATAGGGAAAGCGCTGAGCGTAGTTGGCCTTCTCGCACAGATACCAGAGATCGGGATGGTCGGTTACAGGAACAACAGCACCCGTCGCAGTCGGCTTTGTGGTTGTCATAACTCTGGAGTTACAAGGACGGCTGGCAACTTTGCGTCCTTCATTTCTATTTTCCATCTTCGACTCCGGGAGTATTCAATCTTTGAAGTCCAACTCCATACCATCAGCTTCATCATCCCAGTAGCTGGCCGAAATTCTTTTACTACGAGCGTCGAGACTCAGCGGAAAAATCTCGAATAACTCTGAAAAGCAGGAATTGAACACGCGTGTTCTGCCGTGCTCGTCAGAGTTCGCACGGAAAATACTTCCATTACTGCGCCTGACCTCATAAGGGTGGTCCACCAAAGGCTGACCAGTCTCGGCATTGATGAGCTGAAAAAACTCCTGAAGGTCACCGGCAGGAGCAACCCCCTCCCAAACCCAGTGAATGCCACCTTGAGATGCTGTCTGGACATTCAACGGGCCGTTGACTTTTATATGAGTCGCCTCTATCGATATGCCACTGTCATCGATAACAATCCGCCCCGAAGGTCCAACCAAGGACAGGCGCCTCCCAGCCTGAATGGTAATATCGGGAGACGTCACCTCAATCGCTTCTCTTGCAGACAGCTGATAACGTCCACCGACCTGGTGAAGCGAGTTGCCGTCTGTCAGGGACTCACGATGACCATTAATTTTCTCATTTAGGTCTCCGCCCACATGGGTCGTTGAGTGGCGCCTGATTATCTGTTCCAGATCACGGTGCGTGGCATCGAACCTGTCTTGTCCAACTTGACTTCTCTGATCACGCCCAACCACAAGCGTCTCATCGTTGCTCACCTGCCCTACGCGGTCATGCCCGACTTCGATACGTTCATCGTGCCCCACACATTCGCTTCGATCGTGCCCTACTTGCGTGGTCTCATCGTGCTTGACCACATTGTTCTGGTCCCGCTCGGCATGGATGAACACCTCCTGGCGCCCCAGCTCATCCTCGAACCTCAACTCGTTGAAGCCATCGCCCTTGTGGGTCTGGCTCTTGATGGTCATGCGGGTCTTGTGCTCGGGCAGGTCGTACGGCGGCAGT
>NZ_JAOCDM010000066.1 GCF_029840925.1 Pseudomonas sp. GD03858
TTTCATGCAGCAAGGGCCTGAAGCGCTCCCAAAATTCGTTCACCCTCCCCGCGATTGGAACAACGACGCCGAAATCAGCTTCATCCGTCGCCTGGCACCCAAGGTGAAATGGCCCGAGGCGATCGATCTGGAGTCCCGTACGGCTCCCGCAGCCGGAGAAACGCCATGAGGCCAGTGGTTCTAGTGGGGCACCAGCATGATTGCCCTGTCCATGGCAAAGGAACTGTCGAGACTGGCAGCCCTACCTATCAATTCAACGGTAGAGCGGTTGCCAGAGTTGGCGACCGCATCAGTTGCGGAGCACTGATCGTGAGCGGCAGCGCTAGTTTTCGAATCGATGGCCGACATGTCGCCGGGCAAGGCGATCAGACAGATCATGGAGGAGTATTGGTCGAAGGTGATTCCGGTTGGCTGGTCGAGTGAATACGGGATGGTGCGACCAGAAACAGGCCGTGCGGGAGAATCCATTCAGCCAGGAAGTGGAGTGCTATCTGAAAAACGGCATGGCGCAGATGGAGGAAATGAAACAGTTGCGCGTCACCGGAAATTGCACGGTAGCGGTGGAGTTGACCACAACCGTGCGCGTGAAACCGAACTTCGCCGGGGAACTGACAGCTGGAGGCGGCACCTCACCGCGACCTCAATAACACAACAGCAGGGACTAGAGCAGAACAAATAAATCCACCTATTCCCCCAGTTCACCTTGAGAAAATAATATGTCAATACAATGGATGTTCAACCAAAAAAATACAAACCATATAGCCCCAAGAATTTTCGACCAAACATATGAAATATCCAAAAATTTTATTAGCTTACACAACCCATGGGTAACAGACTCGGTATTCACGGGAAAAATGTATACCGCAATGACGGTATGCATCGCCATGTTCGCTTACCCGATATCATTCACAACAGAGGAAAATATCACACCTAACATATCCTACTACCTGCTTGCACTTGAGATACTCGTGCCTTTCACCTTCACCCCATTTCTCGCTTACAGGATTTTACTTATAAAAAAATAACCAAAATTTATTTAAACAGAAGCACCAAAAAAATATACTACCAACGTTTTGGAAGGCTTATTTCCTTTGACTGGAACAACACCGGCGGCGGCATTTTCGCACGTACCGAATTTGGCGGTGTCTCCTTCACAACCAGCTACGCACTCGCCTTCGCTCCACGCAGGGAAGACGGCAGTCTGCATAAAACGGACTGCCTCTGGATCGACAGCAACAGGCCAACCGAGTCGGATATCCAGTCTGTCGCCGAAGTCTGGGAGTACCTGCGCCACTTCATGGACCACGGTCCAGACAAACTCCCTCCCCCAGAGGAACCCAACTGGTGGCACAGGCCGCTCCACGCCATCTGCCTGACCCCAGCAGAAGCCTGGCGCCATTACGCCCCCTGGCGCACTGGCGAACCCGGTGAAATGCAAGGCAAAAAGAACTGGCAACTACCGTTCTGGGCCGTGCTGTTCCCCTACAACTTCACCCTCGCCGTTTGCTGGTACGTCATCTGCCGCCTGTTCAACGTCCGCGCCGCCCCTGCGCCAGCCGAAGCCTTCGAAGAGGCACCCGCCAAGCCCGTCAGGAGAAAGCGCAAATGAAACCCATCGTCCTGGTCGGCCACCGCCACAGCTGCCCGCTCCACGGCGAAGGCACGGTGGAAACCGGCGCCAGCGCCACCTTCGTCGACGGCAAGGCGGTCGCGCGCGTGGGTGACCAGATCAGTTGCGGCGCGGTCATCGAGACCGGTGCGCACTGCACGATCATTGAAGGCCAACCGGCGGCGAGAGAGGGAGATACGACCAGCCATGGCGGCACCCTGGCCGAAGGCGACCCTGGCTGGCTGATAGCGTGAAACAGGCGGGGGCGTTTGGGACACAGGTCGCCCGCCCAGGCGCTCGAGGACGACGAGCTCAAATCCCAGGCATAAAAAAAGAGGCCTTTCGGCCTCTTCTTCGTGATCCCAGCGACGCACTGTGGATCGAATTTGGAGCGGGAAACGAGACTCGAACTCGCGACCCCGACCTTGGCAAGGTCGTGCTCTACCAACTGAGCTATTCCCGCGTCGTGATGGGCGCCATTCTAACCTGTTACAGAACGGCGTCAACCCCTTGATTCAAAAAAACTTTTACTTCTGCTCCGAACCTTCGCGCAGGTGCGGCCAGGCGGCCAGCAGGTAATGCACCATCGACACCAGGGTCAGGCCCGCCGCCACCAGCAGCAAGCCATAGCCGAGCACCACCCAGAAGGTCAGTAGCGGCGGATTGGCCAGCAGGATCACCAGCGCCAGCATCTGCGCGGCGGTCTTCCACTTGCCGAGGTTCGATACCGCCACGTGCGCCCTCGCTCCCAGCTCGGCCATCCACTCACGCAAGGCCGAGACAACGATCTCGCGTCCGATGATCACCGCCGCCGGCAGCGTCAGCCAGAAGTTGGCATGCACCTGCACCAGCAACACCAAGGCCACGGCCACCATCAGCTTGTCGGCCACCGGGTCGAGGAAAGCGCCGAACGGCGTGCTCTGCTGCAAGCGACGCGCCAGGTAGCCGTCCAGCCAGTCGGTGGCGGCGGCGATGGCGAACACCGTGCTGGCGGCCATGTAGCTCCAGTGATAGGGCACATAGAACAGCAGGATGAAGATCGGGATGAGCAGGACGCGTAGAACGGTGAGCAGGTTTGGAATATTCATCGGTACGACTGGCTGCGAGTTGAACCCGGCATTCTACTCGCTATGCAGGCTGGCATAAATCGACTCGGCAAGCTTTTTACTGATGCCGGGGGCTTTGGCGATCTCGTCGACACTGGCGCGGTTGAGCTCCTGCAGGCCGCCGAAATGTTTCAGCAGGTCGCGCCGGCGCTTGGGTCCGACACCGGCCACATCCTCCAGGCTCGAGGTGCGGCGGGCCTTGCCGCGTCGGGCACGGTGGCCGGTGATGGCGAAGCGGTGGGCTTCGTCGCGGATCTGCTGGATCAGGTGCAGCGCCGGCGAGTCGCCCTTGAGGGTGAACTCGTGGGCCACATCGTTCAGGTACAGGGTCTCGAAGCCGGCCTTGCGGGTCACGCCCTTGGCCACGCCGAGCAGGGTCAGGTCGCTCAGGCCGAGCTCCTGCATCACCTCGCGGGCCATGTTCAGCTGGCCCTTGCCGCCATCCACCAGCAGCACATCGGGCAGCTTGCCTTCGCCGTCCTTGATCCGCCCATAGCGACGCATCAGCGCCTGGTGCATAGCGGCATAGTCGTCGCCGGCGGTGACGCCTTCGATATTGAAGCGGCGGTAGTCGGACTTGAGCGGGCCCTCGGGGCCGAACACCACGCAGCTGGCCACGGTGGCCTCACCACTGGAGTGGCTGATGTCGTAGCACTCCAGGCGCTGCGGCACCTCGTCCAGGCCCAGCACCTGGGCCAGCGCCTCGAAACGCGCGGCCATATGCTGGCGGTTGGCCAGGCGGGCGTTGAGGGCCTGCTCGGCGTTGGTCACCGCCAGCTGCTGCCAGCGCGCCCGGGTGCCGCGCACCCGATGGCTGATGGTCAGCTCACGGCCGCGCAGGACCTGCACCGCCTGGGTGATCGCGTCGAAGTCCTCGTGCACCACGTTGACGATCAGCTCGCCCGGCAGCTCGCGTTCGGCGTTACCCAGGTAGTACTGGGAAAGGAACGCGGCCATCACCTCGGCCACCTCCTCCTCGATCCCGACCTGGGGGAAGAAATGCTTGCTGCCCAGGACCCGTCCGCCGCGCACGCTGATCAGGTGCACACAGGCGCCACCGGGGTTGACGAAGGCCGCCACCACGTCGACGTCGCCGGAGCCGCCCTCCATGTATTGCTGGTCCTGCACCCGACGCAGCAAGGCGATCTGGTCACGCAACTCGGCGGCCTTCTCGAAGTTCAGGGCCATGGCGGCCTTTTCCATCTCGACGTTGAGCTCATTGCCCAACTGCTGGCTGCGGCCTTCGAGGAACATCACCGAGTGGCGCACGTCCTCGGCGTATTCCTCGGCTGCCACCAGCCCGACACAGGGCCCCTTGCAGCGCTTGATCTGGTACTGCAGGCAAGGACGGGTGCGGTTGGCGTAGTAACTGTCTTCGCACTGGCGCACCGAGAACGCCTTCTGCAACAGGCTCAGGCTCTCGCGAATGGCTCCGGCGCTGGGGTACGGGCCAAAGTAGCGGCCCTTGGCTTTCTTGGCGCCACGGTGAATGCCCAGACGCGGAAAATCCCCGTCAGACAAAAATACGTAAGGGTAGGACTTATCGTCGCGCAGCAGGATGTTGTAGGGCGGCCGCCACTCCTTGATCAGCGTCTGCTCCAGCAGCAGCGCTTCGGTCTCGTTGGCGGTGATGGTGGTTTCGACCTGGGCGATGCGCCCTACCAGGGCAGCCGTCTTCGGCGCCAGGCCGGTCTTGCGAAAATAGCTGGCCAGGCGTTTCTTGAGGTTCTTGGCCTTGCCCACATAGAGCAGGCGAGCCTCGGCGTCGAACATCCGGTATACGCCCGGGCGACCGCTGCAGGTCGCCAGGAACGCACTTGCATCAAAGGTTTGTGACATGAGGTGTGTTTACAGACTTGCGTCGACCATACCGTGGCGGACGGCCAGCAAGGTCAGTTCGACGTCGCTGGTGACCGAGAGTTTTTCGAAGATTCGATAACGGTAAGTATTGACGGTCTTGGGGGACAGACACAACTTGTCGGAGATGATCTGCACCTTCTGACAGCCGACGATCATCAGCGCGATCTGGATTTCCCGCTCCGACAGCGCATCGAACGGCGAGCCTTGCGGCTGGAACGACTTGAGCGCCAGTTGCTGGGCGATCTGTGGGCTGATGTAACGCTGCCCGGCAAACGCCAGGCGAATCGCCTGGACCATTTCGTCGAGCCCGGCGCCCTTGGTCAGGTAGCCGGCGGCCCCGGCCTGCAGCAGCCGGGTCGGGAACGGATCCTCTTCGCACACAGTCACCGCGACCACTTTCGTGTCCGGGTGGCTGCGCAGCAATTTGCGTGTCGCTTCCAGACCACCGATCCCTGGCATCTTCACGTCCATCAGGACCACGTCGGGCTTGAGCTCACGGGCAAGCTTGAGGGCGGATTCTCCCGAATCCGCCTCCCCCACCACTTGCAGGCCATCGATATCGGCCAGCATGCGCGTGATACCCGTACGCACCAGATCGTGATCATCGACCACCAGGACCCTAATCAAGCAGACACCTCGTCAGTGGGGCGATTGGATCCCGCCACCTTAACAAAATTTTTCACAAGCAACCTAGCGCAAAGCGTCATGGAAATATGCCTGCCGGTCAGGGCGACGCATGCGCAGGGTTGGCGCGTCTCCCACCTCGCCCGCCAAGCGGTTGAGCAGGTGCCAGACGGCGGCCTGGTCGGCGGTGGGCAGACGCCGGAATGCGCCCAGCAGGCGGTCCTCGTCGGCACTCAGGCTGTCCAGCGGCGCGGGCGTATGCACCCCGCTCAACACATACAGCGCATCGACCCCTCGAGCCGCCACGGCGGCGAGGTAGTCCATGCGCGGCGTACGTTCGCCGCTTTCATATTTGCCCTGGGCGTTGGGTTCCACCCCCCCGATGTCACCAAAAATGCGCTGGGTGAGCCCCAGGCGCTCGCGCTCCTCTCTGAGTCGCGGGCCGAATCCGTGCATCTGCCTTGCCTCCTTTGCATGAGTGGAAACGGGTGCGTCCGGCACCCGAGTGAATGCGTGCGCATTCGCACGGCACTATGCCAATTGGATCCAATCCTTGCAAGCCATCATTGCGCCATGGCCGCGCCAGCGCACCGGGCCGATAGTCAATATTGCGAAGTCGACAGGGGCATCGCACCCCACATAAACAGCACTCAAGAGTACGACCATCAATAACGTCCGCTGCACTCTGCCCGCCGCCCAGCCAAATAAAACTTAACACCAAGGCAAATAGCAAAAAAGAGATGCCGAAAGGCCAGCAAACGGAAAATCGCGCTCGGAAACGCCGTTTTGACGTCATTTTGTCGACAGGTAAAGGTAAATCATTTTTTTGACGCCTAACTTACAACAAACTTTATCTATTTGATTTTCAAAGATTTTTCAACTTGCAGTATCGAATTTAAAATATTTTCACAAACACCAAACAACAAGGGTTGCCGAACAAATAAAAAACTCCTTAGGATGTAAAAAGACCACCAAGAAACAGCCAGCGGCGCCACCTTCCAAGCGCGGCCTTATTCTGCGCGTCTGTCACGTAAACAACTTATTGAACGGTGTATCTCGGCGGGCCTTGCGCTCAGCCTGGGGAGAGGGATCTATGAACATCAGTATCTTTGGACTTGGCTATGTGGGCGCGGTGTGCGCCGGGTGCCTGTCGGCGCGTGGGCATCTGGTGGTGGGGGTGGACGTCGACCAGGCGAAGGTCGACATGATCAACCAGGGCCGCTCGCCGATCGTCGAGCCGGGCCTTGAGCAACTGCTGCTCGACGGCGTGCGCCAGGGCCGTCTGCGCGGCACCACCGACGTCCAGGCCGCGATTCTGGCCAGCGACCTGTCTTTGCTGTGCGTGGGCACGCCGAGCAAGAAGAACGGCGACCTGGACCTGGTCTACATGGAGGCGGTGTGCCGCGAGATCGGCGCGGCCCTGCATGACAAGGCCAGCCGCCACACCGTGGTGGTGCGCAGCACGGTACTGCCCGGCACGCTGAACAACGTGGTCATTCCCATTCTGGAAAAAGCCTCGGGCAAGAAGGCCGGTGTCGACTTCGGCGTGGCGGTCAATCCTGAGTTCCTGCGCGAAAGCACGGCGATCCAGGATTACGACTTCCCGGCCATGACCGTGATCGGCGAACTCGACCAACGGTCGGGCGACCTGCTCGAGTCGCTGTATCAGGACCTCGACGCACCGGTGATCCGCAAGTCGGTCGAAGTGGCCGAGCTGATCAAGTACACCTGCAACGTCTGGCATGCCACCAAGGTCAGCTTCGCCAACGAGATCGGCAACATCGCCAAGGCCTCGGGCGTCGATGGTCGCGAGGTGATGGATGTGGTCTGCCAGGATCACAAGCTCAACCTCTCGCGCTACTACCTGCGCCCAGGCTTCGCCTTCGGTGGCTCCTGCCTGCCCAAGGACGTGCGCGCCCTCACCTACCGCGCCGGCCAGCTGGACGTCGCGCATCCGCTGCTGGCGTCGATCATGGCCAGCAACCGCAACCAGGTGCAGAACGCCCTCGACCTGGTCACCCAGTCCGGCAAGCGCAAGATTGCCCTGCTCGGCCTGGCGTTCAAGGCCGGCAGTGACGATTTGCGCGAAAGCCCGCTGGTGACCCTGGCCGAGCAGTTGACCGGCAAGGGCTACGACCTGCGCATCTACGACGCCAACGTCGACCACGCCCGCCAGTTCGGCGCCAACCGCCACTACATCGAGCAGCAGATTCCGCACGTCAGCGCCCTGCTGCGCAGTGATCTGCAACAAGTGATCGACGAGGCCGAAGTGATCGTGCTGGGCAACAACGACGAACGCTTCGTCCAGGCCCTGAAGGTCGGCGCCGACAAGCAGGTGATCGATCTGGTCGGGTTCATGGCCGGCGCCAGCGACACCCATCGCCAGGGTATCTGCTGGTAATCCACGCCACCCACCTGGCAGCGGCGGCCCCCCGAACACAGGAGCTACAGTGACATGGAACGACGACAACAGCGCCCTTGCGTGGCCCCGGGCTACCTGCGCGCGGCCGCCAGCTTCTGCGCCTGGGCGATGCTCGCAGGGCTGATCGCGCTGGCCGCGCAGATGGTCGCACCGCAATACCTGGACCCGAACCACCACCTGTTCATCTTCATCATCGGCACCCTGGGCATGTGGCGCTACGGCAACGCCATCGTCCATTACCTGCGCGGCATGTACTTCCTGCACTGGCGCTTCCCGCGCCTGCGCCGCCAGGTCGAGCGGCTGGGCGACGCGGCGCTGCCATCGCACATGTTCATGGTGGTGACCAGCTTTCGCATCCCCACCCACACCACCTTCAAGGTGTACCAGTCGGTATTCCAGGAGGTGCAACGGCTCAAGGTGCCATGCACGGTGATCGCCTCGATCGTCGAGAAAGGCGACGAGCAGTTCATCAAGGACATCATGCGCAACGAGGTCCAGGGGCGTGACGACATCGGCCTGGTGATCGTTCGCGCCCGCGGCACCGGCAAGCGCGATGGCCTGGCCCACGCCTTCCGCGCCCTGTCGCGGCAGATGCCGCTGGACGACGCGGTGGTCGGCGTGGTCGATGGCGACACCATGATGCTGCCGGGTTGCGTCGAGCGCGCGGTCAAACTGTTCGCCCTGCTGCCGAACGTGGGCGGCCTGACCACCAATGAATTCTGCGAGGTCGAAGGCAGCCGCTGGATGCGTCAGTGGCACTCGATGCGCTTCGTCCAGCGGCACATCAACATGTGCTCGATGGCCCTGTCGCACCGGGTGCTGACCCTCACCGGACGGCTGTCGTTCTTCCGCGCCGGGGTGATGACCGACCCGGACTTCATCCGCGACGTCGAAGCCGACTTCCTCCAGCACTGGCGCCTGGGCCGTTTCCAGTTCCTCACCGGTGACGACAAGTCGAGCTGGCTGAGCCTGATGCGCGCTGGCTGGGACACCTTCTACGTGCCCGACAGCCACACCCTGACCGTGGAACACCCGCCCAGCGACAGTTTCTGGGTCGCCACCCGCCAGCTGATGTTCCGCTGGTACGGCAACTCGCTGCGGCAGAACTTCCGCGCCACCGCCCTGCTCGGCCGCGCCCGCCTGGGGTTGTTCACCCTCTACGTGCTGCTCGACCAGCGCGTGTCGATGTGGACCTGCCTGATGGGCCTGAGCGCCTCGGTGGTGGCCGGCCTGGTGTTCGGCATCCAGTACCTGCTGGTGTACCTGTTCTGGGTGCTGATTTCACGCAGCCTGGTGACGGTGCTGTTCGTCTTCGCCGGGCACCCGGTCAGCCCGATGTACCCGTTCGTTCTCTATTACAACCAGATCGTCGGTTCGCTGATGAAGGTCTACGCCCTGTTCCACATGGACCAGCAACGCTGGACACGGCAGCAGACCACCCTGGCCAACGGCAGCGTCGACTTCGACGCCAGCCTCAACCGCTGGTCCTCGAAGGCGATGCTGTGCTCCTCGATCGCCATTTTCTTCGGGGTCATCACCGTTCTTCTGGAACTCACGCAACGTTAAGGAAAGGCGCCTGCACATGAGTACTTCGAATACCCCCGCCGCCCCGGGCAAGACGGCGGCCAACATCGTCCACGAAGCTATCGACGAGCGGCAGTACGTGCGCACCCGGATGAATGCGCGGGTGCGCATGGCCGGCGCCGGCCGCGAGCCCTTCGAGGCGGACCTTGCGGATATCTCGCTGGGGGGCATCGGCCTGCTGCATGAGACGCCGCTGACCGTCGGCGCGCTGTATGACGCCTCGATCCAGCTGCGTCTGAACCAGGTCGACCTGTCGATCGACGGCAAGGTGCGCATCGTCTCCCAGCGCGGCAAGGAAGTCGGCGCCCAGTTCGTCGACCTCGACGCGCAGAAGCGCGACATCCTGCGCTACCTGATCAGCGCCTACCTGTCGGGCGAGATCGCCGACATCAATGGCCTGTTCAACGTGATGCAGCGCGAGAACTACATCAAGGAGCGCAAGCACAAGCAGGCCGGCGCCCGCAGCCCGGGCGAGCGCCTGCGGGCCGTGGCCGGCACCGCGCTGTACAGCGCCGCCGGCCTGGCGGCGCTGGCCTTCGTCGGCTACAAGGGCTACCTGCTGTTCTTCCGCGTCCCAGCCGTGCAGGCCACGGTGGCGACCAATGCCCAGGTGATCAGCATGCCGGACAACGGCTACGTGAAATACCTGCTGCCGGCGGGGGCCACCGAGGTCCAGGCCGGCCAGCCTCTGGCGAGCATCTCGACCCAGCTGGCCACCAGTTTCACCAGCCCGGCCGACATGAAGGCCCTGGCCGACCTGGCACCGGGCGATCTGCAGGCGCTGCTCGGCCGCGCCACCATCGAGACGGTGATCAACAGCCCATGCGACTGCCAGGTGTACTACCCCGCGCCGCCGCTGGATGGCTACGGCTACAAGGCCGCGCCGATGATGCACTTGCTGCCGAAGAACGAAGGCCTGTTCGTGCGCGCCAACGTGCCGTTCGACAAGCTCGCCGATGTCAGCCGCGTGCGTGCGGTGGACATGCAGGTGTTCGGCCTCGACGAGCACTTCAGCGGCAAGGTGGTCGATGCCCGCTCCGACGAGGCGAACCGCAACCTGGCCCTGACCATCCAGCCCGACAGCCCGCTGCCGGCGACCGCCTACCAGAAGGCGGTGGCGGTCGACCTGTACCTGGGCCTGCCGTTCGGCAACGCCAACTGAGGACGGGCCATGAACGCCAAGAACGCCCCTCGGCTGGTGCTGGCCGGCCTGGGCCTGGCCTGGGCGGGAGCAACCTGCGCCGGGCAGAGCCTGGAGCAGATCCGCTATGCGCTGTACAAGGATCCGAGCGCCAACGTCACCGCTGACCTGCGCGAGCTCGCCGCGCGCGGCGACCTGGCCTCCAAGCAGCTGCTCGGTGATGTGCTGGCCACCCAGGAAGGGGCCAGCCGCCAGGAGATCATCCGCCTGTACCGGGACGCCTTCGCCGACGGCAAGGGCCAGATCCCCGCGCTGGCTTCGCTGGCGCGCCTGCTCGACCGCACCCCGCGCCTGCAACGCAGCCAGGAGGGCTGGGTACGCGAGGCACTGACCCGCTACCCCAACGACCGCGATCCGCGCAGCACCAGCACCAGCCTGGAAGTGTTCCTGGTCTACCCGCAGTTGTTCCCCGGTCAGCGCGCCGCCGAACTGCTGGCCCTGTACGAACAAAGCTGCCTGCTCAACTGCCGCCCCGAGCTGTATCGCGCCGTGGTGGCCGAGCGCCAGGGCCGGCGTGACGAGGCCGAGCACTGGTACCGGCAGGCCGCGCGCATCGACCCGCGCGGCATCGAACGCTACTACCGCTTCCTCGGCGAGCGCCAGGACCCGGCGTTCCTCGCCTTCGCCCGCAGCCTGGAGCCGGAGATGGCCAGCCTGCCGGTGGAGGTGGTGCAGCGCATCGGCGCGCTGATCGACAGCATCCATGGCATCACCCGCGCCGAGCTAGACGCCGAGCGCGAGCAGCGCCAGGGCATCGCCATGGGGCCCAAGGTCGAGCCCACGCCCGAACAGCAGGCCCGCGACCAGGCCAACGCCAAGCTGCGCGCCGACGGCATCGCCGAATACCAGCGCTGGCTGGACCACGCCGTCGCCCGCGGCTACCTGCCGGCGCTGGTGTCCAAGGCCAACTTCATGATCTCCAACCCCACCGAGCACAACGCCGAGCAGGCCCAGGTACTGATCGAGCAGGTACGAACCAAGGATCCGACTCGGGCCAAGGCCCTGGATGCCGCGTTCTACATGGTCAACAACTGGCTGACCCTGGATCCGGAAAAGTCCCAGGCGCTGATCGACGAGCTGATTGCCGCCCACTACCCGGACGCCCAGCTGCTGCTCGGTGACCTGTACAGCAAGGGTGGCCTCGACCAACCCGACCAGGAGCGCGCCCTCGCCGTATGGCAAGCGCAGGCCGAGCAGGGCTCGATCGCCGCCTGGTACCGCATGGCCACGGTTTACCTGCGCGGCCGCGCCATCTGCCATGACCCGGTCAAGGCCTACACCTATGCGCGCATCGCCCTGGACCTGGGCGACACCCGGGCCCGCGGCCTGCTCAAACGGCTGGACAAGACCCTGCCCAAGGATGACATCGAGCGCGCCCTGGCCGCGCGCGGCGATCTGTTGAAGGAGGCCACCCTGTGAAAGCGCATCAATCCCTGTTCGGCGCCCTGCTCGCCCTGGCACCACTGTCAGCGGCCTTGGCGGCGGAGGAAGTCACCGGCCCGGAAGCGGACAACAGCGCCCCGGTGCGCGTGGCCAGCCTCGATGGCAGCGAGCCAGTGATCACCTCGGAGTTCTTCAACAAGCTCACCGTGCAGACCGGCTACGGGCCGGAAGACTCCCAGGTCGGCCGAGACCGCGAAGCCTTCTACAGCCTGCGCTACGAGCCTTCGTTCGCCTGGTATTCGCCGGAAAAGCGCTGGGCCAAGTGGATGGTCTATGGCCGCCTGTGGCTGAACTACGACTCCAGCCAGTCGAGCAACCTGGCCAACGAATCGACCAACAACAATGAGCGCGAGCAGCCCGAAGGCTGGTACGCCGAGCTGCGCGAGTTGTACGTCAAGCGCAACCTGATCGGCGACGACCCGCGCTTCTCGCTGTCGTTCGGCCGCCAGCGCTTCTACGACGACTACGGCATCTGGTGGGACGACAGCCTGGAGTCGGTGCGTTTCAACTACCAGGACACCTTCTCCGACGCCTTCGTCGCGGTCGGGCAGAAGTTCCACAACTACAACACCGACGTCAACTCACTGGCCGCCAGCGAGGAGCGCACGCTGTATCTGATGGGCCAGTACGCCTACCGCTGGAACCCGAACAACCAGGTCGGCGTGCGCCTGATGCACGAGAACGACCGCAGCGACCACGACATCGACGACCGCTACGACTTCAAGGGCCTGCGCTACGGCGTGTTCTTCAAGGGTGACAACCTGCCGCTCGACAGTGACTACCACCTGGAGCTGGCGGCGCTGGACGGCAAGATGGACAACACCGCCGCCAACGGTGTCACCAGCACTGGCCATGCCAGTCGGGGCTGGGCGGCACTGGGCGAGGTCGGCAAGCGTTTCGACAACCTGCCCTGGACTCCGCGCCTGGCCCTGCGCGGCGGTCTGACCGACAAGCCAGACGACGACAACGACGGCTTTCGCCTGAACCCGATCCAGTCCGACCGCATCACCCGCCAGGGCTCCTACAGCACGCGCCTGACCAGCTCGTTCGTCGCCCTCGACCTGCGCAACCTGAGCTACTACGGCCTGGCCGTGGAGACCCGCCCCACCGCGCGCAGCGCCCTGGACCTGCGCGTGACCCAGCTCAACCTGCGCGACGAGGACGGCGCGCTGCCGATCCGCATGACCGCCGATGCTCGCTCGCGACGCCAGAGCGAGATCAACGCGGGCCGCAACGGCAAGGGCGACAACGTCGGCCAGATGATCGACCTCAACTACTACTGGAAGATGTTCCCGGTAGCCCTCGACGGCAAGCACCTGGACATCAACACCCTGGTCAGCGCCAGCTACCTCGCCGCCGGCAGCGCGCTGGACACCGGTGACGACTACCAGCTGAGTGTCGGCGTGGTGATCAGCTACTAAGGACGGACCCGCATGATCTTCGCCTCCAACGTGTTCCTGTTCCTCTACCTGCCGCTGTTCCTGGCCGTCTACTACCTGGCCAGGCCACAGTGGCGCTCGCTGGTGATCGTCGCCGCCAGCTACATCTTCTACGCCTGGTGGCGCCCGGACTTCCTGTTGCTGTTCGTCGCCATCACCTGGTGGAACTACGCATTCGGCCTGCGCATCAAGGCGCGCCTGGATGCCGGGGACAAGCGCTGGGCCCTGCGCCTGCTGTGGATCGGCGTGGCCGGCAACCTGGCCACGCTGGGCTACTTCAAGTACGCCAACTTCGGCGCCGAGGTCCTGGCCCTGTTGCTGGCGCCGCTGGGCATCAATACCTGGACGCTGGAGAACATCTTCCTGCCGCTGGGCATCTCGTTCTACGTGTTCCACGCCCTGAGCTACATCGTCGACATCTATCGCAAGGACGCCACGCCCACCCGCAGCTTCATCGATTTCGCCGCCTTCGTCGCGCTGTTCCCGCACCTGGTGGCGGGGCCGATCCTGCGCTACAGCCAGCTGGCGCCACAGCTGCGCCAGCGCAGCCACTCGCTGGAGCTGTTCTCGCTGGGCGTGTGCCGCTTCATGCTCGGTTTCATCATGAAGGTGCTGATCGCCGACCGGCTGGCGCCGATCAACGTGCTGTTCATCGGCGAGGGCACCCTGCAGTTCAGCGATGCCTGGTTCGGCCTGGTGGTGTCGACACTGCAGCTGTACTTCGACTTCGCCGGTTACAGCCACATGGCCCTGGGCCTGGCGCTGATGATGGGGTTCCGCTTCCCGGAAAACTTCAACCAGCCTTATGTGTCGCAAAGCATCACCGAGTTCTGGTCGCGCTGGCACATGACCCTGGCGCACTTCCTGCGCGACTACGTGTACATGCCGTTGGTGCGCAAGCGCGTGGCCGGCGCGCTGCCGGCGCTGGTGTGGACCATGCTGCTGTCGGGCCTGTGGCATGGGGCGAGCTTCGCCTTCATCTGCTGGGGGCTGTTCTTCGGCATCGGCATGGTGCTGGAGCGCAAGTTCAACCTCGCGACCAAGGTCACCACGCCCTACCACCTGGGCCGCAACCTGCGCACCGGCCTGCTGATCGTGCTGAGCATGCCGCTGTTCTTCACCATGGACCTGCGCCACAGCCTGCAGATCTACCAGGCGCTGCTGGGTTTCAACGGTTTCGGTTCGCTGGAGCTGTACGTGCTCGGCGCCTCGAAGATGGCCATGGCCTTCGCCCTGGTGGCGTTCGCCTGGCTGCTCCTGGCCGGGATCAACAACGTGCGTTTCTACGCCGGCAACAAGGAAGGCTACTTCATGCGCCACGTCGGCGTGCTGCACAGCGTGTTGCTGTGGGGGGGCTTCCTGCTGGCGCTGAGCAGCCTGGCGGCCAACTCGTTCTCGCCGTTCCTGTATTTCCAGTTCTAGGGCAAGGCTTGAGATGCCCCCCTCCAACTTACCGTTCCGTGGAAATGCCATGTACCCAGTGATGAATTCGGCCAGCAAGGCCAACGGTGTGATCTTCGCCCTGGTGCTGGCGGCGATGTTCGTCTATTCGCTGCCACCGGTGCTGAGCTTTGCCCGCACCCAGACCGACAGCTGGAACCTGTTCGTCGACGGCAAGTTGCTGCGCAAGTTCGAGCAGGCTTACGACAAGCGCTTCTTCCTGCGCGACCCTTCGGTCGAGCTGTGGGCCGACGCCCAGTTCCAGCTGTTCGGCGAGGGCACCAAGGGCGTGGTGCTGGGCAAGGACGGCTGGCTCTACACCAACCAGGAATACCGCGTGCCCAATGACCTGGAGGCCAACCTGGCGAGCCAACTGGAGCAGATCGCCAAGGTCGAGCGGCAGTTGGCCGAGCACGGCAAGCAGCTGGTGCTACTGCCGCTGCCGATGAAGCTGGATATCTATGCCGAGCATGCCGAGCATACCTTCGACCCGCGCGTGATCAGCCTCTACGACCGCTTCGTCGCCGACCTGCAAGCACGCCAGCTGGACGTGGTGCCGCTGCGCGAAGCCTACCTGCGCAACCTGGCCGGGCCGCGGCTGTTCCTCAAGTCCGACACCCACTGGAGCCCCGACGGCGCGCGCCTGTCGGCCTACGAGCTGGCGCGCCAGCGTCCGCGACTACTGGGTGATCAGGTGTACGTCTCGCGCAAGACCGGCGACAAAGAGGTCAAGGGCGACCTGATGAACTACCTGCAGTTCGACCATGCGCGCCTCGCGCCGCAGTTCGGCCCCAGCCCGATCGCACTGTACGAGACCCTGCGCGCCGAACAGAGCAGCGACGACCTGTTCGCCGAGCAGGCGCAGAGCCTGCTGCTGGTCGGCACCAGCTACAGCAAGATCGACGACTGGAACTTCGTCGGCTTCCTCAAGGAGGCGCTCAACCGCGACCTGCTGTCCATCGCCGTGGAGGCCCGCGGGCCGTTCGAGGCGATGGGCCAGTTCCTCGCCAGCGACCAGCTGCACAACCCGCAGATCACCACGGTGGTCTGGGAGTTCCCCCTGCGCACCCTGCTTGCCCACCGTCCCGGCGCGCTGGCGCGCAGCACCCAGCCTGCTCATTTCTGACGTTTCAAGGAGATCCCGATGAAGCTTTCGTCCCTGTTCACCGCCCTCGCCCTGGCCGCCGCCAGCCATGCCGCGCTCGCCGCCGAGGGCAACGCCGACCTGTACGACGCCGTGGCGCCGGCGGACTCCGCGTTCGTGCGCGTGCTCAACCTGTCAGGTAGCAACATCGACGTGACCCTCAGCGGCAAGGTCAACCCGCAGAAGGTCGCTCCCGGCCAGCTCAGCGGCTATCGCTTCGTACCGGCCGGCAAGCACAAGATCGGCATCGGCGCCAAGGCCATCGAGCCGAGCCTGGTGGCCAACGCCGCCAGCACCGTGGTGTACGACGGCCAACAGCTGAAGCTGATCGCCGACCAGTACGTCAACGAGCCCAAGAAGGCGCAGGTGGCCTTCTACAACCTCACCCCCGCCCAAGCGATGCTGCGCACCGCCGACGGCAAGCACGAAGTGGTCAAGCCTCTGGCCAACGGCCAGACCGGCACGCGCATGGTCAACGAAATCAAGATCGATTTCGCCGCCTATGTCGGGGATCGTGAAGTGGCCAGCTTCGACGAGCTGTTCCTCAAGAAGGGCCGCTCCTACAGCTACGTGCTGCTGCCAGGCAACCGCAGCCTGAGCCTGGCCAACAGCATCGACCCCACCGAGTGACGCAGCGCCACCAGCAAGGATGACCGGCCCGATGAACACCCTCCTCCCCTTCGGCCTGGCGGCCACCCTGGCCCTGCTGAGCCTGGCCGGCCAGGCGGCGCAGGCCGGCACCCAGCCCGGTTGCGACAGCCTGCAGTGCATGGTCTGCCCGGCCCTGGCCGAACCGCAGCACTATGCCGAAGGGCGCATGAAGCTGATGCGCCAGATCGTTCCCGGCAAGGAGCGCTGGCTGTTCCGCTCGATGGTCGACCTGACCAACGATTTCGGCATCCCCGCGCCCATGCGCCCGGAGTTCGCCCGGCTGATGGACGCCTTTCACCGGCAGGGCATCCAGGTGGCCATGGCGATCCAGCCGACCCGTGGCCTGATGCATCGCGACAAGCTCTACCCCGACCAGTTGCACGGTTTCGACTACGCGCGCGCCAGCCGCAACCTCGAGGCCTACCTGGGGCAGCTGCGCCAGGGCGGCGCGGTGGTGGCGCCGATGATGCAACTGGTGCGCCAGCCTCCCAAGGGCGAATACTTCTTCCGCCGCGACCACCACTGGACCCCGGCCGGCGCCGAGGCGACGGCGAAGCTGCTGGCCGAGGAGATCCGCCGCCAGCCCTTCTACGGCGAGCTGACCAAGAAGCAGTACCGCACCGAGCCCGGCGTGATGGTGCCCAAGGATGGCACCCTGAACCTGGCGCTGAGCTACATCTGCGGCAACAACTATGGTTTCCAGTACGTGCGCGGCTACCAGACCATCCCGGTGGCCGACAGCAGCGACGCGCTGTTCGACGAAGCGCCCGATCCGCAGGTGATCCTGGTTGGCGACAGCAACGCCGCGGCCCGCGAGGACGAAAGCAAGCAGTTCAACTTCGACGGCTACCTGAAGCAGTACCTGGACGTGGACATCCTCAACTACGCTCTGCCCGGGGTTGGCGAGGACGGCTCGCTGCTGGAGTACCTGCTGTCGGCCGACTACAAGCCCGAGGCGCCGCCCAAGCTGATCGTCTGGGAACTGCCGGCCAACTACCGGCTGGACTCGCCGCTGATGTACCGCCAGCTGGTACCGGCGGTGCAAGGGGGTTGCAAGGCGTCCACAGAGGTACTGTCCTCCAGGCTGCGGCGTCCGGCGCTGAAGGTCGGCGAGCGCATCGAGCTGCTCAGCAATGCCGGCAGCGCGCGCCAGTCGCTGAGCGGGTCGAAGGGTTTTCTCGACATCCGCCTGAGCGACAAGAACGCCAAGGACTTCTACATCATCGTCTATTACGACAACGGCGCCCGCGACAAGGTGTGGTTCCGTCGCGAGGCCGTGGTCGGCGGCGGTCAGTACTACCTGGAGCTGAGCAAGGCCCCCGAGTTCGCAGGCGCCAACCTGCTCTCGGTGTTCCTCGAGCCGACCAAGCCCGGCAGCGCCGCCACCGAAGTGGAGACCCGCCTGTGCCTGTAATGTTCCGTGGGAGCGGGTTCACCCGCGAAGGACGCAACGCATCCTCTGGCCTGCTCGCGGGCAAGCCTGCCCCCAGACGCATCCTTGCGCTGCTCGCGCTCGCCCTGGCACTGCCCCAGGCCCACGCCGCCCAGTCGATCTGGCCGCCTCGCGCGACGCCGCAGGCCGCCATGATCGCCGACTATCGCACCCTGGTCTGCAGCAAGGAACCGCCGCCGCCCTACACCGGCAGCCTGCGACTGCAAAGCAAATACGACCAACGCGACGCCAGCAAATCGACCTTGCGCGCCACGCCCGATGCCGACAGCGAACGTATCGCCAGGCAGGTCAAGCAGTTCATCGGTGGCCTGATCTACGCCGGCAAGCGCTTCCAGAACGCGAAGAAGCCCCAGGACGCCAACATGGCCCTGGCCTGTCAGGACCAGTGGCTGGAGCACTGGGCCAAGGCCGGCGCCCTGCTCGACCCGGACGCCAGCAACACCGGGATTGCCGCGCGCAAGTGGGCGCTGGCGGCGATGTCCGGCGCGGTGCTGCTGACCCAGGCGGCGGCCGATGGCAAGCTGCGCCTCACGCCTGCGCAGCGACGCTGGTTCACCCAGCTCGGCGAGCAGGTGATCCGCGAGTACGACCCGCGCCGCCAGTCCACCACCATCTACTTCAACAACCATGACTACTGGGCCGCCTGGGCAGTGGCTGCCGCCGGCATGCTGGTGGAGCGCGACGACTTCATCCGCTGGGCCGACGGCAACCTGCGCCGAGGCCTGGCCCAGGCCGTGCGCCACGGTGACTATGCCTACCTGCCGCTGGAAGTGGCCCGCAGCAAGCTGGCCGCCAACTACAGCCAGTACGCCCTGGTGCCGCTGGTGCTGCTCGGCGAGTCGGCCCGCGCCAACGGCCTACCCTGGAGCGACGACGACCAAGGCACCCTCGACCGCCTGGCCAGCTTCGCCGCCCGCAGCGTGCTCGACCCGGACACCCTGCCCGAGCTCAAGGGCCAGCGTCAGTCTGATGTCGCGCCCTACAAGCTGGCCTGGCTGATCCCGTTCCTCGCCCGCCAGCCGAGCCATACCCTGGCTCGCCAGCTGTACGACAGCGAGGACGGCGAGGTGGACAACTACAGCCAGATCGGTGGCCCGCTCAAGCCGGCCTACCCCCACCTGCCTTGACCAAGGACGCTACCATGGCACCGTTCAGCCGCTTCTCCTCCTGCCTGGCCGCACTGTTGCTGGCAGGCACCGTCCAGGCCACCCCCGCAGTGGATACCCTGCCCCTGGCACAACACCAGCAGCAGCTGACCCAGTTGCGCCAGCAAGCACGCCAGGCCGTGTCCTTCGAGCAGGCTCGCCGCCCGCCACCGCCAGGTCGCGCCAGCGTCAGCCTGCAAACGATGTTCTCGTCCCAGGCCGGCAGCTGGCCGTTCGAACCCTTCGTCAACAACGGTCTGTTCCGCGCCATCGCCGGTTACCAGGCGCATCACCCCCAGGCCGTGGTGCTGCGCGGTGGCAGCATCACCCTGGCGCAACTGCATGACACCCTGCGCGATCCACGTATCCTCAAGCGCTACAAGGACGGCTACCTGCTCAGCTATCCGCTGATGATCGGCCCGGATGCCGGTCTCGTGCTCGAAGGCACCAGCCTCTATCTGTACAGCTTCTCCGGCACGGCGCTGATCAACCAGGGCTGGCTGGGGCTGAACCAGTCATCGCTGCAGAGCATGGCCGGCGACAAGGCCGGCAATACCGACCGTGCCTGGCGTCCATTCGTGGTGGCCTGGGCCGGCAGCCATACCCAGGTGATCGGTTCGACGCTCATGCGCCTGGGCTACAACGCCAATCTGTCCCGCGGCCTGAGCACCGCGCTCAGCACCCAGCAAGCCGCCGCCACACGCCCGGCCAGCGTCGTGATCGAAGCCAGTCGATTCAGCGAGCTGTCCAGCGCGGTGGAGCTGCAGCACAGCCAGGCGATCATCATTGGCAGTCAATTCGAGCGCTCGCAGCAGTACGCCATCGACGTGCGCGACAGTCAGTTGCACGTGCAAGGCAACCAGCTGCGTGGCATCGACAACAACAGCGGTGTGCGCCTGCGTGGCCAGACCCGCGCCCTGATCGAAGACAATCTGATCCTTGGCGCGGCCAAGGCCGCCATCGAGATCAGCGACCAGCGCGGTGCCGTGCTGCTGGCCGGCAACCGAATCGGCGACAGCCGTGGCAATGGCATCCAGTTGCGCAACCTGATGCCCACCTTAGCGGCGCCGCTGCTGATCGACGACAACCTGCTGGCCAGCAGCCGGGGCAGCGCGGTGGATGCCAGCGAGGTCACGGCGCTGACCCTGGTGGGTAACCGTATCGGCAATACCCCGGAATACGCCGTCAGCCTGCGCAACGCCACGCCGCAGCCGGGGCCGCTGGTGATCAGCGGCAATCGCCTGGGTCAGGTGGGCAAGGCGGTGGTGCGGGTCGAGGGCGTGCGCGAGGTCGAGCTGGGGGGCAATACCTTCGATGGCAAGGCGCTGCTGCAGAACCTGCTGATCGGCGACCTGCTGACGTTGCAGGGGCCGGTGCTGGAGGCGATGCTGGTTCAGGGGCAGATGGTCAGGGTACGCCAGGACTGAAATACACGGCTCCTCTAGGAGCGGCCTTGCCGAGGCGTCGGACCGGTCGGAAAGGGGTGCGGAGCGGCCCCAGGATTTCAGCGTTAAAGCAAAGATCGCCGGGGCCGCGTTGCGGCCCTTTCGCGACACAAGGTGCGCTCCTACAGGGGCTCGCGTCAGGGCACCAGACGCTGCATGCGCACGAAGCACTCGTCCATGCCGACCTCGGCGAATCCTCGGCGTTGGTACAGGCGCCGCGCCGGATTGCTGCTGAACACCATCAGCCGCAGCAACGGCAATCCGCGCTGCGCCGTCCACTCGGCCAACTGCTCCAGCACCCAGCCCCCGACGCCCCGTCCGCGGTGCTCGGGCAGCAGGTGCAGCTCGCGGATGTACAGCGCCTGGCGATCCTGGCTGAGGCTGCAGAAGCCCAGCACCTGGCCATCCTCGACCACCAGCCACTGCTCGCGCCAACCCCAGGCTTCGTCGAAGGCCTCTTCGATCCACAGCAGGTCGAATTCACGGTAGTACGCCAGCATGGCGCGACGGGTGAGGTCGCGGGCGAAGGTCAGGTGCTGCTCGGTGGCGGGGATCAGCTCAAGGGGCATAGCAGACCGGCGAGCTTCCCGGACCACGCCGGTCCAGCTCGTCCTCCAGCCAGCGGGCCAGTACCTGGGCATTGTTGTGCTCAGTGTCCTTGCCGGCATACAGCAAGGTCAGATCGCCCTTGCTGGCCAGGTCCAGCAAGGGATACCAGTGCTCGGGATGCGCCGCCAGCTCCCGCTGGTAACGCTGGGTGAAACCGGCGAAATCCACTTCACCGGCATGAAACGCCTTGCGCAGCGCGTCGGAGGGCGCGACCTCGCGCATCCACTGGCCGTGCAGGTCCTCCTTGCGCTTGTTGCGCGGCCACAGGCGATCGACCAGCACACGCTGGCCATCCCCGGCGCCAGCGGCTTCGTAGACACGTTTGCAGCGAATCATCAGGCACTCCTGCGACATCGTTCCCCAACAAGCCTAGGGCCTTCATTGACCGAGGTCACGCCCTGGTAACGAATTGTTTCTATGCTGAAGGCCCTCGGCACCAACGCCCAACGCCAACCGGAGCCCTCATGGCAACCCCGTCCCTGGCCAGCCAGACCGACCTGCCCCTGCGCAACCCGCGCCCTCACCTTGCGCACAAACCCGGACGCGCCACGCTCACCCTGTTCTTCGGCCTGTTGCTGGCCGGCCTTGCCTACACCTTCTGGAGCCTCAAGCAGGACGTCAGCGCCAGTGGCACCGTGGTCACCACCCTCACGCCGTTCCTGCTGCTGGGCCTGGCGCTGCTGATCGCCCTGGGCTTCGAGTTCGTCAACGGCTTCCACGACACGGCCAATGCCGTGGCCACGGTGATCTACACCCATTCGCTGCCGGCATCGGTAGCGGTGGTGTGGTCGGGGCTGTGCAACTTTCTCGGCGTGCTGCTCTCCAGCGGCGCGGTGGCCTTCGGCATCATCGCCCTGCTGCCGGTGGAGCTGATCCTGCAGGTCGGCTCGTCGGCCGGCTTCGCCATGGTCTTCGCCCTGCTGCTGGCGGCGATCATCTGGAACCTCGGCACCTGGTGGCTGGGGTTGCCGGCGTCGTCCTCGCACACCTTGATCGGCTCGATCATCGGCGTGGGCGTGGCCAATGCGCTGATGCACGGACGCGACGGCACCAGCGGCGTGGACTGGGCCCAGGCGAGCAAGGTTGGCTACGCTCTGCTGTTCTCGCCGCTGATCGGCTTCGCCTGCGCCGCCCTGCTGCTACTGGCCCTGCGCACGCTGGTCAAGCACCGCGAGCTGTACCAGGCACCGGCGGGGCAAACACCGCCGCCCTGGTGGATTCGCGCAGTGCTGATCCTCACCTGCACCGGGGTGTCGTTCGCCCACGGCTCCAACGATGGCCAGAAAGGCATGGGCCTGATCATGCTGATCCTGGTCGGTACCCTGCCGATGGCCTATGCGCTGAACAAGACCATGCCCAGCGAGCAGGCCCTGCAGTTTTCCGCGGTCGCCGAGGTGACCCGCCAGGCGCTGGAGCGCTCGGCGCCGGCCACACCGCCCACCGACCCACGCCAGGTGCTGACCCGGTTCATCACCGAGCCCAAGGCCATGCCTGAACTCGTCCCGGCACTGGCCGCGCTGAGCGGCATGATCGGCGAGGAGGTCAAGGGCTACGGCTCGCTCAACCGCGTGCCGGCAGAGGCCATGGCCAACGTGCGCAACGACATGTACCTGACCAGCGAAGCCATCCGCCTGATCGACAAGCATCGGCTGGCCGACTTCGACGCCGACACCGCGAGCCATGTGCAGTTGTTCAAGCGCCAGCTGGACGACGCTACCCGCTACATCCCACTCTGGGTCAAGGTGGCGGTGGCCATCGCCCTCGGCCTGGGCACCATGGTCGGCTGGCGGCGCATCGTGGTGACGGTGGGCGAGAAGATCGGCAAGACCCACCTGAGCTATGCCCAGGGCGCGTCGGCGGAGGTGGTGGCGATGTGCACCATCGGCGCGGCGGACCTGTTCGGCTTGCCGGTCTCGACCACCCATGTGCTGAGCTCGGGCGTGGCCGGGACCATGGTGGCCAATGGCTCGGGGATTCAACGCAAGACGCTGGTCAACCTGCTGATGGCCTGGGTGCTGACCTTGCCAGCGGCGATGTTGCTGGCGGGAAGTCTCTATTGGCTGCTGAACCAGCTATTTTGAGCCGTGTGCAGTGCCTGTGGGAGCGGGTTTACCCGCTCCCACAGGATCGCGGATAGCTGCTTAATTCGGCACTTTCAGCCCGCGCTGGACCGCCGGGCGCTCGAGGAACTGCGCAAGGACTCGCTGCACTTCCTTGAACTCATCGAACCCCACCAACTCGCGCGCGTTATAGCGCTCCACCAGGTTGCGCACCCAGGGGAAGATGGCGATATCGGCGATGCTGTAGTCGTCGACCATCCACTGCCGCCCCTGCAGATGGCGGTCGAGCACGCCCAGCAGGCGCTTGGACTCATTGACATAGCGATCCCGCGGACGCTTGTCCTCGTAGTCCTTGCCGGCGAAGAAATGGAAGAACCCCACCTGGCCGAACATCGGCCCGATGCCGCCCATCTGGAACATCAGCCACTGCAGCGTCTGATAGCGCTGGGCCGGATCCTGGCTCAGCAGCTGGCCACTCTTCTCGGCCAGGTACTGCAGGATCGCTCCCGACTCGAACAGCCCCAGCGGTCGGCCACCCGGGCCATTGGGGTCGAGGATCGCCGGGATCTTGTTGTTGGCGCTGAGCGAAATGAACGCGGGACTCAGCTGGTCCTCGGTATCGAAACTGACCTTGTGCACCTCGTACGGCAAGCCGATCTCTTCGAGCATGATCGAGACCTTGACGCCGTTGGGCGTGGCCAGCGAATAGAGTTGCAGGCGCTCGGGATGCTGCGCCGGCCATTTGCGGGTGATGGGGAACGCGGAAAGATCGCTCATGGGCATGCCCTGAAAGGTTGGGTTGTTCAATTTAAAGGCCTGAAGGCGACCTGACCATCACCCAGTCCCGGTGGCGTTCGTCACCGCAGGGAAAGATCGCCTCCCCCACCTTGGCAAAGCCATTGCGCGTATAGAAGCGAATGGCCCTGGCATTGAGTTCGTTGACGGTCAGCCGGACCAGGCCATGGGCGTGGGCCAGGGTCGCATCGAGCAGCTGCTGCGCCGCGCCCTGGCCGTGGGCGCAGGGCAGTACATAGCAACGGGAGATTTCCACCATGTGATCGGCAGCGGCGATGCCCAGTACGCCAGGCGCCAGGTCGAGCATGCTGTAGCCCAGCACCTGGCCGGATTGCTCGACGATCAGCAGGCGCTTGTGCGGATGACGCAGGTGCGCCCGGAAGTGCTCGGGCTGGAGATGGTCGGCGATATAGTGCCGCAGGGCGCTGGCAGCGCTGTCGGGCGGGCTGGCCAGCGCGAAGGTAGCCTGGCCGACGAGGCTCAGGGCCGCGCAGTCTTCATCGCAGGCCGGACGGATCTGGTAGGGCATGGCAACATCCTGTCGGGTAGCCGGATCACGCCCGACAATGCCAGCCCTGGCGCAGTGCTGCAAATGAAAAGGCGACCCGCCTTGCAGCGGATCGCCTGCCAGGCTCAGTGGCGTGCCGTGACCGGTCGCGCGTCATGGGAAACGACCACCTCCACCCGGCGGTTGAGCTGGCGCGAATAGGCATCGGCATTGCTCGCCACCGGGTACGCCTTGCCATAGCCTGCGCTGACGATACGTGCTGGCGCGACCCCTTGCCGGTACAAGGCATTGGCCACTGCCGCGGCGCGCTGTTCGGACAGGCGCTGGTTCAATGCCTCGCCACCGGTAGCGTCGGTGAAGCCTTCGATGCGCACCTTGCGTTCGGGATTCTCCAACAGGAACCGGGCAAGCCGCTGGATATCGCCGTGACTGCCAGCACGCAGCTCGGCCCGCCCGGTGTCGAACAGCACATCACCGAAGGTCACCACGGTGCCCCGCTCCGATTGCTGCCCCTTGAGCGCTTTCAACGCATTGAGCTGAGCCGTGCGCACATCGAGCTGGGCCTGCGTGCGACGCGCCTCGATGCCACGCATGCCGACCTCGGCCTGACGCAGCACGATGGTCTGCTCGGCAACCTCGATGCTGCGGTTGGCCAGGTAGGCCAGTTGCCCCACCTCGGGCGCCTTGCGGTTGCCCAGCGAGGCCTGTTCGGCCTTCTCCAGCGCGGCCTGCGCCTGGCGGGTTTCCAGGGCCGCCAGGCGATGGGACTGCGGTTTGCCCTGCAAGGCCGCGTAAGCCCCCCTGGCTTCCAGCAACTGTGGGTTTTCCGGTGTGGCGGCGCATCCGACAAGCGTCAGGGCAAGGCCGGACAGAGCAGGCAGCAGATAGCGTTTGGACATGTTCGGTTCCTTACTGGGCAGGTTGGGTCGCAATGGCATCAGGCGCGCCAAGCATTTCGTGCCTGAGCACTTCGATGCCTTTTTCCGCGCTGTCGAGCTGATCCAGGGTCCGGTTGGCGCGCGCCTTGATCTCGGCGAGACGGGCATCGGCCTCGGCCTCCCGCGCCAGCAGACGAGCCTGCTCGTACTGTTTCTCGCCCAGCGCACGGTCCATGGCGCTCAGCTTGTCCTGGGCGTCGCGCATCTCCACGGGTGCGTACTGGGTCGCATCGGCCGTGACCGCGCGGTTGACGGCATTACGGGTGAGTTCGATCTGTTCGGTCGGTACCACCACACTGGCGCAACCGCCCAGCATCACGAACAGGCCTGCAAGCGGCAACGTCTTGCGGTTGAAAAGAACGGGCATGGAAAAGCTCCTTCGGTGCGCGCGGCAAACGGCGGTCGCCACAGGCATCGGCACCATCGTGCGGGAAATGTCTGAAAGGCTCGTCGCAAACCGGAAGCACCGGCAGCGCAAAGTCCTGCCAGGGCTTCGGAGATTGAACCTCTGGCAGACAGACTGTTGGAAAAGCGGCCTCAGGCTATTCCCAGCGACGAAGCGGACATATAGGACTTTTCACAACCGGCCCGTCAGTTTTTTCAACAGCGGACCGGGCTCGAGGGTGGCGCTAGCCCTGCTGATGGGCCTGACGCTTGAGCTTCTCGGTATCGACCCGCACGAACACCGAGTCGCCGGTGACGGTCAGCACATCCCCGGCCCAGACCTCGCAGACCACTCGGCACTTGCGCCCGACTTCGCCCTCGACACGTGCCTTGAGCAGCAACTCGACGCCCATCGGCGTGGGCTTGAGGTAAGTCAGGCCAAGCTGGCCGGTCACGCAGTCGATGCGCGGCAGACTGCCCAGCTCGCGGCCTTCCGCGCGGTAGTGGTAGGCCATGGCCGTCCAGTTGCAATGACAGTCGACCAGCATCGCCAGCAGACCGCCATAGACCAGGCCGGGCCAGCCGATGAAGGTCTCGTCGGGGGAATGACGGCATAGCAGATGGATACCGTCGGCGTCCCAATGGCTTTGCAGATGCAGGCCGCTGGGATGGGAGCAACCGCAGCCATAGCAGGTGCCTTCGGGTGCGGCGAGTTGTTGCAGGGAGGCGGTCATGGGCGTCCTTGGCTTGTTGGAGTTAGGTAGGCAACGCAGACCAGATGGTAACGCCCCGCCCCACCTCTGTGGGAGCGGGTTTATCGGTGCGCCGAACCGCCGCACACCGGCACTCCACTGCTCTAGAGGTCAGTGAAGTACCTGTGGGAGCGGGCTTGCCCGCGAAGCAGGCGACGCGGTGCCCCGGCAAGCCCGCTCCCACGTCAGGCCGCCTGCAGCGTCGAAGCCCGCTTGCGGCGCTGGGTCAGCGAGACCAGCAGGATGAACAGGGTCACGCCCGCGGTCATCAACGTTTCGTAACGGTAGGCATCGCTGAACAGCATGTAGCCCAAGACCATGACGATGGTGCCGATCACCAGCCAGGTCAGCCAGGGGAACAGCCACATCTTCAGTTCCGGCGTGCGCCCTTCACGCTCGACGCGGGCGCGCATGCGCAGTTGCGACACGGCGATCACCAGGTACACCAGCAGAGCAATGGCACCGGTGGTGGACAGCAGGAAACCGAACACCTTGCCGGGGAACACATAATTGACGAAGCAACCGGCAAAGCCAGCCAGGGTCGAGAGAATCACCGCCACGGTCGGCACGCCCGCCCCGGAGATACGCTTGGTCATGCGCAGCGCCTGGCCCCGGGCACCCAGCGAGTAGAGCATGCGCGAGGCGGTGTACAGCCCGGAGTTCATGCAACTGGTGACCGCCACCAGCACCACCAGGTCGACCAGCAGCTTGGCGCCAGGCACGTTGAGCACTTCCAGCACGCGCTGGAACGAGCCGACCGCCTTGAGCCCAGGGTCGTTCCAGGCCACCAGCGACACCACCAGGAAGATCGACGCCAGGTAGAAGATGGCGATGCGGTAGACCACCAGGTTGGTGGCACGGCGGATCTTGTCTTTCGGGTTGGCGGTCTCGTCGGCGGCAATGGTGACGATCTCGGCGCCGAAGAACGAGAAGATGGTGATCAGCACGCCACCGAGCACGGTGCCGAAGCCGTTGGGCATGAAGCCGCCGTTGTCCCACAGCCGACTGACGCCGGAAACCTGCGCCAGCGGCCAGAAGCCGCACACCGCCAGGCTGCAGACCACGATGAAGGCGATGATGGCGAGCACTTTGACCAGGGCGAACCAGTATTCGAAGGCACCGAAGTTCTTCACGCTGACCAGGTTGGTGCCCGACAGCACGATCATGATCAGGAAGGCGAACAGCCACGACGGCACGTCCGGGAAGTAGGCGTGGAGGATATCCGCGCCGGCAATGGCCTCGACCGGAATGATCAGCACCCAGAACCACCAATACAGCCAGCCGATGGTGAAGCCCGCCCAGGGGCCGATGGCCTCGCTGGCGTAGGTGGAGAACGAGCCGCTGTTGGGGTTGGCGATGGCCATTTCGCCGAGCATGCGCATCACCAGCAGCACCAGCAGGCCGGTCATGGCGTAGGAGATGAGAATGGCCGGACCGGCGGTGGCGATGGCGTTGGACGAGCCGATGAACAGGCCGGCGCCGATGATGCCGGCGATGGAGATCATCGATACCTGGCGTGAAGTCAGGCCATGCTGCAAGGACCGCTGTTTGTTGTTGTCTGGCGATGCCATGGAGAACCCTCGAGTGGGTCGGCCGCCGCTAAGGCGGCTGAAAGTTGGAGCAGCATTCGCGAATTCGGAGTTGCTCGTTGTTGTTGTAAACGCCGGCGATCGAACTTTTCCTCTCTTTCGAACAGCGCGTTGTCAGCGTTGATCAGGGCCAGTATCGATCTATGAGGCGGGGTCGACAAACGACCTTTTCGAAACATGTCATTCCTCATTGGAATCAACTACTTCCATTTTTTGCCGGATGGCACCTCGTCCTGTCGAAACGACTGATGCCCTCTGCTACCTGTATCGGGGTGGGTGTTCTGCATGGAAATTGACCGAGTGAGGGCCTCGAGGTGTCCGCCGTCAGAGGTGTTT
>NZ_JAOCDM010000067.1 GCF_029840925.1 Pseudomonas sp. GD03858
GAACTTTCCGACGCAGAATGGGAAATAGTCGCGGACCTCTTCACCGCACATCGACGTACAGAACGCCCAAGAGTCGACGATCGCGTGGTGCTCAGTTGGATAGTCGGGCTGCAAAAGACCTGTCCGAAAAATGATCAAATGCCTGGAGGGCAGGTACGGCAAGCCATCGCGCCTTGCTCTAACACCTTTTCCACAGATGCGTAAACAGGATCTGTTGAAAACCGCTTCGCTCATCATGAATGCTGTGGATATTCATTCCATGCGGATGCCTGGCCAGCATTTTATACGGCATGCCACCAGCCTTGATCATTTTTCGTTCAAGTCAATTAAGGCCTTTAACTGCGTGGCCTGCAGCGATGACCAAACACGTTATCCACAGCACGGCCAACAGAGATTGTGGGCAAACCGCCCTGAGCCGGAAAGAGCCGCATTGTCACCCGTGGGTAGACTTGATCAAATTTCGAGCAAACCCGTGAAGGCCCTGCTGCGTATGGCCTGCGACGAAGCGCGAACACTTTATCCACACATTGTCGAACAGATTTCGTGGATAACCGAAAGCCAGATTGCCGATTTCACTGATCCGGGCCGGAGGTGGTCGCGGCGAGAGGCGTTGTGGACAAGATCAAAACCGCTGCGAAATAAAGTGAGTGAGGGGTGATTCGTGTAGGGCCTGTGCTGGCCTTTTCGCGGGCAAGCCCGCTCCCACAGGGCTTGCCGGTGGGTCTGACAAAGCATCCACGATGCCCCAGCCTGGAATCCTGTGGGAGGTACCGTCTTGCGTAAATTTCTCTGACTGGCCTGGTCCCTGTGGGAGCGGGCTTGCCCGCGAACATCGAGCCTGTGCGCTGCACTCGATCGTCGAAATGTCAGCGCAGCACACCCTCCTCCACCAGCAACTTGAGAATGGCTTCGGCGCCTTCCTGCGGGGAAACATCCTTGAGCACCTTGCCGCCACCGCCGCTGGCCTTGGCCGTGGCGGCCTTCATGCGGTCGGCGCCGCTCTTGGCCTTGATCACCTTGAGCCGCTTGGGCCGTGGGCGCGCGGGTTGCAGGGCGTCTTCGGCCAGCAGTGGATCTGCCACGACCGCTACATTGCGCGCCGCCAGCACGCCTCGGCGCGCCGGGCCGAACGCGCTCTGCCGAGGCTTGGGCGCGGCGTTATCCACAGTCGCCAACAGCGGCAGGCGCACCTTCAGGCGGCGGCGCTGGCCACGAGGCAGTGCCTGAAGTATCTGAGCAGTGCCGTTGTCGATGGACTCCACTTCAGCCAGCCCGACCACCAGCGGCCAGCCCAGCTTCTCGGCCAGCAAGAACGGCAACATGCCCGAGCCCTCACCGGTCTCGGCCTGGCTGCCGGTCAGCACCAGCTGGGCGCCCGCGTCACGCAGGTAGTCGCCAAGCACGCCCAGCACATCGGCGCCGGCAGGCTGCTCCAGCACATCCAGGTGATCCAGCCCCATGCCCAGGTAGGCGCGTAAGGCCTCTTCACGCGGATCACCGGCATGCACCACCTGCAAGTTATCCCCAGCCAGTTGCAAACCCAACTCGACGGCCCGGGCGTCCTGCTCGGCGCGACGGGCGCGGCCGGAGCTGGGGTGGGCGCCGATCGAAACCAGGCTGATGACTTTCGTACTCATGCTCGCTGCCCCTATGCCGCGTCGCGCTGGCTGGCGCTGCGGTAGTTATCCACAGCGTCGATCAGTGCCTGGAGAATCGCCGAACTGTCGCCAATCACCGACAGGTCGGCCCGTTTGATCATGTCGCAACCCGGGTCCATGTTGATCGCCACTACCTTGTCGCAGGCGCCGATGCCCTGCAGGTGCTGGATGGCGCCGGAGATACCCACAGCCACGTAGACCCGCGCGGTGACCCAGGTGCCAGTGGCGCCGACCTGGCGGTTGCGCGGCATGAAGCCGTCGTCCACCGCCACCCGCGAGGCGCCCTCGGTCGCGCCCAGGGCGGCGGTGGCCCTGTGGTACAGATCCCAATCCTTGACGCCGTTGCCAGCGGAAACGATGAACTCGGCTTCGGCCATGGCGATGGCGGCCGGATCGACAGCCACCGAACCAAGATCCTCGATCCGCGACAGGCTACGGGCAGCGCCTGTGGACAACTCCACCGGCATGGCTTCGTGGCGGGTCTCGCTGACGGGTTCCGCGCACTCGGCGGCGGCCAGGATCAACCGTGGCAGCAAGCGCTGGATATCCTGCTGACCGGCGCCAGCACGGCCGATGCACTGGCCGTCCTTGACCTGCCACACCCGCGTCGCCGGGCGTTCGCCCAGGGCCGCGGCGAAGCGCCGGCCCAACTCGCCGCCACCGCTGCGGCTGTCGGGCAGCAGCCAGTGACGCGGCGCGAACTGGTTATCCACAGCCCGTAGACCTTGCACCAGTTGTTCCGGTGCATAACCTTCGAAGGCCTCGCCCTCGATGACCAGCAGCCGATCGACGCCGGCTGTGGAAAAGTTATTTTCCTTGTGCTCGCCAAAGACGATGGCCAGCACCGCGCCGTCGCTGCCGGCCAGGCCGTGGGCCAGGCCCAGCAAGTCGCGGTCGTGGCTGCCGAGGCGGCCACCGACCATGTCCGGCACGACCGCGATGTAGAACGCCGGCTCCACTACTTGATGCAACGGCAGTTGCACCTCGGCGGTCGTCGAGCGCCGTCCGCCCACGGCGGTGCCCTGCTGGGCGCCGCTGCGGTCGATGCGCTTGAGGCCGGTGGGGCCGATGAAACCAGCAGCGATCGCATGCGGGTTCTTGCGGATCAGCCCATGGGGCCCCATCCAGCTCGTCTGTTGCGTCTGCATCGCCGCATGCAACGGGTGCAGGCGGTTACGGGCGATCCACTCGGCGCGTGGGTCGCGGCGGATGATGTTGCTCATCAATGCACCTCCGCAGGTTCACGTTTGCTCGCTTGCGACTTTGGGCTCGCAGGAGTTGCCTCTTCGATCAGCACATCGGCGACCAGCTCGGCCAGGTCCTTGATCTGCGGGCGCGGCTCGACCACGCCTTCGAGCATCGCCGTACATTGTGGACAACCCACGGCCACCAGCTCGGCCTCGGTCTCGCGGATATCGTCCATGCGCATGTCGGGAATCCGCTGCTTGCCAGGGATGTCGGTGATCGGCGCGCCGCCGCCGCCGCCGCAGCAGCGGGAACGGAAGCCTGAACGTTGCATTTCGCGCACCTCGATGCCCAGGGCCTTGAGCACTTCGCGCGGGGCTTCGTACTCGCCGTTGTAGCGGCCCAGGTAGCACGGGTCGTGGTAGGTGACGCTGCCGCCCTTGTGCTGGCCGAGGTTGAGCTTGTTCGCCGCGATCAGTTCGGCGATGTAGGTGCTGTGGTGCTGCACCTGGTAATCGCCGCCGAGGGCGCCGTATTCGTTCTTCAGCACATGGAAGCTGTGCGGATCGCAGGTGACGATGCGCTGGAACTGGTACTTGGCCAGGGTCTGGATATTGCGCTTGGCCAGTTGCTGGAAGGTCGCCTCGTCGCCCAGGCGTCGGGCCACGTCGCCACTGTCGCGCTCTTCCAGGCCGAGCACGGCAAAATCCACGCCCGAGGCCTTCAGCACTTTGACGAAGGCGCGCAGGGTGCGCTGGTTGCGCATGTCGAAAGCGCCGTCGCCAACCCAGAACAGCACTTCGGTACGCTTCACCTCGGACAGCAGGTCGAGGTTGAGGTCCGCCGCCCAGTTCATCCGCCCACCGGGGTTGAAGCCGCCGGGGTTGTCGGTGGCGATCAGGTTGTCCAGCACCTCGGCGCCCTTGTTCGGGGTGGCGCCCTTTTCGAGGGTGAGGTGGCGGCGCATGTCGACGATGGCATCGACGTGCTCGATCATCATCGGGCACTCTTCGACGCAGGCACGGCAGGTGGTACACGACCACAGGGTTTCGGCGTCGACCAGACCATTGACGATCGGCTGGTGCGGATGGCCGCCATGCTCACCGAGCGGCTTGCCTGGGTATGGACTGCCAGCGAACTGCGCATCGGTGCCGCCCGCCAGGCCGATGACCATGTCCTGGATGAGTTTTTTCGGGTTCAGCGGCTGGCCGGCGGCGAACGCCGGGCACATCGCCTCGCACTTGCCGCACTGTACGCAGGCATCGAAGCCGAGCAGCTGGTTCCAGGTGAAGTCGACCGGCTTTGCCACGCCCAGCGGTGCATTGGGGTCTTCCAGGTCCAGCGGCTTGAGACCGGTGGAGCGGCCGCCGCCGAAGCGCTCGGCGCGGCGGTGCCAGGCCAGGTGCAGGGCGCCGGCGAAGGCATGCTTCATCGGGCCGCCCCAGGTCATGCCGAAGAACAGCTCGGACACGCCCCACAGCACACCGACGCCCAGCAAAGCCACCAGCACCCAGCCACCCGTGCCCTCCGGCAGGATGCCAGCGACTGGCAAGGTGGCGATGAAGAAGCTTGCCGCGAACATCAACAGACTCTTGGGCAGGCGCATCCACGGCCCCTTGGACAGGCGCGCGGGCGGGTTCAGTCGGCGTTTGAAGACAAAGATCGCGCCGGTGAACATGATCACCGTGGCCACCAGCAAGGCGTAGCCAAGAATCTTGCTGTGCAGGCCGAAGCCATGCACCAGGATCGCCAGCACGGCCGACAACACGAAGCCGCCTGCGGTGGCGACGTGGGTCCTGGACATGTACTTGTCGCGCTCGACCACATGGTGCAGGTCCACCAGGTAGCGCCGTGGCATGGCCAGCAGGCCGCCGAGCAGGTTCACCGGGCTCGGTCGCCCACGCCGCCACATGCGCACCCGGCGCAGGGCGCCGAGCACCGCCAGGCCGAGGGAGGTGAACAGCAGGATGGGTAGAAGGGTGTTCAACATGGGAGGCTCCCACAACAGCTAGAATCCTGCGCCGCTCTCAAGGGCGGCATCGACCCCTGTAGGAGCGGCCTCGTGTCGCGAAAGGGCTGCGTAGCAGCCCCAGGGGCTCAGCGGTGATGCACAGATCCCGGGGTCGCTTCGCGACCCTTTCGCGACACAAGGCCGCTCCTACAGGGGGCCAATCCCGCCTCTAGAGAGGCGGTGCGATCAGAAATCCTTGCACAACCGCAAGGCGTCATAGATCGCCGCATGCACGTTGCGCTGGGCCACGCAGTCGCCGATGCGGTACAGCAGGTAGCCCTCGCCCGGCTGGCCGAGGATTGGCTGTGGCTTGATGGCGAACAACGCCTCCACATCGATCTGGCCCTTGTTGCGCGAACCGTCCTTGAGCGCGTAATACAACTGCTCGTCGGGGCGAACGCCGTTTTCCACCACCACTTGGTCGACCACGCGTTCTTCCTTGGCGCCGGTGTACTCGTTCTCCAGCACCGCCACCAGCTTGTCGCCTTCGCGGTAGACCTTCTCCAGCATCATGTCACCGGTCATGATCACTTCTTTGGGGTACATGCTGCGGTAGTAGGTCGGGAAGGTGGTGCCGCCCATGGCCACGCCCGGCTTGATGTCGTCGGTGACGATCTCGACCTGGCTGCCCTTGTCGGCGATGAAGTCGGCCACCGACATGCCGGTGAATTCGCAGATGGTGTCGTACACCAGCACGTTCTTGCCCGGCGCCACCTTGCCGTCGAGCACGTCCCAGCTGCTGACCACCAGCCCTTCGGCGGCGCCCCAGTGCTCGTTCTGCTCGACGAACGGATGACCGCCCACCGCCAGCACGATGATGTCCGGCCGCAGGTCCTGGATGGTGTCCACGTCGGCGGCGGTGCCCAGGCGCAGGTCGACCTTCAGGCGGGCGAACTCCAGCTGGTACCAGCGGGTGATGCCGGCGATCTGGTCACGCTGCGGCGCCTTGGCGGCGATGGTGATCTGCCCGCCGATCTGGTCCTTCTTCTCGAACACGGTGACGTCGTGGCCGCGTTCGGCGGCGACACGGGCCGCCTCCATGCCGGCAGGGCCGGCACCGACCACCACCACCTTGCGCTTCGGCCCGGTGGATTTCTCGATGATGTGCGGCACGCCCATGTATTCACGGGAGGTGGCGGCGTTCTGGATGCATAGTACATCCAGGCCCTGGTACTGGCGGTCGATGCAGTAGTTGGCACCGACGCACTGCTTGATCTGGTCGACCTGGCCCATCTTGATCTTGGCGATCAGGTGCGGGTCGGCGATGTGCGCGCGGGTCATGCCGACCATGTCGACGTAGCCGCCTTCCAGAATCCGTGTGGCCTGGTTCGGGTCCTTGATGTTCTGCGCGTGCAGCACCGGGACCTTGACCACTTCCTTGATGCCGGCCGCCAGGTGCAGGAATGGCTCCGGCGGGTAGCTCATGTTGGGGATGACGTTGGCCAGGGTGTTGTGGGTGTCGCAGCCCGAGCCGACCACGCCGATGAAATCGAGCATGCCGGTGGCGTCGTAGTAGGCGGCGATCTGCTTCATGTCCTCGTGGCTCAGGCCATCGGGGTGGAACTCGTCACCGCAGATACGCATGCCCACGCAGAAGTCGTCGCCGACCTCCTTGCGCACGGCCTTGAGCACCTCCAGGCCGAACTTCATGCGGCCTTCGAAGGTACCGCCCCATTCGTCGGTGCGCTTGTTGACCCGCGGGCTCCAGAACTGGTCGATCATGTGCTGGTGCACGGCCGACAGCTCGACGCCGTCCAGACCACCTTCCTTGGCCCGGCGCGCGGCCTGGGCGTAGTTGCCGATCACCCGCCAGATCTCTTCCACCTCGATGGTCTTGCAGGTGGCGCGGTGCACCGGTTCGCGGATGCCCGACGGCGACATCAGGGTCGGCCAGTTGAAGCCGTCCCAGCGCGAGCGACGGCCCATGTGGGTAATCTGGATCATGATCTTGGCGCCATGCTTGTGCATGGCGTCGGCCAGGTTCTGGAAGTGCGGGATGATGCGGTCGGTGGACAGGTTGACCGACGACCACCACTCCTGCGGGCTGTCGATGGCCACCACCGACGAGCCGCCGCAGATGGCCAGGCCGATGCCGCCCTTGGCCTTCTCTTCGTAGTACTTCACATAGCGGTCGGTGGTCATGCCGCCGTCGGTGGCGTAGACCTCGGCGTGCGCGGTGCTGAGCACGCGGTTGCGGATGGTCAGCTTGCCGATCTGAATCGGCTGGAACATTGCTTCGAAGGCCATGACGCTATCTCCGGCTTACAACGGCTTTGTAACGAACAGGCCATCTTCGTGGCCTTCTTCCGACCCGCCGTAGACCTGTTCGGCCACGGTGCGGATCGAGCTGCCGCGGGCAGCGAGAATCTGGTCCATGGCCCCGGCGAACCAGCCGGTGAACATGTAGTCGACCTTGCGGCCGCACTTGCCATACACGTACACGAATGCCGAGTGCTTGAGCTTGACGCTGCAGGTGCCTTTATCGAGGTCGATGTCCTGGATCTCGAACAGGCCCCAGCCGCGCTGGGACAGGCGCTTCATGTAGTGCTCGAACACCGCCACGCCTTCCAGGCCATGGCATTCGGCCTCCTTCTCGCACCAGTGCCAGGCGGACTTGTAGCCAGCCTTGTAGAGGATCTCGGCGTAGGCGTCGGCACCCAGCACTTCCTCGATGCCGATGTGGTTGTTGACGAAGAAATGCCGTGGCACGTAGAGCATCGGCAGGGCGTCGCTGGTCCAGACACCGGTCTCGCTGTCGACTTCGATTGGCAATTGCGGGGCGATCTTGGCCATGGAAACTCAACTCCATAAAATTTTTTGTTTGGATGCCCCGGCGTTGCTGGCAGGGGCTTTCAGGCTTGGAGAGCGGCTTACTCGCCCCAGACGTCTTTCAAGACGTTGACCCAGTTTTCGCCCATGATCTTGCGGACCACGCGCTCGGAATGGCCGCGCTTGAGCAGGGTCTCGGTGAGGTTGGGGAATTCGCCGACAGTGCGAATTCCCAGCGGGTTTATGATCTTGCCGAAGTTGGTCAGACGGCGGGCGTAGCCCTTGTCGTGGGTCAGGTACTCGAAGAAGTCCTGGCCGTGGCCCTGGGTGAAGTCGGTACCGATACCGATGGCGTCTTCGCCAACGATGTTCATGGTGTACTCGATGGCTTCGGCATAGTCGTCGATGGTCGAGTCGATGCCCTTGGCCAGGAACGGCGCGAACATGGTCACGCCAACGAAGCCGCCGTGGTCGGCGATGAACTTCAGCTCTGCGTCGGACTTGTTGCGCGGGTGTTCTTTAAGGCCCGAGGGCAGGCAGTGGGAGTAGCAGACCGGCTTCTTCGACTCGAGGATGACCTCTTCGGAGGTCTTGGAGCCGACGTGGGACAGGTCGCACATGATGCCGACGCGGTTCATCTCGGCGACGATCTCGCGACCGAAGCCCGACAGGCCGCCGTCACGCTCGTAGCAACCGGTGCCCACCAGGTTCTGGGTGTTGTAGCACATCTGCACGATGCCCACGCCGAGCTGCTTGAATACGTCGACGTAGGCGATCTGGTCCTCGAACGCATGAGCGTTCTGGAAGCCGAAGAGGATGCCGGTCTTGCCCAGTTCCTTGGCCTTGCGGATATCGGCGGTGGTGCGCACCGGCATCACCAGGTCGCTGTTCTCGCGGATCAGCTTCTGGCTGGCGGCGATGTTGTCGACGGTGGCCTTGAAGCCCTCCCACACCGAGACCGTGCAGTTGGCCGCGGTCAGCCCGCCCTTGCGCATGTCCTCGAACAGCTCGCGGTTCCATTTGGCAATGATCAGGCCGTCGATGACGATGCTGTCGGCGTGAAGTTCGGCTGGGCTCATCAGGCTGTCCCCTTTTATTGAAGTCTGCATGCGCCAAACCTTGTGCCGGCGCTTTGGGGCCAGCATATGCCTGCCGCCCGCGGCGCCCCGATGCAAAAACGACAGGGGGTTTGCCGAAAGCGTCAACGGCCGACAGGGCACGCTCTGGCACGGCCCTCGGCAATGAGAGCGAGTCTCGACAAGGGCCTTTGATGAACTTTTCGTCAGGGAGCTATCGCCCGAACCTGCGCTGAGCGAGAATCCAGCGATTCGTCAGCCTGTTCAGGAGAAAACGGATGAAATCAATGGCATGGCTGGCCCTGCTGGCCGTCGCTTGCGGCGCCCACGCCGCCGAGGAAGAAAGCACGCCCTGCGACAACGTCGAAAACGACCAGCAAGGCTATGCCTGCGCCGCCTACAACAAGCAGACCGCCGAGCGCGAGCTGAAGGCGGCCTATGACGACCTGATCCAGCGCATCCGCGACCAGTATGCCGACGAAAGCGACAAGGCCACGGCGCTTAGCGGCAAGATGGAGGCCGCCGAGAAGCTGTGGACGCAGCTGCGCGATGCCGACTGCAAGGTCGAGACCTGGGCCGAGAAGCCGGGCAGCAAGGCGTTCGAGGCGGCCTGGAACACCTGCGTCGCGCAACGCAGCGACGAGCGCTCGGAGTACCTGCAGTCGATCGGCCAGCAGTGACCGCCAACCGAGCCGGCGCCTTTGCGCGCAGGCTCGGTCACCTGCGTGCCGGATGCAGCTCGAGCACATGGGCCTGGTCGAAGTAGCCGTCCATGCTGACCTCCTGCACCACCAGCTGCTGCGCCGGCCAGTCGAAGGTCAGCCGCAGGTAGGTACCGGCATTCAGCGCACCGCTCTTGAAGTTGGGCACGCTGGCGAAACCGTAGTGATACCTCCCGACGTTCCAATGGGTGTGCCCAGAGAACACCGCCAGCACGCCATACGCCTCCAGCAATGCCGGAAACTCTTGATAGCGCATCCATTCGTCGCTCCAGTCCTCACTGGCGTGCATGTTGACGATGACCACCTCCTCGTTACGCACAGCTTCCTCCAGCTGCCCTTGCAGCCAGTCGACGGAGTGGGTAATCGAGAAGTAACGCTTGGGCCTCAGCGTGAACCCGCCGCCCGTGCTCCACTGCCGCTCGTAGGTGGGTTCGTGATTCAGCTGGATGATGCGCACGCGCCCGACCGTCACCGAGTAGGACAGCGAGCCGTGGTGCGTGTCGTTCTCGTAGCGGTAGTCGAAGGCGTTCACAGGCTGCATGGCCTGGACCCAGGCAATGTGGTCGCACACGGCATCCCGGGCGCAGCCATTGTTGGCGCAGTCGTCGACATTGTTCTGGTAGTCGTGGTTGCCCAGTCCGGGCAGCATCAACGGCCCTCCCACACCGGCGGCCATCTTGCGCAACATGCTCTGCACCGCCGCTCGCTCGTTGCCGTGGCCGTACTCGGTGATATCGCCGTTGATCACCACCGGCACATGGTAGGGCTCGTCGCGCTCACGGGCGATCGCCTTGTACACGGCAGCGGTCCGGTACCAGCCCGCCGAGTCGATATCCTCCTCGTACTCGCTCATGCGCTGACGCATGTAACGGAACGCCTGGGGATCGGAGGCTATGATCATTTTCTGTCGGCCGTCGGGATAGTCGACCAGCTCGTTCCAGCCGGGCTGGTAGTAGTCCTGGAAGCGGTCCGTGGTCGTGCTTTCACAGCCCGCCCCGGCCGCGTCGGCGCGCCAGGGGACAGAAGACAGGACAACCCCCAGAGCCAGTGCGAGGCCGGCGAATCGGGTAGTCAGGTACGTAGGAAACACAATGGCAATCCTTGCTGGATAAGAGGATTGCCCACGCTATAGAACCCTTGGTCCGACAATCATCGGGAAAAAGCTCCCACTACGGCGACACACCGAGCGCCAGGCGCGCGGGCGTCTGTCGATCCTCCCTGGGACAGCAGGCGAACCGTGCCCGATAGCACCGGGTAAAGTAGGACGCCGACTCGAATCCACAGGCAACCCCGACTTCCAGCACGCTCATGTCGGTCTGGCGCAGCAGCTGGCGGGCCTTGTCCAGGCGCAGGCGCAGGTAGAAGCCGCTGGGCGTGTCGTCCAGGTGCAGGCGAAACAGCCGCTCCAACTGCCGTCGGGTGACCTGCACCGCCTCGGCCAGCACCTGGGTATTGAGCGGCAGCTCGGTATTGCGCTCCATCTCGCCGATCACCTTTACCAGCTTCTTGTTGCGCAGCCCGTAGCGGGTGGCTATCTGCATGCGCTGGTGGTCCTGGCGCGGGCGGATGCGCCCGAGCACGAACTGCTCGGACACCTGCACCGCCAGCTCGCTGCCATGGGCCTGGGCGATCAAGTCGAGCATCAGGTCGATGGATGCGGTGCCGCCGGCGCAGGTGATGCGCCGACGGTCGATCTCGAACAGCTCCTGGATCGCCTGCAAGCGTGGGTAGCGCTCCTTGAACGCATCCAGCGCTTCCCAGTGCAGGGTGGCCCGATGGCCATCGAGCAGGCCCGCCTCGGCCAGCACCATGGCGCCCGTGTCGATGCCGCCCAGCATCACGCCTTCATGGTCGAGGCGGCGTAGCGCCTGTTGCAACGCCGGGCCATAGCAGAGCAGCGGATCGAAACCGGCGACCACCAGCAGCAGGTGTCCTTCCTCGGCCTGCCCCAGCGCACCGTCGGCATTCACCGACATGCCATTGCTGGCCTGCACCGCGCCGCCATCGAGGCTCAGCACGCGCCAGCGGTACAGCGGACCACGGAAGCGGTTGGCCACCCGCAGCGGCTCGATGGCGCTGATGAAGCCCATGGCCGAGAACCCCGGCAGCAGCAGGAAGAGAATGGTTTGCGGCATTGCATGCTCCACGGAGAAGGTGGTCGCTTCCGTGCAATTGTTGGTCGCCAGGGTGCGATTTTCCACCCCGCTGGCAGCGTAGCTTGTTCACACGGCCCGCAGAGGCCGGACCCATAACAATATGCACTGCCGATGGAGAGCCACCATGCAACGCTTTATCCGCCGCAGCCTGTTGTCCCTCGCACTCAGCACCACCCTCGCCACTCCGTTGTTCGCCGCCGACCCCGCCGTCTGCAAGGATGTGCGCCTGGGCGTGGTCAACTGGACCGATGTCATCGCCACCAGCGCCATGGCCCAGGTGCTGCTCGACGGCCTCGGTTACCGGACCAAGCAGACCAGTGCCTCGCAGCAGATCATCTTCGCCGGCATTCGCGACAAGCGCCTGGACATGTTCCTGGGGTACTGGAACCCGATCATGACCCAGACCATCACTCCGTTCGTCCAGGCCAACCAGGTGAAGGTGCTCGACAAGCCCAGCCTGGAGGATGCCCGCGCCACCCTGGCGGTACCGAAGTACCTGGCCGACAAGGGCCTGAAGACGTTCGCCGACATCCACAAGTTCCAGAAGGAGCTCGGCGGCAAGATCTACGGCATCGAGCCGGGCTCGGGCGCCAACACCCAGATCAAGGCGATGATCACCAAGAACCAGTTCGACCTTGGCAAGTTCCAGTTGGTCGAGTCCAGCGAGGCCGGCATGCTCGCCGCGGTCGACCGCGCGGTGCGGCGCAAGGAGGCGGTGGTGTTCTTCGGTTGGGCGCCGCACCCGATGAACGTGAACATCGACATGGTTTATCTCGGTGACAGCCAGGACGCCCTCGGCCCGGACGAGGGCCGCGCCACGGTGTGGACGGTCACCGCGCCGGACTATGCCGAACGCTGCCCCAATGCCTATCGCCTGCTGAGCAACCTCAGTTTCAGCGCCGAGGACGAAAGCCGGATGATGCAGCCGCTGCTCGACCACAAGGACGCGCTGGAATCGGCGCGGCAGTGGCTGAAAGACCACCCCGAGGACAAGGCCCGCTGGCTCGAGGGGGTGACCACCTTCGACGGCAAGCCGGCCGCGGACAACCTCAAGCTCACCGCCAACTGACAGAACCTCATCGCCTACTCGCACACCGACAGGTCAACCCGGTCGGTGTAGGAGCGGCCTTGTGTCGCGAAAGGGGTGCGAAGCGCCCCCAGGATTCATGCATCAGGCATATGTTGATGGGGCCGCTTTGCGGCCCTATCGCGACACAAGGCCGCTCCTACAGAGATCCGGCCCATAGTCACAAAAAGGAATCCACCATGAACCACGACGTCATCATCACCTGCGCCCTCACCGGCGCCGGCGACACGGTCGCCAAGAGCCACCTGGTCCCGGTCACCCCGCAACAGATCGCCGAATCCGCCGTGGAAGCCGCCAAGGCCGGCGCCACCGTGGTCCACTGTCACGTCCGCGACCCACAGACCGGTCGCTTCAGCCGCGACGTGAATCTCTACCGTGAAGTGATGGAGCGCATCCGCGAGGCCGACGTCGACATCATCGTCAACCTCACCGCCGGCATGGGCGGCGACCTGGAGATCGGTCCGGGCGAGTCGCCCATGGAGTTCGGTCCAGGCACCGACCTGATCGGCCCGTTGGAGCGCCTGGCCCACGTCGAGGCGCTGCTGCCGGAGATCTGCACCCTCGACTGCGGCACCCTCAACTTCGGCGACGGCAACGCCATCTACGTCTCCACCCCGGCCCAGCTGCGCGCAGGCGCCAAGCGCATCACCGAGCTGGGGGTGAAGGCCGAGCTGGAGATCTTCGATACCGGCCACCTGTGGTTCGCCAAGCAGATGATCAAGGAAGGCCTGCTGGACGACCCACTGTTCCAGCTGTGCCTGGGCATTCCCTGGGGCGCGCCGGCCGACACCACCACCATGAAGGCCATGGTCGACAACCTGCCGGCCAATGTCACCTGGGCCGGTTTCGGCATCGGCCGCATGCAGATGCCGATGGCCGCCCAGGCGGTGCTGCTCGGCGGCAACGTGCGGGTCGGGCTGGAAGACAACCTGTACCTGGACCGCGGCGTGCTGGCCAGCAACGGCCAGCTGGTCGAGCGGGCGGCCGAGATCATCACCCGCATGGGCGCCCGCGTGCTCACCCCGGCCGAGGGCCGGGAAAAGATGAACCTCAAGCGCCGCTGAAACACGCTTGCACACCTCTGCTGTGGGAGCGGGTTTACCCGCGAATCGGACGACGCTGTGGATGGCACCGGCTATGCCGGTGTTCGCGGGTGAACCCGCTCCCACAGGGTGCGTCACCACGTCATGAAATTTACCAGTAGGAGCTCGACATGCCGTTCATCACCGACATCAAGACCTTCGCCGCCCTGGGTAGTGGCGTCATCGGTAGTGGCTGGGTCGCCCGCGCCCTGGCCCATGGCCTGGACGTGGTGGCCTGGGACCCGGCGCCGGGTGCCGAGGCTGCGCTGCGCAAGCGCATCGCCAACGCCTGGCCGGCCCTGGAAAAGCAGGGCCTGGCCCCTGGTGCCGCCCAGGACCGCCTGAGATTCGTGGCCACCATCGAAGAATGCGTGCGCGACGCCGACTTCATCCAGGAAAGCGCCCCCGAGCGCCTGGACCTGAAGCTCGACCTGCATGCCAGGATCAGCGCCGCCGCGAAGCCGAATGCGATCATCGGCTCCAGCACCTCGGGCCTGCTGCCCAGCGAGTTCTACGAGTCGGCGACTCACCCCGAGCGCTGCGTGGTCGGCCACCCGTTCAACCCGGTATACCTGCTGCCGCTGGTGGAGATCGTCGGCGGCCGAAACACCAGCCCCGAGGCCATCGAGGCAGCGAAAAGCATCTACACCGCGCTAGGCATGCGCCCACTGCACGTGCGCAAGGAAGTCCCCGGCTTCATCGCCGACCGCCTGCTCGAAGCGCTCTGGCGCGAAGCTCTGCACCTGGTCAATGACGGCGTCGCCAGCACCGGCGAGATCGACGACGCGATTCGCTTCGGCGCCGGTCTGCGCTGGTCGTTCATGGGCACCTTCCTCACCTATACACTGGCCGGTGGCGACGCTGGCATGCGCCACTTCATGGCCCAGTTCGGCCCGGCGCTGAAGCTGCCCTGGACCTACCTGCCGGCGCCGGAGCTGACCGAAAAGCTGATAGACGATGTGGTGGAAGGTACCTCGGTGCAGCTGGGCGAACGCAGCATCGCCGCGCTGGAGCGTTATCGTGACGACACCTTGCTGGCAGTGCTGGAAGCGGTGAAATCCAGCAAAGCCCAGCACGGCATGGCTTTTGGCGATTGAGGAGAAAACGATGCCCGCCCTGATCACCTACCGTACCCGGGTGTTGCCGGAATGGGTCGACTACAACGGCCACCTGCGCGATGCCTATTACTTGCTGATCTTCAGCTACGCCACCGATGCGCTGATGGAGCGCATCGGCCTGGATGCCGACGCACGAGGCCAGAGCGGGCACTCGCTGTTCACCTTGGAGGCGCACATCAACTACCTGCACGAGGTGAAACTCGATACCGAGGTGTGGGTACAGACGCAGATCATCGGCTTCGACGGCAAGCGCCTGCACCTGTACCACAGCCTGCACCGGGAGGGGTTTGACGAGGCGTTGGCGGCCAGTGAGCAGATGCTGCTGCATGTGGACCTGGCGGGGCCGAAGTCGGCGCCGTTTGGCGAGCACAGTGTTGCGCTGCTGCAGGGCCTGATGGATGAGCAGCGTGATCTGCAGGCTCCACAGTTTGTCGGGCGTGTGCTGGGGTTACCTGTTGGCTGACAGATCCTGGGGGCTGCTGCGCAGCCCCACCGCTCTCAAAAAAAACAACCCCGGAAAGCCGTGAGCATCCGGGGCCAAGAGCGAGCAACATCCACTGTGCATGACGTGAGGGTGACCAAACCCTCGGTGCCGTGAATGACTTCAGTGTGCGACCTTCCAGTACGCTCGATTTAGCCGTAAACGACCTGTTCTTAGTCAAAGCGGCCATCGTGACAATCCGCCCTTGCCGCCCTGGCGCGCCGGACACAGAATCGATGGCAAACAACAGCGGCGAAGGACATTAGTCATGATGCATGCGGACTTGATCGACCAGGACGACCTGCTGGGCCAGCTGCGCTCGCGGGGTTTCGACATTCCGGCCGGCGCCAGCGCCGAGCAGGCGTGCGAGGTGGTGATACGCGGACTGACCGAGCCCAATGCGCGGGCCCTGAAGGGCATGGTCGAGCAGATGTACACCGGCAGCGCGACCATCCTCCCGGCCGTGCGCCAGGCCATCGACAAGCAGTTGCTGCCGGCCTTGGCGCAGTTCAACAAGCGCGCCTGAAGCATTGACCGGCCCGGTGTAGGAGCGGCCTTGCGTCGCGAAAGGGCTGCGCAGCAGCCCCAGGATCTTAGCGTTGATGCCTAGATTGCTGGGGCTGCTTTGCAGCCCTTTCGCGACGCAAGGCCGCTCCTACAAGGGCCAGTTTTCAGCTACAGGCGCACACTGGCAAACGTCGACTCGTTGCGCGCCTGGCTCAGCGCCGCCAGCGGCCCGCTGTGCGGTGACAGGGCCATGGCCTGCGGGATCGGCATCATCGCCACCTGCTGGGTGGTGTTCGAGCCCACGCGCTCGTCACGCGGCGGAATGCCGAAGTATTCGCGGTAGCACTTGGAGAAGTGCGGCGTGGAGACGAACCCGCACACCGACGCCACCTCGATGATCGACATCGGTGTCTGCTTGAGCAGCTGCCGGGCACGGATCAGGCGCAGCTTGAGGTAGTAGCGCGACGGCGAGCAGTGCAGGTACTTCTGGAACAGGCGCTCGAGCTGGCGCCGCGACACCGACACGTAGACCGCCAGCTCGTCCAGGTCGATCGGCTCTTCGAGGTTGGCCTCCATCAGCGCGACGATTTCCTGCAGCTTCGGCTGGTTGGTGCCGAGCATGTGCTTGAGCGGCACGCGCTGGTGGTCCTGCTCGTTGCGAATGCGCTCGTAGACGAACATCTCGGAGATCGCCGCCGACAGCTCGCGGCCATGATCGCGGCTGATCAGGTGCAGCATCATGTCCAGCGGCGCGGTACCGCCGGAGCTGGTGAAACGGTTGCGGTCGAGGGTGAACAGCCGGGTGCTCATGTTCACCCGTGGGTAGGCTTCCTGCATCGCCGCCAGGCATTCCCAGTGCACGCTGCAATCGAAACCGTCGAGCAAGCCGGCGCAGGCCAGCGCCCAGCTGCCGGTGCATACCGCGCCAAGGCGGCGCGACTGGCGGGCCTGGGCCTGCAGCCAGGTGACATGCTCGCGGGTAACGGTACGCTGGATGCCGACGCCGCCGCAGACGATCACGGTGTCGATGGGCGGGGCGTTGTGCATCGCCGCATCGGGGGTGATCTGCAGGCCGTCGCTGGCCCAGACCTGGCCGCCATCGACCGTCAGCGTGTGCCAGCGATACAGCTCGCGGCCGGACAGCTGGTTGGCCATGCGCAGCGGCTCGACCGCCGACGCCAGGGAAATGAGGGTGAAGTTGTCCAGCAGGAGAAAGCCGATGGACTGGGGTGCTGTGCGGTTCTGGGTTGGGTTCCCGGAGGTGTACGACGTCATCGCGATTTCTCCTCACACAATGCAGGGTGTGCCTCAGGCGAGCACTGTTGTTGTAATGGCCCCGTTTCGTATGCAGGGGCTTTGCCAATCTCAACGCAAATGGCATGCCTGAAATTGAACGCTCATCCAATAAAACCCAAAAACGACGTCGGCATGCGCCTTCCAGCGGTCCGGGCAATGAGCGTGAGGTCAAACGCAAACAGGCGCGCCAGCGCCCCTGCGCGTCACCGCTGAGCAATTCGGTAGCACTTGTGGGAAGGTTGCCCAGATGCGACAGACTTGAGTGTCACCGACAACGACCCTGCTGGTAACGACAGGCGACGGTCGGTAGATGACAACCGGTGCGCCAGAATGTGGCGCATCGGTCAGGCGCGGGCCAGAACGGCGCATCAGCACTCGATGACGCTGACCGCCAGGCCGCCGCGCGAGGTTTCCTTGTACTTGTCGTGCATGTCGGCCCCGGTGTCACGCATGGTGCGGATCACCTGGTCGAGGGAAATGAAGTGCTCGCCGTCGCCCCGCAGAGCCATCTGCACGGCATTGATGGCCTTCACCGCGGCGATGGCGTTGCGCTCGATGCACGGCACCTGGACCAGGCCGCCGACCGGGTCGCAGGTCAGCCCGAGGTTGTGCTCCAGGGCGATCTCGGCGGCGTTCTCCAACTGCGCCGGCGTGGCGCCGAGCACTTCGGCCAGCCCTGCGGCGGCCATGGCGCAGGCCGAACCGACCTCGCCCTGGCAACCGACCTCGGCGCCGGAGATGGACGCGTTCTTCTTGCACAGGATGCCCACCGCCGCCGCGCCGAGGAAGAAGTCCACCACGTTGGATTCATCCACCACATCGGAGAAACGCATGTAGTAGTGCAGCACCGCCGGAATGATCCCCGCCGCGCCGTTGGTGGGCGCGGTGACCATGCGCCCACCGGCGGCGTTCTCTTCGTTGACCGCCAGGGCATAGAGGTTCACCCACTCCATGGCGCTCATGGTCGAGCCGATCACGTTGGGCTTGCCCAGTTCCTGCAGGCTGCGGTGCAGGCGGGCGGCGCGACGGCGCACGTTGAGCCCGCCGGGCAAGGTGCCCTCATGCTTGAGGCCGTTGTTCACGCACTCCTGCATCGCCTGCCAGAGCTTGAGCAGGCCGGCGCGGATCTCTTCTTCGTTGCGCCAGACTTTCTCGTTGGCCAGCATCAATTGCGACACGCTCAGGTCGTTTTGCTTGCACAACTGCAACAGTTCGGCGGCGCTGTTGAAGTCATAGGGCAGCACGGTCTGGTCGGCGTCCAGCACACCACTGGCGGCCTGGGCGGCATCGACCACGAAGCCGCCGCCCACCGAATAGTAGGTATCGCGGTGCAGCTCGCCACCCTCGCCTTCGGCGATCAGGGTCATGGCGTTGGGGTGATAGGGCAGGTTCTCGTCCAGCAGCAGCATGTCGCGAGCCCAGACGAATTCGATGGGCAAGCGACCGTCGAGCTTGAGCACGTTGGTTTCGCGCAGGTCGGCGATGCGCGGGGTGATCTGGTTCGGGTCGATGGCGTCGGGCCATTCGCCCATCAGGCCCATGATCGTGGCGTTGTCGGTGCCATGGCCGACACCGGTGGCCGACAGCGAGCCATACAGGCGTACTACGATGCGCCGCACCCGCTCCAGTTCGCCGCGCTCGCGCAGGCCCTGGACGAACAGCGCGCCGGCACGCATGGGGCCGACGGTATGGGAACTGGAGGGCCCGACACCGATCTTGAACAGGTCGAACACGCTGATGGCCATTGTCGAATCACCTCTTGATGGGCTTGTCTCGCCGCGTCGAACGCCGCCTTGCGCAACTGCTAGGCTGAACCTTCGAGCCGCCTTGGAATGCTCGCATCATCGGGCTTTTGCCCACCCCCTCGCCGTCTGCAACCGACGTACTTTTGTCCAGCAGCGCCGCCGCTGTACCGGCCCTGCGCGCGCCGCTTTCCAGCGCCCGGACGACGCAAAAACCGAGGCTTGGGGGTGGAAAAACCCAGTTGCGACATCGCCCGTACTGGATACGACCCTTCCTGTACTGGATACGACGCCACCAGTAGGCGATTGCCGAACGCTGGAGGATTATCGAAAGCGACTCGTATTGCACGGCCTCGCATCCTGCCCTCTGCAGGCCTGGTCGACCGGAGCCCTGAGAACGCCCGGCGACCCACGCGAACCCGAAGATAAAATCACAGGAGTCCATCCATGAAAGGTTCACCCTCGCTGTTGCTGGTCGCGTTGCTGTCCGCTCCGCTGCTGGCCCAGGCCGCCGAACCCGAGCAGTGCCAGACGGTGCGTTTCTCCGATGTCGGCTGGACCGACATCACGGTCACCACCGCGACCACCAGCGTCGTGCTCGAAGCCCTGGGCTACAAGACCCACACCACCATGATCTCGGTACCGGTGACCTACAAGTCGCTGGCCACCGGCAAGGACCTGGACGTGTTTCTCGGCAACTGGATGCCGACCATGGAGAACGACATCAAGCAATACCGCGACGCTGGCACCGTCGAGACCGTGCGCGCCAACCTGGAAAACGCCAAGTACACCCTGGCCGTGCCCCAGGCCCTGTACGACAAGGGCCTGAAGGACTTCGCCGACATTCCCAAGTTCAAGCAGGAGCTCAAGGGCAAGATCTACGGCATCGAGCCAGGCAACGACGGCAACCGCACCATCCAGAAGATGATCGACGACAACGCCTTCGGCCTTAAGGACGCCGGTTTCCAGATCGTGCAGTCCAGCGAGGCCGGCATGCTCGCCCAGGTCGACCGGGCGCAGAAACGCGACGACGCGATCGTGTTCCTCGGCTGGGAACCGCACCCGATGAACACCCGCTTCAAGATGCACTACCTGACTGGCGGGGACGCCTACTTCGGCCCCGACTATGGCAAGGCCACCGTGCTGACCAACACCCGCAAGGGCTATGCCCAGGAATGCGCCAACGTTGGCCAGCTGTTGAAGAACCTGTCGTTCGAGCTCAAGGACGAAAGCACGATGATGGGCTATGTCCTGGACGACAAGATGAAACCCGAGGCCGCGGCCAAGAAGTGGCTCAAGGACAACCCCGGCAAACTGGATGCCTGGCTGGCCGGCGTGACCACCGTGGACGGCAAGCCCGGCCTCGAGGCGGCCAAGGCCAAACTGACGCAATAACGCAAGACGCTCAGGCAACACCGCGGGGCGGACCGTGCCGCCCCGGACTGATTTCAATCTTTGCAGGTGGAAGCTCGCTATCATGCTTATCGATCAGAAAATACCCCTGGGGCAGTACATCGCCTCATTCGTCGAATGGTTGACCCAGAATGGCGCCGCCTATTTCGACGCCATCGCCGCAGGCCTGGAATTCATGATCCATGGGGTCACCAGCGCCCTGACCTGGTTCAACCCGTTCGTGCTCATCGCCCTGTTCGCCGCCCTCGCCCACCTGATCCAGCGCAAGTGGGCCCTCACTGTCTTCGTCGCCCTGTCGTTCCTGCTGATCCTCAACCTGGGCTATTGGCAGGAAACCATGGAAACCCTGGCGCAGGTCACCTTCGCCACGGTGGTCTGCGTGGTCATCGGCGTGCCGCTGGGCATCGCCGCCGCACACAAGCCGATGTTCTACACCGCCATGCGCCCGGTGCTCGACCTGATGCAGACCGTGCCTACTTTTGTCTATCTGATCCCCACGCTGACCCTGTTCGGCCTAGGCGTGGTACCGGGGTTGATCTCCACCGTGGTGTTCGCCATCGCCGCGCCCATCCGCCTCACTTATCTCGGCATCTGCGACGTGCCGCAGGAACTGATGGACGCCGGCAAGGCGTTCGGCTGCTCGCGCCGCCAGCTGCTGACCCGCATCGAACTGCCCCACGCCATGCCGAGCATCGCCGCCGGCGTGACGCAATGCATCATGCTGTCGCTGTCGATGGTGGTAATCGCCGCCCTGGTGGGCGCCGACGGCCTGGGCAAGCCGGTGGTCAACGCACTGAACACCGCCGATATTTCCCTGGGCTTCGAAGCGGGCCTGGCCATCGTGCTGCTGGCGATCATGCTCGACCGCATCTGCAAGCAACCGGAACTGCCGGTAAGGGGTGAGGCATGAGCATCATTCGTTTCGAAGACGTCGACGTCATCTTCTCCAGCAAGCCGCGCGAGGCGCTGGCCTTGCTCGACCAGGGCCAGACCCGCGAGCAGATCCTCAAGCAGACCGGCCTGGTGGTCGGTGTCGAGAAGGCCAACCTGGATATCAACAAGGGCGAGATCTGCGTGCTGATGGGCCTGTCCGGCTCGGGCAAGTCGAGCCTGCTGCGCTGCATCAATGGCCTGAACACCGTGAGCCGCGGCAAGTTGTTCGTCGAGCACGAAGGCAAGCATATCGATATCGCCCACTGCACCCCGGCGGAGCTGAAGATGATGCGCACCAAGCGCATCGCCATGGTGTTCCAGAAGTTCGCCCTGATGCCCTGGCTGACGGTGCGCGAGAACATCAGCTTCGGCCTGGAGATGCAGGGGCGCCCGGAAAAGGAACGGCGCAAGCTGGTCGATGAAAAACTCGAACTGGTGGGCCTGACCCAGTGGCGCAACAAGAAGCCCGACGAGCTCTCGGGCGGCATGCAGCAGCGCGTGGGCCTGGCCCGGGCGCTGGCGATGGACGCCGACATCCTGCTGATGGACGAGCCGTTCTCGGCCCTCGACCCGCTGATCCGCCAGGGCCTGCAGGATGAGCTGCTGGCCCTGCAGAGCAAGCTGAGCAAGACCATCGTGTTCGTCAGCCACGACCTGGACGAAGCGCTGAAGCTGGGCAGCCGCATCGCGATCATGAAGGACGGGCGGATCATCCAGTACAGCAAGCCCGAGGACATCGTGCTCAATCCAGCCGACGAGTATGTACGCACCTTCGTCGCCCATACCAACCCGCTCAACGTGCTGTGTGGCCGCAGCCTGATGCGCAGCCTGGAGCAGTGCAAGCGGGTCAACGGCTCGGTGTGCCTGGATCCGGGGATCGATTCGTGGCTGGACCTTGGCGAGGGTGGTTCGATCAAGCGTGCACGCCAGGGCCAGAACGGGCTGGACATGCAGAACTGGGCACCGGGGCAGGATGTGGAGCTGCTGGAGCGCAGGCCGACCGTGGTGCACGCCGATATCGGCATGCGTGAGGCGCTGCAGATTCGCTACCAGACCGGCAACAAGCTGGTGCTGCAGGATAACGACAAGGTGGTGGGGATTCTCGGGGATACCGAGCTTTACCATGCGCTGCTCGGCAAGAACCACGGGTGATGCAATGGGGGCCGCTTTGCGGCCCATCGCGACACAAGGCCGCTCCTACAGGGATATGCGTTTGCCGGATGGATACGCGTTCCCCTGTAGGAGCGGCCTTGTGTCGCGAAAGGAGGGCATAGCCCTCCCAGCACTCTGTCAGCGAACGACGATCCCGCGCGAAGCCATATAGGCCTTGGCCTCCGGCACCGTGTACTCGCCAAAGTGGAAGATGCTCGCCGCCAGCACCGCGCTGGCATGCCCTTCCAGGATGCCGTCCGCCAGGTGCTGCAGGTTACCCACGCCACCCGAGGCGATCACCGGAATCCCCAGCGCATCGCTGATCGCCCGGGTAACCCCGAGGTCGAAGCCATTCTTCATGCCGTCCTGATCCATGCTGGTCAGCAGGATCTCGCCGGCACCCAGGCCTTCCATCTTCTTCGCCCACTCCACCGCATCCAGCCCGGTCGGCTTGCGCCCGCCATGGGTGAAGATCTCCCAGCGCGGCGTTTCGCCCGGGCCTGAGACTTTCTTGGCGTCGATGGCGACGACGATGCACTGCGAACCGAAACGGTCCGCCGCTTCACCGACGAATTCCGGGTTGAACACCGCGGCGGTGTTGATCGACACCTTGTCGGCACCGGCGTTGAGCAGGTTGCGAATGTCCTGCACGGTACGCACGCCACCGCCCACGGTCAGCGGGATGAATACCTGGCTGGCCATGCGCTCGACGGTATGCAGGGTGGTGTCACGGCCATCGACGCTGGCGGTGATATCCAGGAAGGTGATCTCGTCCGCGCCCTGCTCGTTATAGCGGCGGGCGATCTCCACCGGGTCGCCGGCATCGCGGATGTTCTCGAACTTGACGCCCTTGACCACCCGGCCGTTGTCCACGTCCAGGCAAGGGATGATGCGTTTAGCTAAAGCCATGGGAGCTCCTGGGGAGCAGCTGCAAGCTTCAAGCGGCAAGCTGCAAGATAAAGCAGTACGCGGTCCGGCTTTTCTCTTGCAGCTTGCCGCTTGCAGCTTGCCGCTCCTATTCAATAGTTGTCGCAGAATGCCTGGGCCTCGGCGACGTCGAGGGTGCCTTCGTAGATGGCGCGGCCAGTGATGGCACCGATGATGCCGGGGGCCTTGGCGTCCAGCAGGGCCTTGATGTCACCCAGGTTGTGGATGCCGCCCGAGGCGATCACCGGGATCGAGGTGGCTTCGGCCAGGGCCTTGGTGAAGGGCACGTTGCAGCCCTGCATCATGCCGTCCTTGGCGATGTCGGTGTAGACGATCGCCGAGACGCCATCGGCCTCGAAGCGCTTGGCCAGATCGATGACCTGCACCGAGCTGACTTCGGCCCAGCCGTCGGTGGCGACGAAGCCATCCTTGGCGTCCAGGCCGACGATGACCTTGCCAGGGAACGCCTTGCACGCCTCGGCGACGAATTCGGGCTGCTTGACCGCCTTGGTGCCGATGATCACGTAGCTGACGCCGGCCTTGACGTAGTGCTCGATGGTTTCCAGCGAGCGGATGCCGCCGCCGATCTGGATCGGCAGGGTCGGGTAGCGCTTGGCGATGGCGGTGACCACCTCACCGTTGACCGGCTGGCCTTCGAAGGCGCCGTTGAGGTCGACCAGGTGCAGGCGGCGGCAGCCACCTTCGACCCATTTGGCGGCCATGCTCACCGGGTCGTCGGAAAATACCGTGGAGTCTTCCATGCGGCCCTGGCGCAGGCGCACGCAGGCACCATCCTTGAGATCGATAGCGGGGATAATCAGCATCTTGGAAACCTGTCTTGTTCGTTGAGTTCAGGGCTTCTCGAGCGCCCACAGGTCGCTTTCGATGCTCTCGAACCGCTCCTTGAGGTGCAGCTGAACATCGGCAATCGCCCTGTTGTAGTAGTGGGGTGCAATTTCCTTGCTGAACAGCTCGAGGACCTCGGCCACCTCGAACGACCCCAGTTGCAGCTCGAAGCGGTCTTCGAGAAAGCGCTTGAGCGTGTCGAGCGCCTCGCGCTCCTGCTCCGGGGCCAGCGTGATGATCGGGGCCTTGGTCTTCGATCGGCTCATTTACCAGCGCCCGTCCCAGGCGACGAAGTTCTGCAGCAGCTGCAGGCCATGGGTATGGCTCTTTTCCGGGTGGAACTGCACGGCAAAGCGCGAGCCATCGGCCAGCGCGGCGGCGAAGTCGACGCCATAGTGGCCACGACCGACCACCTGGCCCGGCTTGCCGGCGTTGATGTAGTAGCTGTGCACGAAGTAGAAGCGCGCACGGTCGGAAATGTCATGCCACAGCGGGTGATCGATGGTCTGGCTGACCTCGTTCCAGCCCATGTGCGGCACTTTCAGGTGCTCGCCGTCTTCCTTGAGGTCCTTGCCGAAGAAGCGCACCTGGCCGGGGAACAGGCCGATGCAGTCGACGCCGTCGTTCTCTTCGCTGTGGTCGAGCAGGGCCTGCATGCCCACGCAGATGCCGAGGAACGGGCGGTCCTGGCTGACCTCGCGCACCAGGCTGTCGAAGCCCAGGCGGCGGATCTCGGCCATGCAGTCGCGGATCGCGCCGACGCCCGGGAACACCACGCGGTCGGCTTCACGAATCACCGCGGCGTCGCTGGTCACCAGCACCTTGCCGGCGCCCACGTGCTCGAGGGCCTTGGCCACCGAGTGCAGGTTGCCCATGCCATAGTCGATTACGGCTACCGTCTGCATTTACAGGCACCCTTTGGTGGACGGCATCTGCCCGGCCATGCGCTCGTCGAGGGTGACGGCCATGCGCAGGGCGCGGCCGAAAGCCTTGAACACGGTCTCGATCTGGTGGTGGGTGTTGTGGCCACGCAGGTTGTCGATATGCAGGGTCACCAGGGCGTGGTTGACGAAACCCTGGAAGAACTCCTGGAACAGGTCGACATCGAAGCCGCCGACGGTGGCGCGGGTATAGGGCACATGCATCTGCAGGCCCGGGCGGCCGGAGAAGTCGATGACCACCCGCGACAGCGCTTCGTCCAGCGGCACATAGGCATGGCCGTAGCGGAAGATGCCTTTCTTGTCGCCGATGGCCTGGGCGAACGCCATGCCGAGGGTGATGCCGACGTCCTCGACGGTATGGTGATCGTCGATATGCAGGTCGCCCTTGCACTCGATATCCAGATCGATCAGCCCATGTCGGGCGATCTGGTCGAGCATGTGTTCAAGGAAAGGCACGCCGATTTCGAATCGGGCCTTGCCGCTGCCATCGAGGTTGATCGAGCACTTGACCTGGGTTTCCAGGGTATTGCGCTCGACGGAAGCCTTACGTTCGACCATCACCAGCTCCGCAAAATCATTGGGCGAAAAGGGCTCCATTATAGGCCCAGAACGCGCCGGCTTGAAACGCGGATGACATATGGCAGGGCTAGTAATTACGGGGGCGGGACGGGCCTACAGGTCTATACAACCGAGCCCTGGGGCTGCTTTGCAGCCCTTTCGCGACACAAGGCCGCTCCTACAGGGTGTCGCGCTATCCCTGTAGGAGCGGCCTTGTGTCGCGAAAGGGGCGCAAAGCGCCCCCAGGGCCAGCTAACTCAATGGAACAGCACCGCCGTCTTCTGCAAGGTAATCCACACCCCCCAGGCCAGCGGAATCACCACCACGGCCCAGGCCAGCAGCACCAGCGGCAGACTGCCCGGCGCCGCATGCCATTCCAGCGAGCGCGCCGAATCGGCGCCCTTGTCATGGCTCAGCGCACGCTCGGCAGCCAGTTCGGCATCGGTCATGAAGTACTTGTCCGCCACCGGTCGCACCAACATGTTGCAAATGAAGCCCAGCACCAGCAGGCCAGCCAGGATGTACAAGGTCATGTCGTAGGCCGCGGCCCGCTCCACGCCCGCCGCCAGCTGCGCCTCGCGCAGATAGGTGATCAGCACCGGCCCCAGCACGCCGGCCGCCGCCCAGGCAGTCAGCAGGCGACCATGGATGGCGCCGACCATCTGCGTGCCGAACAGGTCGGCCAGGTACGCCGGCACGGTGGCGAAGCCGCCGCCGTACATCGACAGGATGATGCAGAACGCCGCCACGAACAGTGCCACGTTGCCGATGTGCCCCATGTTCGGCACCAGGCTGTAGAGGCCCACGCCCAAGGCGAAGAAGGCGAAGTAGGTATTCTTGCGGCCGATGTAGTCGGAGAACGAGGCCCAGAAGAAGCGTCCGCCGATGTTGAACAGGCTCAGCAGCCCGGTGAAGCCGGCGGCGATGGCGGCGATCTGCGCCAGTTGCGCGGCGTTCAGCTCACTGAACGTCAGTTCGTTGCCCAGCAGCTTGCCGGCGAACACTTCCTGCAGCAGCGGCGAGGCCATGCCGAGGATGCCGATGCCAGCCGACACGTTCAGGCACAGCACCAGCCACACCAGGGCGAACTGCGGGGTCTTCCAGGCCACGCTGACGTGCACGTGACGGTCGGTGACCATGGCGTTGGCCTTCTTCGCCGGCGGCGTCCAGCCTTCAGGCTTCCAGCCGGTCGGCGGCACGCGGTAGGCCAGGGCGCCTGCGGTCATGAACACGAAGTAGATCGCGGCCATGGCGACGAAGCTCTGCCACACGCCCACTTCGGTCGGGCTGGAGAAATGCCCCATCAAGGCAGTGGCCAGCGGCGCGCCCACCATGGCACCCCCGCCAAAGCCCATGATCGCCATGCCGGTGGCCATGCCGCGCTTGTCCGGGAACCACTTGATCAGCGTCGACACCGGCGAGATGTAGCCCAGGCCCAGGCCGATCCCGCCGATCACCCCCGAGCCCAGCCACATCAGCCACAGCTGGTGGGTCTTCACGCCGATCGCCGAGATCAGCAGGCCACCGCACCAGCACAGCGCCGACACCAGGCCGGCCTTGCGCGGGCCGGCATGCTCCAGCCAGCCGCCAAGCACCGCGGCCGAGCAGCCGAGGAACACGAAGAACAGGGTGTAGATCCAGCTGAGCATGGAGATCGGCCAGTCGCACTCGGCACTGAACAGACGGGCGACGAAGCCCATGTCGGCGGCGCAGGCCACCGGCGCGCTGACGCCCAGGGCCTGGGACAGCGGCAGCCAGAACACCGAGAAGCCATAGGCCATGCCGATGCACAGGTGAATGGCCAGGGCCGCCGGGGGCACCAACCAGCGGTTGAAGCCCGGACGGGCGATGATGCGCTCCTTCGACAGGAAGCCTGGCGCGCTCGCCACCGCCCCCGCCGTGATACTGCTGTTCATGGATTGCTCCTTCTTGTAGGTGGGCGATGCTCGCGGAGGGCTCTGTATGCTGCACGCAAGGCAGCCCGGCCGCTTCGGGCGACACCCCGCGACAATGGGTCGCGGGGGCTCCACGGGCGGCGCAAGATTACCAGCAGCCGATGCCATGAAAGCAATCTGATATCGTGTTTTTTTTTCCAACTGAAACGGTACTGCTGGC
>NZ_JAOCDM010000068.1 GCF_029840925.1 Pseudomonas sp. GD03858
GCGGTACTTTCACAGGACTCATTGGCCCGAAACAGATGTAGGAGCGGCCTTGCGTCGCGATGCGCCGCGCGGGCGGCGCTCGATCTGATAGGCGCTGCAACGCTAACGGCGAACACCTTGAAAGGGATGGCACTAAGCTCGATGTGCCGACGCCATTTCCGTCCGCAGAAACGCCAGCAACGCCTGCGCCGCCGGCGACAGGCTCCGTCCCTTGCGCGTCAGCATGCCGATCCGCCGCTCCACTTTCGGCGCCGCCAACGGCAAGAACGCCAGCTTCTCGTTCTCCAGCGGAAACGCCAGATACGGCAAGGTGCTGATCCCCACCCCCTGCTCCAGCATCGCGATCAGCGAAATCATGTTGGACACGAACAACCGGCTGTCTTCCAGCAGGCTCTCGGCCTCGGTGCCTTCGAGCAGCCGCGAGGTGCCGTTGCGGATCATCGGCAGCCCGCGCAGCCGCGACCAGTGCAGCGCCCCGCCCGCCTGCACCAGTGCATGGTCGGCTCGGCACACCACCCCCACCTGGTCATTGACGATGGGCGTCATCGCCACCTGTCCATCGTCCTGCCACAGGCTGCCAATGCCGAAATCCACCAGCCCCTGGGCCAGCAGGTGCTGCACGCTTTCGGCCGTGCCGTCCTGAATGCTCACCTGCACGTTTGGATGCCGGGCAACGAAGCGCGCCAGCGGCCCGGGCAACAGGCGGCTGGCCACCGACGGCACGGTGGCGATGCTCACCTGGCCGATCTCGTGGCGGGCCAGCAAGGTGGCCTCGCGGGCGATGCGGTCGTGATGCTCGATCAGGCCACGGAACAGCGGCAGGCAATGCAGGCCAAACGGCGTCAGTTCCAAGCGCCCACCACCCTTCTCGATCAGCGCCTGGTCGAGCTTCTGCTCCAGCTCGCGCACCGCCAGGGAAATCGCCGGCTGGGTGCGGCACGCCTGACGGGCGGCGGCATGGAAACTGCCGAGTTCGGCGACCAGCACGAAGTAGCGCAGCTGGGTGATCTTCAGCTCGGGCAACATGGTTAGCGATCCTTATCAAAGCATATTTTTTATTAATTTTATTTTGCTCGATATTGCTCGCAAGATGACAGCCAGGCAATCGGAGGCTTCATCCATGTCACTCAATACCTACAAGAACTACATCGATGGCCAGTGGTGCGACGGCCACGCCACCCTGGCCAACCACAGCCCCTCGGACACCCTGGATGTGATCGGCGAATACCACCAGGCCAGCGCCGAGCAGACCCGCCAGGCCATCCAGGCCGCCCGCGCCGCGCAGCCGCTGTGGGCCGCCATCGGGCTCGAAGCGCGTCAGCGGGTGCTGATGGCCATCGGTGACGAGCTGATCGCACGCAAGGACGAACTCGGCCAGCTGCTCTCCCGCGAAGAAGGCAAGCCATTGGCCGAGGGCATCGGCGAGGTCGCCCGCAGCGGCCAGTTCTTCCACTACTACGCCGCCGAAGTGCTGCGCCAGATGGGCGAGACCGCCGCTTCGGTGCGCCCGGGCATCGACATCGAGGTGCACCGCGAACCGGTCGGCGTGGTGGGCATCATCACCCCATGGAACTTCCCCATGGCCACCGCCGCCTGGAAGATCGCCCCGGCCCTGGCCTTCGGCAACGCCGTGGTGTTCAAGCCGGCCAACCTGGTGCCGGCCAGTGCCTGGGCGCTGACCGAAATCATCAGCCGCCAGGGCCTGCCGGCCGGCACCTTCAACCTGGTCATGGGCAGCGGCGCCAGCGTTGGCGAAACCCTGGTCAACTCAGCCGAGATCGACGCCCTGACCTTCACCGGCTCGCTGGCCACCGGCCGCCAGGTGGCGGTCGCCACCGCGGGCAACCTGGTGCGCTGCCAGCTGGAGATGGGCAGCAAGAACGCGTTGGTGGTGATGGACGACGCCGACCTCGACCTGGCCATGGACTGCGCGCTCAACGGCGCCTTCTTCGGCACCGGGCAAAAGTGCACGGCGTCGTCGCGGCTGATCGTCTGCGATGCCATCCACGACCGCTTCGTCGAGGCCCTGCGCCTGCGCATGCGCGCCCTCAAGGTCGGCCACGCCCTGGAGCCAGGCGTGCAGATCGGCCCGGTGGCCGAAGCCCGCCAACTGGAACAGAACCTGGAATACCTGCGCCTGGCCCAGGCCGAGGGCGCAAGGTTGATCGAGGGTGGCGAACGCCTGCAACTGGACCGCGACGGCTACTACATGCGCCCGGCGCTGTTCATCGACAGCCGCAACGACATGCGCATCAACCGCGAGGAAGTGTTCGGGCCGATCGCCTGCGTGATCCGCGTGGCCGATTTCGAAGAAGCCCTGGCCATCCTCAACGACACCCCGTACGGCCTCACCGCCGGCATCGTCACCCAGTCGCTGCGCCACGCCAGCGCGTTCAAGCGCCGCGCCCAGACCGGCTGCGTGATGGTCAACCTGCCCACCGCCGGCACTGACTACCACGTGCCGTTCGGCGGGCGCAAAGCCTCCAGCTTCGGCCCGCGCGAGCAGGGGCAGTACGCCCGCGACTTCTACACCGTGGTCAAGACCACCTACGTGCGGCCTTGAAGGAGTGCTTGCCATGCAGGATTTACTGATGATCGATGGCTTGCAGTACTCCAACTGGAGCCCGGAAATCTTCCAGCAGATGCGCGACGGTGGCCTGAGCGCGGTACACGCCACCATCGCCTACCACGAGAACGCCCGCGAAACCCTTTCGCGCCTGGGCGAGTGGAACCGGCGCTTCGAGACCTGGCCCGAACTGATCCGCCCGGTGCGCAGCGCCTGCGATATTCGCGCGGCGCAGCAAGAAGGCCGGGTCGGGATCTTCTTCGGCTTCCAGAACTGCTCGCCGATCGAGGACGACATCGCTTTGGTGGAGGTGTTCCGCCAGCTCGGGGTGTTCGTCATGCAGCTGACCTACAACAACCAGAGCCTGCTGGCCAGCGGTTGCTACGAGCAGGAGGACAACGGCATCAGCCGCTTCGGCCGCCAGGTGATCGCCGAGATGAACCGGGTCGGCATGCTCATCGACATGTCCCACAGCGCCGAGCGCAGCACGCTGCAGGCCATCGAGCTGTCCAGCCGGCCGGTGATCGTCTCCCACGCCAACCCGTCGAGCTTCCACGCCGCCAAGCGCAACAAGTCCGACGCGGTGCTGCGCGGTATCGCCGAGTCCGGTGGGCTGCTCGGTTTCAGCACCTACCCGTTCCACCTCAAGGGTGCCTCGGCGTGCAGCCTGGAGAGCTTCTGCGACATGGTCGCGCGCACCGCCGACCTGATGGGCGTCGAGCATATCGGCATCGGCACCGATCTGTGCCAGGCGCAACCGCTGTCGGTGCTGGAGTGGATGCGCAACGGCCGCTGGAGCAAGGACAAGGACTACGGCGAAGGCTCCAAGGACAACGCCAACTGGCCGGCACCGCTGCAGTGGTTCCGCGACAGCCGCGATTTCCCCAATATCGCCCGGGGCCTGCGCGCCCGGGGCTTTGCCGAAGACGATGTACGCAGGATCATGGGACTGAACTGGTTGCGCCTGCTGGAGACCGCCACCACGGCGCAGACCTGAACCATCCCGCACGGACGGCTGAACAATAACAACAAACGCAGGTTCCGGAGGCTTCATGAAAAACCCAACCACCCTGCCAGCGGATGGCCAGGCCATGCGCCTGCCCCTGACGCGGGACATCGACTGGCCGCTGTTCCTGATCAGCGGCGGTTTCCTCGGTGCCTTCCTGGTCGCCGCGCTGGTCGACATCGACGCGGTGTCGGCGCTGGTCAACACGCTGTTCGCCTGGTCGACGCGCTTCTTCGGCCTGTACTGGCAGGTGCTGATGCTGGCCACCTTCGCCGTGAGCCTGGTCATCGGCTTGTCGAAATGCGGCCGCGTGCGCCTGGGCGGCGTCACCCAGCGTCCGGACATCAGCACCTTCAACTGGATCGCGGTGATCATGTGCGCCCTGCTGGCAGGCGGCGGCGCCTTCTGGGCCGCCGCCGAACCCTTGATGCACTTCGCCAGCCCGCCGCCGTTCTTCGCCGGCGTGGCGCCGCACAGCGAAGCGGCCGCCACCGCGGCGCTGGCGCAGTCCTTCGTGCACTGGGGCTTTCTCGCCTGGGCGGTGCTCGGCAGCCTGCTGGCCATCGTGCTGATGCACCTGCACTACGACAAGGGCCTGCCCCTGGCACCGCGCACCCTGCTCTACCCGCTGTTCGGCGAGCGCGCGCTGAAGGGGCCGATTGGCACCCTGGCCGACGCCAGCTCGATCATCGCCGTGGTCGCCGGCACCATCGGCCCGATCGGTTTTCTCGGGCTGCAGATCAGCAGCGCGCTGCATGCGGTATGGGGCGTGCCCAACGACCTGCTGACCCAGTCACTGACCATCGTCCTGGTCACCCTGATGTACACCGTGTCCTGCCTGGTGGGGCTCAAGGGCATCCGCTTCGTCAGCGAGATCAACGTCTGGCTGATGCTGGGCCTGGCGCTGTTCATGGTGGTGTTCGGGCCGACGCTGTTCATTCTCGGCGGCTTCCCTTCGGCCTTCGCCCTGCACCTGGAGCACTTCATCCCGCTGACGCTGTACCGCGCCGACGCCAAGTGGCTGGACTGGTGGACGGTGTTCTACTGGGGCTGGTTCATCGGCTATGCGCCCATGGTCGCGCTGTACGTGGCGCGGATCTCCCGGGGCCGGACCATTCGCGAAATCATCGTGACCCTGTCGATCGTCGCGCCGCTGGTGACCATGTTCTGGTTCACCGTGGTCGGCGGCAGCGGCATCGGCATGGAGCTGCAGTCGCCGGGCACCGTCACCGCCCATGGCACCCAGCCCGAGGACCTGCTGCTGGGGGTCACCCAGAACCTGCCGCTGGGCGGCCTGATCAGCGCGCTGTTCCTGTTCCTGAGCTTCATCTCGGTGGCCACCAATGGCGACGCCATGGCCTTCACCGTGGCGCTGGCGATGTCCAGCAGCGACAAACCGAAGCGGTGGCTGCGCGGCTTCTGGGCCATCGGCATGGGCCTGGCGGCGGTGGTGCTGATCACCATCGGCGCAGGTGGCGTCACGGCCTTGCAGTCCTTCATCGTCATCACCGCGGTACCGGTATCGCTGGTGATCCTGCCGGCGCTGTGGGATGCCGTGCGCATCGCCCGGCACATGGCCCGTGAACAAGGCGTCTGAACATGATGCATCCTGGTACGACAACAATGACCGACACCGTGCTTGCCCCCTACCCGCTGCGCCCCACCTGCCAGGTCATGGACCTGGCCCGGCTGGGCAGCCACTTCCAGAGCCCGCTGAGCTTCGTGCGCGCCAGCATGCGGCGGATGATGAACCAGCGCTGGCAGATCCGCCGCGCCCGCTTCGACCTCGATGGCGAGGGCTTCGGCACTGCCATCTACCGCATCGACACGCCGAACGCCCACTACCACTGCGTGATCTTCTCGGCCTACCTGCCGCCGGAAAAACGCAGCGACCGGGTCATCGCCGATCAGTGGGATGTCAGTTTCGTGCTGCTGGCCGGTGATGTGGATGCCGCGCAACTGGCCGACCTGCAACGCAATGTGCCGCGGCAGGAGGCAGGGCGCTTCGATGCCCGGGTGCTGGTGCTGTCCCGCGCCAATCGCAGCCTGCGCAACTTTGACCGATTCCTCGCGGCCCTGGCCGAAGGGCAGCAACCGGACCCAAGCCAGCTAGCCGAGGTGGGCTATCTGTATCGCACCACCGCCGTATACGGCAACGGCAAGTTCGGCATCGCCGACTTCGCCTGCCTGCAGGGCAACGAGGACTTCGCCCAACCGTTCAGCGCGCAGATGTTCACCGTATACTTGCTGCGCCACTTCAGTATCGAGCAGATCGAACACATGGCCCATGCACTTGCCCCACAACGGGCGGTGCCGCTGGACCCCGAGCTGCAACGCTACCTTGGGGTCGGCAACGCCACCGGGCTTGGCATGGCGCCGTTCCTGATCAACCATCCGCAACTGGTGGAACGCTGGATCGCCACCCGGGAAACCGCCCTGGCCCAGGTGCTGGCGCAACCGGCGCAACCAGAACAGCTGGCGCGCTTGCAGACCTTGCTGGCACGTGCCGGCCAACACCTGGCCCAGACCCAGACCGAAGATCCGCGCCAGCACCAGCAGAACCGGCAGACCCTGGCCGAACTCGCCGCGCTGACCGACTGGCTCGCCCGCCAGCCCAACCACGATGACCTCTGGCCGCGTTTGCTGGCCTGGAGCGAAACCTGCTGCGGCGTCGGATGCCAAGAGTTGCTGGTGAGCGTGCTGTTGGAGCTGTATCCCGCCCTCGTCACACCCTTGGCCGAGCAGATGGGCGTGACCGAAGGCTGGCGCCTCGATGCGCAGATGCCCCTGGCGCAGCTGGGCGAACTGATCGAGCAGCAGTACGACTGGGCCCTGGCCTATGACTTCAGCGACCTGCAGGCCGAGCACTTCTTCTGGTACCGCTCCGCCGAAAAAGAAGAGCCAAGGCTGGGCATGCGCCAGGAAGAACCAGGGGCCGAGAAGGAAATGCAGCTGGGCATCGCGCGCAATATCCAGCGCTGTCACAGGGCGCTGCGCGGGTATCTGGACAGTCACCCGCAAGCGTTGACCGCGCACTTTCTGATCGCCCACCCGGCGTTCAAGGGCACGGTGCGCCGCTTGCAAGGCATGGCCGGCACCGCCTATGGCGAGATCCGCGCCAACCTGCTGGCCCACGACCTGCTGCCGATCCACTTGCTGCGCTGCAAGCTGGCGTTCTTCGGTGCCGGCAAGTTCGACCCCAAGTCCAGTCGTTGGGTGCGCATCACCCTGTTCCAGGGCGCGCCACTGGTCAGCGACATCGGCCAGCCGTTCGCCGATGACTGGAACTTCGCGGTGCTGCCAGAGGGAGGCCACTGATATGCGCGTGTCACTCAACGAGGTCCAGGTGATGTGCCGCAAGGCCTTCGAGGGCATGGGCTTTGCCGCAGGCGATTGCGAGGATGCCGCGGACCTGGTCGGCTGGCTGCAGCTGCAAGGGCTGGACGGTGTCGGCACGCTGGCCAAGGCCCTGGACTACCTGCAGCGCGAAGCCGCCCGGGACTTTGTCCTGCGCTACGAAGACAGCGCCCTGCTGGTGCTCGACGCCAATGGCCAGAGCGTGCTGCGCTGCGCCGCCACCGCCGTGGAAATGGCGCAAGCCAAGGCACAGCGCGGCGGGCAGGCGGTGCTGCGTATCCATCACTGCCATAACCGCATCCTGTTGCTGGGTCTGCTCAGCCGGGCCGCTGAAACGGGCCTGGATGTACAGGCCCACTGGCGCGATGCACGTCAGCGGCACCGGGCGACGTTTGCCGCCAGTGCCGCACAGCTGCGCCTGGACAGCGAGGCCAACACCTGCGACGGGTTCGAGCAAAGCATCACCGTGCTGTTCAGCCGGCCGGCCGCTTGCCCTCGGCAGCTGGCCAGCTCAGTCCCAATCTCCCCCCAGGGCTTCATCGTCGATGAAGCCGTCTGGCAACGGCTCAGGCAGTTGGCCGAACGGATTCTGGTCGAGAGCAGCGAAACCTCGCGCCGGCACGGCGCCGGAGGCGGTAGCGATGCCGACTGACCTTCACTCAGGAACCTACGCCATGAAGCATGTAATCAAGACCGACCTGTACGCCTCCAAGGCCCCGCTGGAATGGGCCGTGATCGGCAATGGCACGCTCTACACCGCGCAGATCCCCATCGATGCCCAGGGCCAGGTGGTCGAAGGCGGCATCGAGGCCCAGGCCCGCCAGACCCTGGACAACCTGCGCCATACCCTGGAGGCCGCTGGCAGCTCGCTCGATGCGGTGACCCAGGTGTTGATCTACGTGACCGACCGCCGTTACCTGGCGCCGGTCAATGCGTTGTACGCGCAGTATTTCCAGGCGCCCTACCCCAACCGCGCGGCGGTCGTGGTGGCAGGGCTGGCGCGCGAGGAGATGCTGGTGGAACTGGTGGTGTACGCCTGCGTGCCGATGCCGGGCTGAGGCGGCACAGTTGCTGTAGGAGCGGGCTTGTCGGGGCGCCGAACCGCCGCGAAGCAGGCGCCGCGGAGCATGGCACCGGCTGCGCCGGTGTTCGCGGGGCAAGCCCGCTCCTACAGCGATGCGACACAACGATGGCGTTATGCCTTTAAGCACATTACTCTTGCGCCGGTTAAGGCCCCAGTTCCGTTCGCTGGGCCTTCACCTGACCCTCGTATCCCCACGCTTTTACAGGAAGTGATCCGTGCGCAAAGTGCTCGCCAGCTTGTCGCTGGGCATGGCCGTTCTGCTGTCCGGCTGCAACACCACCCCCTATGACCGGGCCACCATCTACTACGACCGAGCTCAGTTCGCGACACAGGTCACCAAGGACTTCCCGGATATCAAAGGCCCGATCCTGCAGCATGGCCGCTGCTCGTTGCTGATTTCCACCCCCGGCTCCACCACGGGCACCTACCATTTCTGCACCTTCGCCCTGACCCAGGACGAACTCCGCGTCCTCGGCTGGGATGCCTCGACCCTCAAGTACACGGAACTCCTGCGAGTCGACCTGGCGACACTGAACAAGGTCGCGCTGGAGTCGTATTTCCGGACCAATCAGGTGCAGCTCATCGAAGAGCGCCGCCAGAGCGCATTGAGCGTGATGATCGATGATGGCGGGTATCACGACACCGGCGCCACCGAGCGCGTGTACGAGACCCTCCAGAAGCGCGGGATCCAGGTGGTGAAGAGCGAGGGAATGATGACACCACCGGCGCCGCCTACGCCGATCATCGTTCCCATGGTATTGCCTCGATAAACAAACAGGTGGGTGGCGCGAACGCATGCGCCCACCCCCTACCTGCCTTGGCTCGACCACGATAGGTGATGGCGGCTACCGGGGCTGCGCAACGCTGCGCGCTTCGAGCGTGCGATATGTCCCCGTGGCATCGGACACGCAGTAGTTCGCGGCAACCGGAACATCCTTCGTCACACTCGCGACACTGCCTGCCGATTGCAGCTCATAGACCCCCACCCGGCACGTGACCGGGCCGAAATAGGAGTGCGCGGTATAGTCGAGCCGTACCTCGTAATCCTTCCCGGCCTGAGGTGTGAAGCTCGCCGGCGCCGGGCTGCAGGACGATCCGCGAGTGCCCAGCGACAGGTCCGCGATGAAGTTCTGTCCGGCAGGCACCACCCTCTCGTCGAAATAGCCGTGGGTCGCGTCGATGCGCTGGGTTTTCGCAGAGGCCGGCATGCCGATGACGTTGTTGTAATAGTCCGAGGGGTAATGGCTGGAGAACGGTATCATCTCCTCGCTTGTGTGACTGCGCACCACGCGCCAACCCGGAGGCGGAACGATCCCGCTCTTTCTGCTGACGTTGTAGTAGGTCTCACAGGACTGGCCGCCGACATAGCCAAACGACTCACCGCCGCCGGTGATCAGGCGAATCCGCGCCGTGCTGGCGGGATCGTATTTTTGCGCCTCGGCCAAGTTACTGACGTTGGTCTTGGTGGTACCGCATCCTGCCGTGGCAAGCACTGCGACAAGCAGCAGATAAAACCGCATTGACACGTATCCATTCCTCCATGGGTTGACTTGCCTGGTGGGCCAGGCCAGAGAGCAAACTACTCCAATGATGGCACTATTGCCATCATCGATGCCGCTAGAACTGCCCCAGCCAATACGCCACATCCACCTCATCGATCTGCTCGGGCCGCAAGAACCGCTCGGCATACGCCCGATGCACCCCGCTGCCGAGGAACAAGCGCAACAGCTGGCCGTCGATATGACCGTCGCGAGCCATGCCCACCAGGATCTTCACCGACTCCGACAAGGTCTTCGCCGCCTTGTACGGCCGATCCGCCGCGGTCAGCGCTTCGAAGATATCGGCAATCGCCATCACCCGTTCGGCAATGCTCAGGTCTTCCTGGCCAAGCCGGCGCGGATAGCCGCTGCCGTCCATCTTCTCGTGGTGGTTGCCGGCGATCGCCGGCACACGCCGTAGCTGGCGGGGGAATGGCAGCGCGCTGAGCATGATGATGGTCTGCACGATGTGCTCGTTGATCTTGAAGCGCTCTTCGTCGTTCAACGTGCCGCGGCGGATCGACAGGTTGTACAGCTCACCGTGGTCGCTGGCATGGGCCGGCAGGCGCATGTCGAAGCCCCAACTGTTGCGTGGGTCATCCTTGCTTACCGGCGGCTTGCGCGGCCCCCACGCTACTCGGTGCTCAGGGCGGTCGGCCAGCAATGGCTCGTCCACCGGCAACGGCAAGGGTGGCGCACCGGCAAAACGCGCCTCTTCGTCACGGGATATGCCCAAGCGATTGTCGAAGTGGCGCCGCCAGCGCCGCTCGCCGATCTGGCGCAGGCGCTCGATATCCTGCTCCTGCATGAACTCGCCACCGATGTTGGCTTTGGCGACGAAGGCGAACTCTTCGCGCAGTTGCGCACGGCAGTCGTCGAGCGTGCGTTGCAGCACCGCTTGATCGCCGCCGCTGGCCAGGCCTTGCCAATAGGCCAGTTCGGCATCGCGCCAGAGCACTTCGAAACGCATGCGGATCTCGTGGATGCGGTTGTACAGGGTCTCCAGCTTGGTCGCCTTGTCCACCACATACTCAGGGCTGGTGACCTTGCCGCAATCGTGCAGCCAGGCGGCGACGCGGAACTCGTAGCGCTCGGCCTCGCTCATGGTGAAGTCGGCATAGGGGCCGCTGTCGGCCTGCACGGCCTGCTCCAGCAGCATCTGCGCCAGCTGCGGCACGCGTTCGCAGTGGCCACCGGTATAGGGGCTCTTGGCGTCGATCGCATCGGCCAGCAGCTTGATCATGGCGTCCAGCAAGCGTTGCTGCGCCTCGACCAGCTGGCGCGTCTCGATGGCCACGGCGGCGGCGCCGGACAGTTCCTCGACGAAGCGGCGAAACGGCTCGCTCGCTCGATCCTGGGCATGCTCCAGCTGCAGGACGAGGATGCCCAGCCGTGCCTGGCTGCGGTCGTTTAGCGCCACGGCCAGGCAGCGCTCTTGCAATGCCAGCCCCCGGATCACGAGCGCGCTCAGGTCTTCACCTTCGCTCACCGTCAACTCCACCGGATAATCCTCGCCCCGGCAGGCGGCGGCCAGGCGCAGGCGACCCTGCTCGGTATCCAGCAGGTACACCGCGCCAGCACTCACCCCAGCGGCCTCCACCAGGTGGCGCAGCACGCCGTCGAGCATGCGCTCGAGCTGGCTTTCCCGGCTGAGCGTGAGGGTGATCGCCTGGAAGCTGCGGATCGTGCCGGACATGCGGCCAAGCACGCGGCTCAGCTCACGCACCTCGGACACTCGCGATACCACGCCGACCTCGCGGCTGAAGTCGAAGTCGGCCAGACCCCGTACCTGTTCGGTCAGCAACCTCAGCGGGCGGCCGATGCGCCGCCCCAGCAGCGCGCCGAGCAGCAGCAACACCGCCGTCAGCGCGGCGGCCCAGAGCAGCTGCTCGAACAGCACCTTGCGCGCGCCGGCCAGCAGCTCCTGGGCGGGCACGGCGATCAACACCTGCAAGTGCTGCCCGGCGACGGTGGTCAGCGGCTCGCGCATGCCGTACCAGGTCTGCCCGTCCACCTGGTAGGCCTGGGGGCCATCGCCGCGCGGCGGCTCGGCATGGATGCGCTCGAGGCTGGCCACACCCAGCTCGCCGATGCTCGACAGGCGCGCCGCCTCGCCCTCGCGCACGATGATGCGCTGCAAGTCCGGATAGGCCACCACCGCGCCCTGGTCGTCGATCACGGCGATCTCGGTGCCAGCGGTCATGCGCAGGTCGCGGCTCTCGCTGGCCAGGTCGTCGACCGAGACATCCATGCCGATCACCGCCGCGCCATCGGCGCTGCGCTGGGCCATGGTAAGGCCGATCTGGCGGGTGGTGAAGAACACATAAGGACGGGTGAGCACGGTATCGGCCTGCGTGGAGGCTTCGATGAACCAGGGACGCGAGCGGGGATCGTAGCGGTAGTCCGGCCGGGCCTGGGCCTGCAGCAGGGTCAGCGCCTGGTCGTAGAAGCGCCATTCACCCTGCAGGGTGCCGTTCGCGTCCAGGCTGACGCGCTGCGCCAGGAACGCGGTATTGGCCGGTGCCGCGAAACGCTGCAGCAGTTGGGGATCGCGCAAACGCCGGACCAGCAGGAACTCGCCGTTGGGAAAGCCGATGTAGGCGGCGCTGAGCATGCGATTGGCATTCAGGCTCTCGGCCAGCTGCGGCAACCACTCCAGGCGCTGCGCCAGGTTGTCGGCGAGCGGGTTGAAGGCGAGCAGGCGGATACTGCTCTGCACCGGGTCGACCAGGCGTCGGGCGCGTTCGTCGATGGTCCGGCCGACCTGCTGGGCGGCGTCGCCGGCGGCGGCCACCAGGGTCTGCCGGACCCCAAGGTAGCCCTGCCAGGCCAGGGCGGCGCCGAGCAGCGACATGCCCAGCACGATGGCCAGCGCCACCAGCAGTTGCAGGGAGATACTGCGCCCGCGGTTGTTCATGGTCGCCCGCCCCAGGCAGGTGCCGATCCAGCAGCATGACCCCTCGACGCGCAGCCCATCGCAGGCACTCCCGTGTGGTGGTTTTCACAGTGTAATCAGCCAGGGCGATCATGCCGGGCCGAGTTGAACCGAGCTGGATACTGGCATATTGATAGCGTTCGACTCCAGCGGCGGATATGCACCAACTTTCCGTATACAAAAAACATCAGTTCTGTTTACATTGTCCCGCGCCTACGACAGCGGTATTCGCCGCTGCGTATTGCGACAGGCTCAAGCCATGCGCTACCCACTGCCGCTCGACGCCCTCGAGCACCTTCTTCGAATGCCGTTCGACGCCCACGCGATGAACGCCACATTCACCTTGTTGCCGTTCACCTCCACGCCTGCCACCGCCTCCCTGAAGCGGCACCTGCGCGTGCGCGGAACACCGATCGCTGCCGTTTTTCGCCAGCACGCCTGACGGCAACGGTGCGACCGGCGCGAGCGCCGGCCACCTCCTACATTCAAAAGACAGAACAACATCCCCATGCGGGAGGGAACACACATGCCCAAGACCTTACTGGTGAAGAACGCCGCACTGCTGGTGACCATGGACGGCGAACGCCGCGAGATCAGACACGGCGGCCTGTACATCGAGGACAACCTGATCCGCCAGGTCGGCCCCAGCGAAAGCCTGCCGCAGCACGCCGACGTGGTGCTGGACATGACCGGCAAGGTCGTCATTCCCGGCCTGGTCAACACCCACCACCACATGTACCAGAGCCTCACCCGCGTGGTGCCGGCGGCCCAGGACGGCGAGCTGTTCAACTGGCTGACCAACCTCTACCCGATCTGGGCGCGGCTGACCCCGGAAATGATCGCGGTGTCGACCCAGACGGCGATGGCCGAGCTGATCCTTTCCGGCTGCACCACATCGAGCGACCACCTGTACATCTACCCCAACGGCTGCAAGCTCGACGACAGCATCCACGCCGCCGAAGAGATCGGCATGCGCTTCCACGCCGCGCGCGGCAGCATGAGCGTGGGGCGCAGCCAGGGCGGCCTGCCGCCGGATTCGGTGGTGGAGAAGGAAAGCGACATCCTCAAGGAGTCGCAGCGCCTGATCGAGGACTACCACGACGCCAGCCATGGCGCGATGCGCCGCGTGGTGGTAGCGCCCTGCTCGCCGTTCTCGGTGAGCCGCGACCTGATGCGCGAGGCGGCGGTGCTCGCCCGCGAATATGGCGTGTCGCTGCACACCCACCTGGCCGAGAACGTCAACGACATCGCCTACAGCCGCGAGAAGTTCGGCATGACTCCAGCCGAGTATGCCGAGGACCTGGGCTGGGTAGGCCATGACGTATGGCACGCGCACTGCGTGCAGCTCGACCAGCACGGCATCGAGCTGTTCGCCCGCACCGGCACCGGTGTCGCCCACTGCCCGTGCTCGAACATGCGCCTGGCCTCGGGCATCGCGCCGATCCGCAAGATGCGCGACCACGGTGTGCCGGTGGGGCTGGGGGTCGACGGCTCGGCCTCCAACGACGGCGCCAGCATGATCGGCGAAGTGCGCCAGGCGCTGCTGCTGCAGCGGGTGGGCTTCGGTCCCGATGCGATGACCGCGCGTGAAGCGCTGGAGATCGCCACCCTGGGCGGCGCCAAGGTGCTCAACCGCGACGATATCGGCGCCCTGGCACCGGGCATGGTCGCCGACTTCGTGGCCTTCGACCTGGGCCATGTGGCCTATGCCGGCGCCCTGCACGATCCGTTGGCGGCGCTGGTGTTCTGTACCCCGACCCATGTCGATACCAGCGTGATCAACGGCCGGGTGGTGGTCGAGGGTGGGCAGTTGAAGACCGTCGACCTGCCGCGGGTGCTCGAGCGCCACAATCAGCTGGCCTATCAGCTGGTCAGCGGCGAGTAGCCCTCGGCGCGAGGCGCTGCCTCCCTGTGGGTGGGAGCGGGTTTACCCGCGAAGCAGCTCCTGCGGTGGATGGCACCGGCCTTGCCGGTGTTCGCGGCTAAGGCCGCCCCCACAGGAGCCGCGCCAGATTGAAAAATCCGAGCAAGGCCGTTGCCCCTACAGAATGGACCAGGCGCCTGCATCTTTTCGAAGGCGCTTTATCGGCAGATCACTCTGTTCAGATACCTCAAACGATGTAGAATCCGCACGCCAAACACTTTCCCTTTCCCTTCGAGCTTTGCCGATGAAGCTGGCCCGCCACACACGATCGCACGTTGCCTGGTTGCTGTACTTCAGCATCCTGTTCGGCTCGTTGCTGTGTGCCATCGGCCATGGGCAGATGGCCGGCCTGCGCCTGGCAGGCCTGGATGACGCCGCCTGGTGCGCGGCCGACGCCAGTGGCGTGTTCAAGGGCGACCAGGACGCCACCGACCCGGTGCTGCCCGCCGGCAGCGACTGCGTGATCGCCAGCCTGTTCAGCGCCAGCCTGCTGGCAGTGTTCTTCGGGCTGCTGGCCGTGCTCGCCGGCGAATCGAGCAAGCCCCTGCCCAGACAACCCGCGCCACGCCTGCCCAAGCAGCGCTGGCCACTGGTCAATCCCCGCGCCTCCCCCGCTTCGCTTCTCGCGTTCTGACATCGCCACGCCCGAGTGCCGTCTGATCGGCAGCGGGCGCGCGCTCACCGATTTCAGCCAGGAAGCCTTGCATGTTCCGCATGACCACTTTGGCGCTGCTCGTTGGCAGCGCAACCTGCGCCTGGGCGCAGGATGACACCCTGACCCTGCCCGCCAGCAACGTCACGGCCACGGCCGACCACCCCAAAGAAGCCACCACCCTGGACCTCGACCGGCCTATCGAAAGCGGCTCGCGACTGAACCTCAGCGCACGCGAGAACCCCGCCTCGGTCAGCGTTGCCGACCGCAAGACCATGGAGCGCATCGGCGCGCGCAACTTCCAGGACGCCGCCAACGCCCTGCCCGGGGTCAACGCCTCGGCACCGCCCGGCTGGGGCGGCTATGTGTCGTACCGTGGTTTCAACGGTGCCCAGGTCAGTCAGCTGTTCAACGGCATCAACCTGCAATACGGCGCCACGGCGCGCCCGGTTGGCGCTTGGATCTACGACCGCGTCGAACTGCTCGGCGGCCCCTCGTCATTCCTCAACGGCAGCGGCGCGGTCGGCGGCAGCCTGAACATGATCACCAAGCTGGCCAACCGCGACGAGGACACCTTCGAGGGCCGTGTCAGCTACGCTCGCTACGACACGATGGAAACCTCGGTCGGTTTCAACAAGGTGCTCAACAGCGGCGATGGCCCGCGCCACTATGCGCGGCTCGACTACAGCCGCACCAGCAGCAACGGCTATATCGACCGCCAGGAAAACGGTGCCGGCAACCTGGCCTTCTCGCTGCTCAGCGACATCAACGACCAGCTGTCGCACACCCTGGCCATCGAGTACCTGGAAGAAAAAGAAGACAGCCCGTACTGGGGCACGCCGGTGCTACAGCCGGCGGTCGGCACCCTGCACATCGACAAGCACAATCGCTTCGACAACTACAACGTCGAGGACGGCCGCTACGAGCAGCGCACCCGTTGGCTGCGCTCGATCACCGATTACCGCATCGATGACAGCAACCAGCTGCGCAACACCTTCTACCACTACAACGGCCAGCGCGATTACCGCAACCTCGAGGTGTACCGCTACAACGCCGGCAACACCAACATTGCCCGCTCCGGCGGCTACCGCCAGCGCCACGACCAGGAGGTCAACGGCAACCGCACCGAACTGACCCATCAAGGCCAGCTGTTCGGTCTGGCCAGCGACTGGGCGTTCGGCGTGGACTACAGCCGCAACCAGCAGACCACCTATCCGCTGTCCAAAGGTGCCTTCGATACCATCGACCCGAATGGCTTCCAGCCCGGCCACTTCCTCGACATCCCCGGCATGGACGCGCCGCGCGCCAAAGGCCGCAGCACCAACACCGACACTACCGCGGGCTTTGTCGAGAACCGCACCCGCCTGACCGACCAGCTGTCGCTGATCACCGCGTTGCGCTACGACCATATCGACTTCGACGTGGTCGACCACGTGACCCGGGCCAAGCTCGACCGGCGCTGGGACGCCTTCACCGGCCGCCTGGGCCTGGTCTACGACCTGACCGCCAATGTCAGCCTGTACACCCAATACAGCACCTCGGCCGAACCGCCGGGAGGCTCGCTCACCGGCGCCTCGATCAGCCAGGTCGGCGACTTCGACCTGAGCACCGGGCGCCAGGTGGAAGTGGGCAGCAAGTTCGACTTCCTCGACGGGCGCGGCTCGGCTACCGCCGCGGCCTATCGCATCGTGCGCAAGAACATCTCGGTGCCCTCCTCGACCGTGCCCAACACCACCGAGCAGGCCGGCCAGCAGACCTCCACCGGCATCGAGCTGGCGGCCTCGTTCAAGGTCACGCCCAAGCTGCTGGCGGCGGGCAACTTCAGCTGGGTCAATGCCGAGTACGACGAGTTCAACGAGACCATCGGCGGCGTGGTGTACTCGCGCAAGGGCAAGAACCCGGTGAACATCCCCGACCGGGTGGCCAACCTGTGGCTGACCTACGACCTGGCGCCGGGCTGGCAGGTCGGCGCCGATGCCCGCTACGTGTCGTCGGTGTACGCCAACACCGCCAATACCGCCTGGGTGCCGTCGTACACCGTCTACGGGCTGTCCATGACCCACGACCTGGACCAGCACGTGCAAGTCAGCGCGCGCCTGCGCAACCTCACCGACGAGGTCTACGCGCGCTTCATCCACCAGACCAACACCCAGTACTACCTGGGTGAGCCGCGCAGCCTGGAAGTGGCCGTGCAGTGGCGCTACTGATGGGCCTCAAGCGCCAGCTGTACCTGTGGCACCGCTGGCTTGGCATCGTCGCCTGCCTGTTCATGGCGCTGTGGTTCGTCTCCGGGGTGGTCATGCTGTATGTCGGCTACCCCAAGCTGACCCCGGCCGAGCGCCTGGCCCACCTGCCGGCGCTGCCGGCCGGGTGCTGCGCGCAAATGCCAGACAACTGGGCGCAGCAGCCGTTGAAGGCGCTACGCCTGACCAGCCTGGGCGGGCGACCGTACTACCTGCTGGACCTGGCCGATGGCCGGCGCGTCGCCCTCGATGCCGCCAGTGGCAAGCCTCTGGCCGGCGCCGATGCGGCCTGGGCGCTGGCCAATGCCAGGCAGTTCGCCGGTGATGTGGCCCTGGATTACCAGGGCACGCTGGACGAAGACAGGTGGACCCACTCCCGGGCCCTGGACGGCGAGCGCCCGTTGCATCAGGTGCGGGTCGCCGATGCGGCCGGCACCTGGCTGTACCTGTCCGGGCGCACCGGCGAGGTGGTGCGCGACGCCACCGCGCAGGAGCGCGCCTGGAACTGGGTCGGCGCCTGGCTGCACTGGCTCTACCCGTTGCGCGGCGGGTTCGGCTTCGACAATGGCTGGCGCACGCTGGTGATCGGGCTGTCGCTGCTCGGCACGCTGATGGCCGTGCTGGGCATGGCGGTGGGCGTTCTGCGCCTGCGCCTGCGCAAGCGCTATCGTAGTGGGTCGTGCAGCCCGTACCCCGGTGGCTGGTTGCGCTGGCACCATATCGGCGGGCTGCTGTTCGGCGGCGTACTGCTGCTGTGGGTGTTCAGCGGGCTGATGTCGATGCGCCCCTGGGGCCTGACCGACAGCCGCTCGCAGATCGCGTTGTCTGCCCTGCAACAGGGCCCGTTGCGTGCCGCCGATCTGCGGCTGTCGGTCGGCGCCGCGTTGCAGCGGCTGGGCGAGGCGAACTTCACGGCCGTCGAGTTGCAGTGGCAGCGTCTGGGCGATGCGACTTACCTGGTGGCACGCAGCGCCAATGGCGACAGCCGCATCCTGGAAAGCGACGCACCGCCGGTCAAGGCGTTTTCACGGCAGCGGTTGCTGGCGGCGGCCCACGCCATGGCGCCAGAGGTGGCGAGTGTGGATGAGTGGCAAGACACCTACGACTTCCACTATTTCGCCCGCGACCCACAGAGCATGTACGGCTTCCAGACACGTCCCCTGCCGGTACTGCGCCTGCGTTTCGCCGACGCCGCCGACACCTGGGTCTACCTGGACCCGGCCAGCGGCACGCTGGTGGCCAGCCACGACCGGGCGCAGCGCGCCGGGCGCTGGCTGTTCAACCTGTTGCACAGCTGGGACTGGCAACCGCTGCTAGCGCGACCGTTGTTGCGTGAAGGGTTGATCATCGCCCTGAGTGCCGGTGGGTTGGTGATCTCGATCAGTGGCGTGGTGCTGGGCTGGCGGCGCTTGCGCCGTGCCTGTCACCAGTACCGGCATTGAGAGCAGCCTGTGCAAGCGGGCTCGTCGGGACATGGCACCGCCATGCCGGTGTTCGCGGCGGTTCGGCGCCCCGACACCCCCTCCCACAGGGATCGCAATGACCGCAAGGCTTGCGCTGGTCCTGTGGGAGCGGGTTTACCCGCGAAAGCCTATTAGCCCCGCTTCTTCTTCACCCCTCCCTGCCGCGCCTTGAAGCGTGGATTGGACTTGCAGATCACATAGATCCTTCCACGGCGCTTGACCACCTGGCAGTCACGATGACGGCGCTTGGCCTGTTTGAGCGATGACAGTACTTGCATGACAACCTCCGCTAACGTAATAACATAACACTAACGCGAATCATTCCCATCGCACAACCACTCTCGCCTCAGGCAGTGGCATCTGCCCAAATCAAAATGTTATGTTATTACATCAATAACGGAGACCCCACGTGAACCCTCGCGCACCGCTTCTGGCCGGCCTCACCCTTGGCCTGTTCGGCCAACCGCTTTCCGCGGCCCAACCCTTGCTGCTGGATGAAACCTCGATCACCGACGCCTACGTCGAGGAACGCGCGGACGGCCCGGTGCGTGGCTACCGCGCCACCCGTTCAGCCACGGCCACCCGCACCGACACCGATATCCGCGATACGCCCCAGAGCATCAACGTAGTCCCTGCCCAGGTGCTCAAGGACCTCAACACCACCCGCATCGACCGGGCCCTGGACTTTGCCGGCGGCGTCTCGCGCCAGAACAACTTCGGCGGCCTCACCTTCCTCAACTACAGCGTGCGCGGCTTTACCACGGGCGAGCTGTACAAGAACGGCTTCGCCATCAACCGCGGCAGCTACAGCTCGCCCGACACCTCCAATATCGAGCGCATCGAGGTGCTCAAGGGCCCGGCCGCCAGCCTCTATGGCCGTGGCGACCCCGGCGGCCTGGTCAATATCGTCACCAAGCGCCCGCAGGCCGAGACCTTCAGCACCCTCAGCCTGAGCGCCGGCAGCTGGGACCGCTACCGCACCACGCTCGACGCCAACGCCCCGCTGGACAGCGAAGGCAACCTGCTGGGCCGGGTCAACCTGGCCGTCGAGGACAACGGCAGCTTCCGCGATCACGTCAACAGCGAACGGCGGATCGTCAGCCCATCGCTGAGCTGGCAGCTCTCGCCGGATACCCGCCTGATGCTCGATACCGAGTTCTCCCGTACCGAGTCGGTATTTGACCGGGGTATTCCAGCGGTCAACGGCGAGCTGGGTTCGGTGCCGCGCTCGGCCTTCATGGGCGAGCCCAACGACGGCAAGATCCGCAACGACAACCAGACCATCGACCTGGCCCTGGAGCATGTGCTCGACGACAACTGGAAAGTGCGCCTGGCCAACCACTACACCCAGGGCACGCTCAAGGGCAACAGCTCCGAACCCCAGGCCCTGGTCGGCAGCACCCTCACCCGCTTCTATCGCGAGCGCGACTTCGAGTGGAACGACAACATCACCCAGGCCGAGCTGCATGGTCATTTCGAGCTGTTCGGCTGGCAGCACCAGACCTTGGCCGGCTTCGAATACGAGAACTACCGCAACAGCCAGAAGTACCCGCAAAGCGCGACGCTGGCCAGCTATGGCCAGGACATCCGCAACCCGGTGTACGGCAAGCCCAAGCCGGCCCTCACCCGGGCCAACGACTTCTTCGAGCGCACCGAGAGCTACGCCCTCAACCTGCAGGACCAGATCGCCTTCACCGAGCGTCTGCGCGGCTTGCTCGGCGTACGCCTCGAACACATCGAACAGACCTCGCAGAACCGCAGCACCAGGGTCAGCAACACCCAGGAAAAGGATGTCGCCACCCCGCGCATCGGCCTGCTGTACCAACTGACGCCGCAGGTCGGCGTGTTCGCCAACGCCTCCACCTCCTTCAAGCCCAATACCATCGGCACCCAAGGGCAGGTGTACAAGCCCGAGAAAGGCCTGGGCTACGAGACCGGGCTGAAGCTCGACCTGCTCGACAGTCGCCTGGGCGCGACCATCGCGCTGTTCCATATCGACAAGGAGAACGTCGTCACCACCGATGCCCTCGGCGACAGCGTGGCCGCCGGCAAGGCGCGCAGCCAGGGCCTGGACCTGCAGTTCAGCGGCCAGCTCAGCGACGCGGTGCGGGTGATCGGCGCCTATGCCTATATCGATGCCGAAGTCACCAAGGGCGACGCCGCCGTGCCCAAGGGCAGCGACCTGCTTGGCATTGCCCGCAACAGCGGCAGCCTGATGGGCGTGTACGAGTTCCAGAACGGTGCCCTGCGCGGCTCGGATGTGGGCGCGGCCTTCAACTACGTAGGCGAGCGCTCCGGCCAGGCCGGCAGCCGCTTCACCCTGCCCTCCTACAGCACGGTCGACCTGCTGGCGCACTACAAGGCCAGCGAACAGGTGACCGTGGGGCTGAATCTCAACAACCTGTTTGATCGCAAGTACTACGAACGCTCGTACAACAGTTCGTGGGTGCTGCCGGGGGAGCCGCGCAATGTCAGTTTGAGCCTGACGCTCAGTCTTTGAGGGGGACGGGTTATTGAGCGGGTGAAGGTCACCAAGTGTCCGCCGTAACCCTTGCAGCGCCTATCAGATCGAGCGCCGCCCGCGCGGCGCATCGCGACGCAAGGCCGCTCCTACATCTGTTTCGGGCCAATTATTCCTGTGAAAGTAGCGCCGCCCGCCTTGGTGCATGCCTCAAGTCAGGCGAGGCGCCAGCAGTACCCGCCTTGATACCGTGTCGTACCAACAAGGCGGACCAGGTAATGGCACAGGAGAGACTGGCCCGAAACAAATGTAGGAGCGGCCTTGCGTCGCGATGCGCCGCGCGGGCGGCGCTCGATCTGATAGGCGCTGCAACTCCAACGCCGAACACCTGGAAACCCCACCACTCAACTCGCCTCGGACACCCCAGACCTGCGCCCAAGCGCCTGCCACCCCAGCACCAGCACGAACACCCCGGCAAAGGCCATGACGATGGTCGGCGCCGGCGCGCTGTCGAGGTAGAACGAGCAGTACACGCCAAGGAACGAACAGCCGACGGCCACCAGCAACGCCACCCACAGCATGTGCCGGAACTGGCGTGTCAGCAGCGCGGCGATGGCCCCCGGGGCGATCAGCAAGGCGATCGCCAGGATCACCCCCGAAGCCTTCAGCGCCCCGACCACCGCCAGCGAGATCAGGCACAGCAGGCCATAGTGCAACCAGCCGGTGCGCAGGCCGACCGCATGGGCCTGCACCGCATCGAAGGTGTGCAACATCAGGTCCTTCCACTTGCCGCCGACCACCAGCGCCGTGAGCACGGCGATAGCCGCGCACAACCACAGGTCCTGGGGGCCGGCGCCGAGAATGTCGCCGAAGAGAATGTGATCCAGGTGCACATCGGACTCGATCTTCAGGTACAGCACCAGCCCCAGGCCGAACATGCCCGAATAGACGATGCCCATCACCGTGTCCTGCTTGATGCGGCTGTTCTGCTTGAGAAACCCCGTGGCCACGGCACAGAACATACCCGCGACAAAGGCACCTATGGCATAGGGAATCTGCACGATGTAGGCGATCACCACGCCAGGAAACACCGCATGGGCGATTGCATCGCCCAGCAACGCCCAGCCCTTGAGCACCAGGAAGCACGACAGCAGCGCCATGGGGATGGCGATCAGCACGGCGATGGCCATGGCATAGACCATGAAGTCGAAGCGAAGCGGCTCCAGCAGCAGATCCAGCAGGTTCATGGGCGAACCTCCAGCAGCGCCTGGCGCCGACGACGGCGGGCGGCCAGCAGGCCGTGCTTGCGGGCGAAGACGAACACCAGCAGGAAGATCAGCGTCTGCAGCACCACGATCACGCCACCGGTGGCGCCGTCCAGGTAATAGCTCAGGTAGGTGCCGGCCAGGCTGGTCAGGGCGCCGATGGCGACGGCGATGGCCAGCAACCGGGGAAAACGGTCGCTGAGCAGATAGGCCGTCGCGCCCGGGGTGATGACCATGCAGATCACCAGGAACGCCCCCACCGTCTGCAGCGCGGCCACGGTCGAAGCCGACAGCAAGGCGAAGAACAGCAGCTTGAGCGCGGTCGGGCGGATACCGACCGCGCGCGCCTGCTGCTCGTCGAAGAAGGTCAGCATCAGGTCGCGCCACTTGGCCAGCAGCACCGCCAGGGTGACCAGGCCGATGATCGCCAGCTGCAAGGTGTCACCCGGGGTGATCGCCAGGATGTTGCCGAGCACGATGGTCTGGATGTTCACCGAGGTCGGCGACAGCGAAACCATGAACAGGCCCAGGCCGAAGAACGAGGTGAAGATCATGCCGATCACCACATCTTCCTTCAGTCGCGTGCGCCGCTGCAGGAACAGCAACGCGGCCGAGGCCAGTGCGCCGGCGAAGAACGCACCGAGGGAGAACGGCAGGCCGATCATGTAGGCGCCGGCCACGCCCGGCACGATGGCGTGGGACAGCGCATCGCCGATCAGCGACCAGCCCTTGAGCATCAGGTAGCAGGACAGGAACGCGCAGACCCCGCCGACCAGGGTCGAGACCCACAGGGCATTGCGCATGTAGCCGTAGGCAAACGGTTCGAGCAGCAGTTCGATCATGCGTCGGCCTCGCTGTCGCTGCCCGGCTCGCGACGTGCCGGCAGGCCATTGCGCAGGATCAGTGGCCGCTCGTCGTCGCTGAACACGCTGACCGGTGGTTGCTGCGCCGGATCGCCCGGCAGCAGCGCGAAGTGGCGCAGCACCCCGCCGAAGGCACGTTCGAGATTGTCCCGGGTGTAGACCTCGTCGGTCGGGCCGTGGGCCAGCACGGTGCGCTTGATCAGCACCACCCGATCGCAGAACTCGGGCACCGAGCCGAGGTTGTGGGTCGACACCAGCATGATCCGCCCCTCGGCGCGCAGCTCGCGCAGCAACTGAATGATCTGGTCCTCGGTCTTCACGTCGACCCCGGTGAACGGCTCGTCGAGCAGGATCACCCGGCTGTCCTGGGCCAGGGCCCGGGCCAGGAACACGCGCTTGCGCTGGCCGCCTGACAGTTCGCCGATCTGGCGCTTGCGCAAGGCCTGCATGTCGACCCGGCGCAGCGCCGCGTCCACCGCCTCATGATCGGCGCGGCGGGCGATGCGCAGCGGGCCCATGTGCCCGTAGCGGCCCATCATCACCACATCCTCGACCAGCACCGGGAAGTCCCAGTCCACCTCCTCGGCCTGGGGCACATAGGCCGTGCATTTTTGCCGCAAGGCGCGCTCGGCCGGCAGCCCCAGCACGCTGACCCGCCCTGCGGCCAGGCGCACCAGGCCCATGATGGCCTTGAACAAGGTCGACTTGCCCGAGCCATTGACCCCCACCAGCGCGGTGATCGTGCCCATCGGCAGCGTGAAACTGGCATCCTGCAGCGCGGTATGGCCATTGCGATAGGTCACGGTCGCGCCCTGCACGACGATCCCGGCTTCCAGCGCCTGGTTGTGCGAGTTCATGGGCTGGCCACCGCATTCAGGCCGCGGACGATGGTGTCGGTGGTCACCCGCAGCAGGTCGAGGTAGGTCGGCACCGGGCCGTCCGGTGTGCTCAGGGAGTCGACATACAGCACGCCACCATAATGCGCGCCGGTTTCGCGGGCCACCTGGCGCGCGGGTTTGTCGGACACCGTGCTTTCGCTGAAGACCGCCGGGATGGCATGGGCCCTGACCGCGTCGATCACCGTGCGCACCTGGTTCGGCGTACCTTGCTGGTCGGCATTGATCGGCCACAGGTACAGCTCCTTCAGGGCAAAATCACGCGCCAGGTAGGAGAACGCGCCTTCGCTGCTGACCAGCCAGCGTCTGTCTGCCGGGATCTGCTCCAAGCGCTCGCGCAGCGGCGCGATGGTCGCCTCGATGCGCGCCTTGTAGGCGTCGGCGTTGCGCTGGTAGGTCGCAGCGTGCGCCGGATCATGGCGCACCAGTGCGTCACGGATGTTGTCCACGTAGATAAGGGCGTTGCGCGGCGACATCCACGCATGGGGATTGGGCTTGCCGCTGTAGGGACCGGCGACGATGCCCATGGGCTCGATGCCGTCGGACACCACCACTCCCGGCACCTGGTGCAGGCGCTGGAAGAACTTCTCGAACCACAGTTCAAGGTTCAGGCCGTTCCACAGGATCAGCTGCGCCCCCTGCGCGCGGCGCAGGTCGCCAGGGGTCGGCGAGTAATTGTGGATCTCGGCGCCGGGCTTGGTGATCGACTCGACCACCGCGGCGTCTCCCGCCACATTGCGGGCCATGTCGGCAATGATGGTGAAGGTGGTGACCACCTTGAACTTTTCCGCCGCGTCGACCGGCAGCGCCAGCAGCAGTGCGGCGAACATCACGCCTGCCAGGCGCAATGGGCGGGATTGGAACCTGCGTCTATCGAACATCCGTCACTTCCACTTCGAGTCGGAGGAAACGGCTAACAGCACGGTTTATCGGCCAACCTTGTGCAAGGACGCGGGGTCGTGTGGTCGGCGCGACATAGCGGAGTATGGAGAGCCGCCACACGGATGGCAAATGCGCAAAGCGCCTCAGGACAGCAGCGCGGCCAGCCCCAGCAACGGCCAGCCCGCCACGGCGACGCCCGCCGCCAGCCTCGGCTGGTAAGGCAGCAGCAGCACCAGGGCCAGCCCCGCCAGCGAGACCAGCCCAAGCCCGCCGATAGGCCCCATCGCCCAACCCCAGGCCACGACACTGGCGGCGAAGCTGGCTGCCAGCGCCAGCCAGCCCAGTGCCCGCAAGCCGCGACGCAGCCAGCGCGGCGGCAAACGCCCCCAGGCCTGCTTGTAATGCCGCTCCAGGCCCATGCACAAGGCGAGCATGCCGCCGTAGGCCAGCAGCAACCCGCTGGATATCGCCAGGTTCATTCAGTTGACCTCCGCACGAACACGCACTGGCCGCGCCATAGCCGGCCGCCCGAGCTTCCAGGCACACCCGGCCAACAGCATGCCGATGACCAGGGCCGTGATTTCCAGCCACGGATGAGCCCCGCGACTCGGCGTGACCAGGTTCAGCAACGCCAGCCCCAGGCACAGCAGCGCGCCCAGCCAGAGCTGTTCCTGCCAGGCCCGCCGCCAGGGGCGCAGGCTGGCATGCGCCAGGGTCGCCAGCCAGGCCAGGAAGAACACCCGCACCTCCCAGCCAGCGCGTTGCTCCAGCCCCACCGGCAACAGGCGGTTGGCCCACAGCAGGCCCGCGCAGGCCACGGCCAGGCCGGCCATCGCGCTGACATTGACCCGTTCGGCGACGTGATACAGCACCGCGCCCAGCCGCCCCTCGCCATCATGCCGACGCCGGCGCTTGACGGTGAACAGCACCAGCCCGGTGGCGATCATCGCGCAACTGGCCAGGCCACAGACGAAGTACAGCCAACGCATCGCATAGCCACCGAACTGGGCGAAATGCATGCCCGCCATGACCCGCTGCGTGAGCAGGCTCGGCCGGCTCTCGGGCGGCGCCCGCAGCACCTGGCCGCTCACGCCGTCGAACAGCATGCTCTGGCCTTTGGTCAGCTCGATGCGATTGCCCAGCAGCGGGCGTGCCTCGATCCGTGCATCGCCGCGCCCAGGGTTGTGGATCGACAGGCTGGCCACCGGCCCCAGCTGGCGCTCGGCCTCGGCCAGCAGCGGCGCCAAGGCCGTCAGCGGCGCCGCCTCGACCGCCACCTGCCGGGGCTGGCGGCCTTGCGTGGCGTGCTGTTGCGTCGGCACGCCACGCAAGGCGCGGGTGAGCGCATCGCGATCGCCGTCGAACAGCGCATCGGACGCCGCCGGCATGTAGATCAGGTAGAAGATCACCAGTCCGGTGTAGGTGATCATCAGGTGAAATGGCAACACCAGCACGCCCGTGGCGTTGTGCGCGTCCAGCCAGGAGCGCTGGCCCTTGGCCGGGCGGAAGGTGAAGAACTCCTTGAAGAACTTCTTGTGGATGACGATGCCGCTGACCAGCGCTGCCAGCATCGCCATGGCGGCCAGGCCCACCACCCAGATACCCAAGGTGCGCGGCAGGTCGAGGGTGAAGTGAAAACGGAAGAAGAAGCTGCCCCCCGCCGTCTCGCGCACCGCCAGCGGCTCGCCGGTTTCAGGGTCCAGCGCCAGGCCGCCGCCGCGGCGCTGCTCGCCGGTGGACACGCTGAGCGTCGGCGAGCGCTCGGTGGGCAGGCCGATGTTCCAGGTCCGCGCCTCGGGGTGCGTGGCTTGCAGGTAGTCCAGGGCCGTCTGCGCTGCCTGTGCCGGACTCTGGGCATGAGCCGGGATCTCCGGACGCATCCAGCCGTCGATTTCCTTGTCGAACACCGCGAGGGTGCCGGTGAGGAAAATCGCGAACAGCACCCAGCCGAGCAGCAGCCCGCTCCAGGTGTGCAGCCACGACAGCGATTGGGTGATGGTTCGGGCTTTCATGCCAGGCGCTCCATCAGTTGCGGCCAGAAGCCGATCAGCGCCAGCGGCACGCCCAGGGCCATGCCGGCCCAGGCGCGCCTGGCGCTCCGGCAGGCGAAGGCCCAGAGAATCGCGCCGGTGTAGACGGCGAACGACAGCACGGTGGCGACGATCAGCGCGTCCACCGGCTCCAGCGGCAGCAGCCGGGCCAGCGCGGCGGTGAAGGCGTAGGTGAAGGCATAGCCGCCGAACACGGCGGCGACGATGCGCGAGAGCATGGGCCAGGAGCGGTGTGTGGATT
>NZ_JAOCDM010000069.1 GCF_029840925.1 Pseudomonas sp. GD03858
GTTTGCAACGTTATTCTTTGAACGGCCTGGTGCCCGAAAAATCAGAACCGATCCAATCTGTACGTCTGTTCCACCTCGGCCCCCGCAGCCAACTGTCCCACCCACTCCGCCGTCACCGCCGCCTGGGTCAACCCCAGGTGCTGATGCCCGAACGCCAGCAGCACCTTACCATCGGCCACTCGGTCGATCACCGGCAGCGAATCCGGCAACGAAGGCCGGAACCCCATCCACGGCGTCGCCCCCTCGGCATCCAGCTCGCGCCGGAACAAGCCCTTGCTCAACCGATGCAGTTGCCACGCCCGCTGCATGCTCGGCGGCGCCTCGAGCCCGGCGAACTCCACCGTGCCGGCCAGGCGCAGGCCGTCGGCCATGGGCGTCATGATGAACTTGCGCTCCAGCGAGGTGACGGCGAACGGCAGCCGTTGATGCTCCGCCGGCAGCATCAGGTGGTAGCCGCGCTCGGTATCCAGCGGTACCTGCCGACCGGTCAGCGCGGCCGTGAGCCTGGCCGAATGTGCCCCGGCGCTGATCAACACCTGGCGGGCCTCGAGGGTGCCCTGGTCACTGGCGAGGCTGATGCCCTGGCCATGCATCTGGCCGCCATCGACCTCGGCGCGCAGAAAGCGCACGCCACTGGCCCTGGCGGCGCTGAACAGCTCGCAGACCACCTGATAGGGGTCGAGGAAGTGACCGGTGCGCGGGAAGAACAGGCCACCCAGGATCGACGGGCTCAACTGCGGTGCCGCTTCGCTCACCGCTTCTGCCGACCACAGGTCCACGGGCACGGCCTGTGCCTGCATGCGGGCGCGCAACGTCGTGAGCGCCTGGCGCGATTCGTGGCGTTCGAATACCAGCAGCGAACCGTCTTCCTTGAGCAAGTGGCTGCGGTCGATGGAGGCAAGCAGTCGTTGCCAGGCGCCGAGGCTGCTTTCATTGATCGCGCGAAGGCCCGCCACGCTGCGCAGGAACGGCTCCGGACGCAGGTTCAAAAGCAGCCGAGTGAACCAGGGCAGGGCCCGTGGCAGGTACTTCCAGTCCAGGCGCAGCGGGCCCATCGGGTCCAGCAGCATGGCCGGCAGGCGCTTGAGAATCGACAGGTCGGCGATGGGGAACACCTGCTCGGTGGCCAGGTGCCCGGCATTGCCAAACGACGCACCGTGGCCCGGCGCCTGGCGATCGATCAGCAGCACCCGGCGGCCCTGGCGGGCCAGCTGCAGGGCGCAGGCGACGCCGACGATGCCGGCGCCGACCACGGCGATGTCCGTGTCAGTGGCGGTCATGGTTCAGCCTTCCCGCCGGCCATCGAGCAAGCGGCGCAGCTGCAGCGGGTTGCCGTGTTGCAGCGCATCGGGCAGCAGTGCATCGGGGAAGTCCTGGTAGCACACCGGGCGCAGGAAACGCAGGATCGCCGCGGTGCCCACCGAGGTAGCGCGGGTGTCGGAAGTGGCCGGGAACGGACCGCCGTGGACCATCGCGTCGCACACCTCGACCCCGGTCGGCCAACCGTTGACCAGGATCCGCCCGGCCTTGCGTTCGAGGGTGGGCAGCAACTGCCGGGCGCGGTCGAGGTCGGCGGCGTCCAGGTGCAGGGTGGCGGTCAGCTGTCCTTCCAGGTGTTCGGCGACCTGGCGGATCTGCTCGTCGCTGTCGCAAGCGACCAGCAGCGAGGCGGCGCCGAACACTTCGGCCTGCAGCGCCGGGTCGGCGAGAAACGCCTGGGCCGAGCTGACAAACAGGTGCGCCTGGCACTGGTTCGGGCCTTGATCGGGCAGGCCGCTGGCGACCTGCCGAGCATTGCGGTTGTCACTCAGTGCGGTGACACCACGGACATAGGCGCTGGCGATGCCGGGGGTGAGCATGGTCTGTGCCGTGGTTTGCCGGACATGCTCGGCGGCGGCATTGATGAAGCGCTCGAGGGCTGGACCCTGGCGGGCGATCAGCAGCCCGGGGTTGGTGCAGAACTGGCCGGCGCCCTGGGTCAGCGAAGCGACGAAGGCTTGGGCCAGAGGTTCCGCTCGGGCCTGCAGGGCGGCTTCGAAGAGGAACACCGGGTTGATCGCGCTCATTTCGGCATAGACGGGGATTGGCTCCGGACGTGCCTGGGCGGCCAGGCACAACGCGAGGCCGCCGCTGCGCGAACCGGTGAAGCCGACGGCCTTGATGCGTGGGTCGCTGACCAGACCGATACCGACCTCACGGCCGGCGCCGTACAGCAGCGAGAACACGCCGTCGGGCAGCTCGCACTGCGCGACCGCCCGGGCCACGGCCTGGCCGACCAGTTCGCTGGTGCCGGGGTGGGCGCCATGGGCCTTGACCACCACCGGGCAACCGGCGGCCAGTGCCGAGGCGGTGTCGCCGCCGGCCACCGAGAAGGCCAGCGGGAAATTGCTGGCGCCGAACACCGCCACCGGCCCCAGGGCAACCTGGCGTTGGCGCAGGTCGGGACGCGGTAGTGGCTGGCGCTCGGGCAGGGCGTTGTCCACGCGTACATCCAGCCATTCACCGGCCCGGACCACGCGCGCGAAGGTGCGCAGTTGCGCGCAGGTGCGGCCGCGCTCGCCCAGCAGACGAGCCTCGGGCAGGCCGGTCTCGGCGTTGGCGCGGTCGATCAAGGCATCGCCCAGGGCTTCGATCTGCTCGGCGATGGTTTCGAGAAAGTGGGCGCGTTGTTCCAGGGTGGTTTCGCGGTAGGCATCGAATGCCGCCCAGGCCAGGGCGCAGGCCTGGGTGACCTGTGCGGCGCTGGCGCCGGCGTAGGCGGGTTCCAGAGCCTGGTTGCTGGCCGGATCGATGGCGCGGATCGGTGCTTCGGTGCCGACCACGGAGCGTTGGCCAATTAGCAGGTTACCGGTGAGGGGCATGAGGACATCCTTTGCAATTAAATTCAGGATCGAGGGCGTGCCGCAGCCCTGTGGGAGCGGGTTTACCCGCGAAACAAGCAACTCGGTGCATGGCACCGGCCTTGCCGGTGTTCGCGGGTGAACCCGCTACCACAGGGGAGGGCGGCCTGTCCTCGATATCAAGCCTGGTTCTGCTCGGCCGACCAGCTGGCGTACCAGGTGCGGAACAGCGCGTACTGCTGTTCGGCGTAGTGGCGCTGGGCGTCGGTGAGGGCGTCGGTTTCGTTGAAGTGCAGGCGGTACTCGCTGTCGCCGTTGAGCACCATCAGGTGCTTGTAGTACAGCACCAGGTCGCAGCCTTCATCGAACGAAGACAGCACCGCCAGCGCCGACTCCAGCTCCCGGGCCTGGCGTCGGGCCTTGGCATCGCCCTTGGCGGCGCGCTTGCTCAGGCTGACCAGTTGCAGCACTTCGCGGGGCAGCGCGTTGCCTATGCCGGTGATGGCGCCGGTGGCGTTGCAGTTGACGAAACCGTGCACCACTTGCGTGTCGACGCCGACCATCAGGGTCACGTCGTTGTCCTGGGAGGTGATGTGCTCGGCGGCGTAGCGCAGGTCGGCGGCGCCGCCGAACTCCTTGAAGCCGATCAGGTTGGGGTACTCGCGGCGCAGCTCGAAGAACAGGTCGGCGCGGGTGGCGAAACCGTAGTAGGGGCTGTTGTAGATCACCGCGGGCAGCTTCGGCGCGGCGCCGAGGATCGCCGAGAAGTGGTGCTTCTGCGCGGTCAGCGAGGCGCCACGGGACAGCACCCGGGGGATGACCATCAGGCCGGCGGCGCCGACCTTGGCGGCGTGGGCGGCATGGGACACCGCTTCACGAGTGTTCACCGCGCCGGTGCCGACGATGGTCGGGATGCCGGCGGCCACCAGGCGCGCCACGCCCTCCTGGCGCTCGGCCTCGGTCAAAAGCGGCCAGTCGCCCATCGAGCCGCAGTACACCACCGCGCTCATGCCGGCGTCGATCAGTTCGCGGCCCTTGCGCACCAGGGCGTCGAAGTCCGGCTTGCGCTCGGCGGTGCAGGGGGTCATCAGGGCGGGCATGGTGCCGGTGAAGATGTTGTCGGTCATTGTTGTCACTCCTGGCGGTATTCAGTGGGAAATGAACGGGGTCAGATGCCCCAGGCGAACGGATCCTGCTCGTCGATCAGCAGGGTGCTGTCGGCGGTCATGTGGGCGCGGCCGGTGATGAACGGGCGAATGCGTTCGCCGTCGCGTTCGTAGCGGCCGTGGAACTGGCTGCCGGTGATGCTGGCCTGGACCCAGGTCTGGCCTTCGGCGAGCTTGCCGTCGGCGGCCAGGCACGCCAGTTTGGCGCTGGTGCCGGTGCCGCAGGGCGAGCGGTCGTAGGCCTTGCCGGGGCACATGACGAAGTTGCGGCTGTCGGCGTTGGCGTCGTCGGCGAACAGCTCGACATGGTCGATCGGGGCGCCGTCTTCACCGCTGATGCCTTGGGCTTCGAGGGCCTTGAGCAGGGCCCAGGTGTAGTCGGTGAGCGCTTCGCGGTTGTCCAGCGCGATGCGCTGGCCATGCTCGGACACCAGGAAGAACCAGTTGCCGCCCCAGGCGATGTCGCCGCGTACCAGGCCATGCCCTGGCACGTCCACCGCCACCTGCTGGCGGTAGCGGTAGGACGGCACGTTGCCGACGGTGATGGCGCCGTCGTCATGCAGGGTGGCGCTGACCGGGCCGACCGGCGTGTCGATCTTGTGCTCGCCCGGTTCGATCAGGCCCAGGTGGCGCAACGAGGCGACCAGGCCGATGGTGCCGTGGCCGCACATGTTCAGGTAGCCGGCATTGTTGAAGAAGATCACCCCGCAGGTGGCATCCGCAGAGACCGGCGGGCAGTACAGCGCGCCCACCAGCACATCGTTGCCGCGCGGCTCCAGCAGGCAGGCGCGGCGCCAGTGGTCGTGCAGCTCGCGCAGCTCGTCGCGCTGCTCGGCCATGTTGCGGCCGTGCAGGGGTGGGAAGCCCTTCATCACCAGGCGGGTCGGTTCGCCGCCGGTGTGGGAGTCGATGACGTGGATCTCTTTCATAGGTCAGTTCGTTCCAACGTGTGGGGGAATCGTGGGAGCGGGCTTGCCCCGCGATGAGGCCGCTTGCCCTGAATCGCGGGGCAAGCCCGCTTCCACGAGATTCCCGTCTGTTCAGGAGGCCAGTGCAGCCGGCTCGTGTCCGCGATGCGCTTCGGCACCCGCTTCGCTTTCATCGTCGCCATCGAGCCGCACCAGTCGGGCCGGCACGCCGGTGACCGCGCCCCAGTAGTAGATGCCCAGGGCACAGGCAGCGACGATCACGGTGTCCAGCGGATGGCCGATCACGCCCAGGCCGCCGAAGCTGCCCAGCCAGGAAAGGAAAATGGTCACGGCGTAGAAGCCGATCAGCCAGGCCGACGAGCGCACCTGCTGGCCCAGCGACAGGTGTTCGGTGGGCACGAAGCGGCGGCACAGCAGGTACAGCACGAACATCACGATCTGCAGCGCCAGCAGCCAGGACACGGTGTTCCAGCCCGACCAGTAGACGATCAGCGCGGCGATGATGAACGACAGCGGGCCGAGCACGCCCATGCCCTTGACGCGGAACGGCCGGGCCATGTCGGGGGCGCTGCGGCGCAGGGCGGCGACCGATACCGGGGCCACCGCGTAGCTCAGCACCAGGGCGGCGGACACCACGTTGATCAGCGCTTCCCAGGACGGAAACGGCAGGGTCCAGAACACCGCCAGGCCGAAGGTCAGCCACAGCGCCGGGCGCGGGATGCCGGACTGCTCGTCGATGCGGGTGAAGTACTTGAAGAAGGTGCCGGTCTGCGCCCAGCCATAGATCACCCGTGGGGTGGCATTCATGTAGATGTTGCCGCAGCCGCTAGGCGAGATCACCGCGTCGGCCACCACCAGGTAGGCCAGCCAGCCGACGCCCAGGGCCAGGGCGATGTCACGGTAGGGCAGGGCCAGTTCCTTGGTCACCCCGGCCCAGCCGTTGGCGAGCATTTCGGTCGGCACGCTGCCGAGGAACGCCAGTTGCAGCAGGGCGTAGATCGCGGTGGACAGCAGCACCGAAAGAATCAGCGCGATGGGGATGGTGCGCTGCGGGTTCTTCACCTCGCTGGCCACCGAAATGATCGGCGTGAGCCCCAGGTAGGCGAAGATGATGCCGCCGGCCGACACCGCCATCTCCACGCCGGACAGGCCGAACGGCGCGAAGCCCTGGACCTCGAAGTTCTCCGGCTTGAAGAAGGTGAACAGCACGCCGATCACCAGCAGCGGCACGATGAACTTGAACACGCTGACCAGGTTATTGGCCTTGGCGAAGGTCTTCACGCTGCGGTAATTGAGCAGGAAGAACAACCCGAGCAGGGCGAACTGCACCAGCCAGCCGAGTACCGTCGGGTCGCTGGAGCCGGTCTTGGTCAGGGCTGGGAACCAGGCCGCGGCGTACTGGCGCGAGGCGACCACTTCGATGGCGATCAGGCTGGAGAAGGCGATCAGGGTGATGAAACCCATCAGGTAGCCCAGCAACGGGCCATGGGAGTACACCGGGTAGCGCACCACGCCACCGGCCCGTGGCAGGGCGGCGCCGAGTTCGCAGTAGACGATGCCCAGCAGCAGCACGGCGAAGCCGCCGAGGAACCAGGAGAGGATGCCGGCCGGGCCGGCGATGGCCGAGACGTGGCTGGCGGCGAACAGCCAGCCGGAGCCGAAGATGGCGCCCAGGCCGATGAAGGTGAGGTCCAGCAGTGACAGCTGTTTCTTGAATTTGCCTGACATGGTTGCGCCTTCTTGTAGGTTTTGGATAGGCAGGTCTGATGTCACGATGCGGCTTGGTCGGCCGCGCTCTTGTAAGTCGTGGGGCGGCTTGCGTGGGGCATAGAGTGGACCGATCAGGGCGTCGGTTCTTGATGGTTTTCTGCAAGGTGGGTGACGAAATCGGCACAGTCGAAGAAAAGACTGGCGAGCTGGGGCGGTGGCTGGATAGGCTGGATTGCATAGCCGGCAAGGGCTGGAGAGATGCAGTGGCAATACCGGCCTCTTCGCGGGACAAGCCAGCTCCTACAGGTATTGCGCTTGCTTCGAGATCGGCGCGATCCCTGTAGGAGCGGGCTTGTCCCGCGAAGAGGCCGGCCCTGCCACCGGAGACCTGATTGAATGTCACACGACTCACTGGCAACCCTGTACCAGACCCTCGACCAGCACCGCCCCGAATCCCTCGAGGCCCTGCTCACCGGGGTGATCTGGCTGCTGCCCATGCTCGACGTGATCACCAACGCGGCGATCTTCATCAAGGACGACCAGGCCCGCTATGTGCTGGCCAACCGCACGCTGGTGCAGCGCTGTGGCCTGAAGCAGTTGCAGCCGTTACTGGGCAAGACCAGCGCCGAGGTGTTCCCGGCGCGTCTTGGCCCCGGCTACACCGAGCAGGATCGGCGTGTGCTGGAGCAAGGCCTGGTGCTGGAAGACCAGCTGGAGCTGCACCTGTACGGCAGCCGCGAACCGGGCTGGTGCCTGACCCACAAGCGCCCGCTGTGCGATCCGGCAGGAAGGATCATCGGCCTGGTGGGCATTTCGGTCGACCTGCAGTCAGCCGCCGACACCCATCCGGCCTATCAGCGCCTGGCGGCGGTGGATGCGCATATCCGCGCGCATTTCCATCAGCCGATCAGCCTGGGCGAGCTGACCCGCATCGCTGGTATCTCGGTGGCGCAACTGGAGCGTTACTGCAAGCGGGTGTTTCACCTCACGCCCCGGCAGATGATCCACAAGGCCCGTCTGGAGCACGCGCACCAGCTGCTGCACAGCGACCTGCCGATCATCGAGGTGGCGTTGCGCTGCGGCTACACCGACCACAGCGCCTTCAGCCGGCAGTTCCGCCAACTGACCGGCTTCACTCCGCGCCAGTACCGCCAGGCGACGGCTCAGGAGGATTGAAACAGCGCGCGGGCTTCGTCGAAGCATTGCTCGGCGATGGCCGAGCGTGGCTCGCTGCGGCGCAGCAACAGGCCGACCGGGCTGTGGATGCTGGCGTCCTGCACCGGGATGATGCGCATGTGCTGGCTGAGCTCCTCCAGCCCGCAGTCCAGCGGCATGATCGCGCAGCACACGCCGGTGTTGATCGCCTGGATCAGCTGGAAGGTCGAATCGCTCTCCAGCACGGCGTTGGGTTCCAGGCCGCGACTGCGAAAGCTCAGGTCGAGGGACTGGCGGTAGTGCATGCCCTTGCTCAGCAGGCCCAGGGGCAGGTCGCCGAGGTCGTCCCAGCGCAGGCTGTCGGTCTCGAAGTGGAAGTGCCGGGTATCGTGCAGCAAGCCCATGGTGGTGGTACTCAGCTCGATCACGTCGAAGAAGCTGGTGTTGACCTGGTCGAGGTAGCAGATGCCCAGGTCGAGCTGGTTGCGGCTCAGGCCATCGACCACCTGTTCGGAGCTCAGCGACGACAACTGGAAATGCAGCTCGGGGTACTTCTCGCGCAGCGGCATCAGCAATTGCATCGGGTTGAAGCTGGCCAGCGGCACGGTGCCCAGGCGCAGGCTGCCGACCACCTGGCCGCGGCAGCTGGCGGCCTCGGCCTGCAGGCCGTCGTGGGCGGCGAGCAGGGTGCGGGCCCAGGCCAGAATGCGCTCGCCGGCTTCGGTGAAGCCTTCGAAGCGCTGGCCGCGCTTGACCAGCACCAGGTCCAGTTCGTCCTCGAGGTTGCGCAGGCGCATGGACAGGGTCGGCTGGGTGATATGGCAAAGCGCCGCGGCCTGGCCGAAGTGGCGGGTCTGGTCGAGGGCGATGAGGAACTTGAGCTGTTTGATGTCCATGGTGCGGCCTGGGTTGCAAGGTGGATAGACCTTAACCAAGAGTGAAGCAGCTGGCTAATCATTCGTGAGCGGATCGACGCTTTCAGCACCAGTGATAGAGGGCGTCGATCATCCGTTGCATGGTATCGATTGGACGCTCGCCTGGCTTGTCTCTAACGTGGCCGCCAGTTCAATCCTGGAGCAGAGGCCATGAGCGTGAAACCGGACGCGGTGTTCGTACCGCTGAACATTGCGGTGCTGACCGTCAGCGACACCCGTACCTACGATACCGACACCTCCGGCGAGCTGCTGGCCAGCCGCGCCGTCGGCGTGGGTCACCGCCTGGTGGCGCGGGAGCTGCTCAAGGACGACCTGTACAAGATCCGCGCCCAGGTCGCCACCTGGATCGCCGACGAGCAGGTGCAGGTGGTGCTGATCACCGGTGGCACCGGCTTCACCGGGCGTGACAGCACGCCAGAGGCGGTGGACTGCCTGCTGGACAAGCGCATCGATGGTTTCGGCGAGCTGTTCCGTGCCCTGTCGATTCTCGATATCGGCACCTCCACCGTGCAGAGCCGGGCGCTGGCGGGCATGGCCAACGGTACCCTGGTGTGCTGCCTGCCGGGCTCGACCGGGGCGTGCCGCACGGCGTGGGAGGGCATCCTCGCCGAACAGCTGGATGCGCGGCACCGGCCGTGCAACTTCGTCGCGCACCTGAAGCCGATTGGGCCATGTGAAAGCCGAGGTTGAGCACAGGGATCCATCGACCGCACTGACCCCTAGCCTTGCGCAACTCCTGTGGGAGCGGGTTCACCCGCGAAGCAAGCGACGCGGCGCATGGCACCGGCTGCGCCGGTGTTCGCGGCTAAAGCCGCTCCCACAGGGAGAGCACACTGACCTCAAGCCATGTGCTGTTCCTGGGAGCGGCGGTGCGCCGATGCGACTTGCCCCGCGACGAGGCCATCAGCTCAGCACATGATCCACCGGCACCAACGCCGGCGGCAGCGGCTCATGCCCCAGCGCCGACAGTACATCGCGCTCGACGGTGCGCACCATCGCATCGGTCGGCAGGTCGTTCTCGTCACGCCCGAATGGATCTTCCAGTTCGTTGCCGATCGCATCCAGCCCGAAGAACGTGTAGCTGACGATGGTGGTGAACAGCGGCGCCAGCCAGCCCAGCGGTTCGGCCAGGGCGAACGGCAGCAGCATGCAGAAGATGTAGATGGTGCGGTGCAGCAGCAGGGTATAGGGGAAGGGCAGTGGCGTGCCCTTGATCCGCTCGCAGGTGGCCTGCACGTCCGAAAGCCCGGTCAGGCGCTGCTCCAGCACGGTGTAGCGGAACTCGCTGATCGCGCCGTCCTTCGCCAGCCGTGAGCACTGTTCGCCGATATCGCGCAGGATACCGTCGCACACATTGTGCGCGGTGATCGGCGCGTCCTCGGCCAGCCAGGTGCGGGCCAGGGGCAGTTCGTCTTCGTTGCGCAGCCGGGCGTTGAGGGCATGGGCGAAACCGCACAGGCCGCGCAGCATCTGCGCGCGCAGGTGTCGATCCTCGATCGCCACGCTTTCGCGCACGAACGAGCGCACCTCGATGATCAGCCGTCCCCAGGCCTTGCGGCCCTCCCACCAGCGGTCGTAGCAGGCGTTGTTGCGAAAGCTCATGAAGATCGACAGCGACAGCCCCAGCAGGGTGAAGGGCGTGGCGCTGACCGGATAGAACAATGCCGGGTAGTGGCGCTCGATCAGCACGATCAGCGCCGCCAGCAGTGTCACGCCCAGGCAGCGCAGGGCGATGCGCTTCACGATCGAGCCCTTGAGGGTGAACAGCACACGCAGCATGTCGGGGCGTGGATGGACGATCAAGGCGGTTCCAGAGGCGGCCGATCAGCCGCCGGTCATGTTCATGAAACGCAGGATCTGCACTTCGCCGCCGACTTCGAAATGGTGACGATAGGGCTTGAGCTGCATGGCATCGCGAATGGCCTGTTCCAGGCGCGCGCTGTCGCCGGGGTGCTGGCGCAGGACCTGCTTGAGGTCCACGGAGTGCTCGTTGCCCAGGCACAGCAGCAGGCGGCCCTCGACGGTCAGGCGCACGCGGTTGCAGGTGGCGCAGAAGTTGTGGCTGTGCGGCGAGATGAAGCCGACCCGGGTATTGGGCGCTTCGGCCAGGCGCCAGTAGCGCGCCGGGCCCTGGGAGGATTCGGCCGACTCGATCAGGGTGAAGTGCTCGGCCAGACGGGCGCGCACGTCGTCGCTGGAGCAGAACGACTCGCCGCGCTCATGCTCGCTGATCACGCCCAGGGGCATCTCTTCGATGAAGGAAATGTCCAGCTCGCGGTCGATGGCGAAGCGCACCAGGTCGACGATCTCGTGGTCGTTGCGGCCCTTGAGCACCACCGCGTTGAGCTTGGTGCGGCGAAAACCGGCGGCGCGCGCGGCATCGATGCCGGCGATCACCTGCGCGAGGTCGCCGGTGCGGGTCAGGGCGCGGAAGCGTTCGGGGTCGAGGCTGTCCAGGCTGATGTTCAGGCGCGAGACGCCGGCGTCGAACAGTGGCTGGGCCAGGCGACCGAGTTGCGAGCCATTGCTGGTCAGGCACAGCTCGCGCAGGCCGGGCAGGGCGGCAATGCGCCCGCACAGTTCGACGATGCCTTGGCGCACCAGCGGCTCGCCGCCGGTCAGGCGGATCTTGCGGGTGCCCAGGGCGACGAAGCGCTCGGCGACCTGGTACAGCTCTTCGAGGCTGAGGATCTGCTGGCGCGGCAGGAACTGCATGTCTTCGGCCATGCAGTAGACGCAACGGAAGTCACAGCGGTCGGTGACCGACATCCGCAGGTAGTCGACTTTGCGGTTGAAACCGTCGATCAGGGCCTGGGGGTTCTTATCCACGTTCGCGCTCGGCATTGAAGTGAAGGGGGCGGCGAAAGGCCGCAGACAAGGTTCAAGCTATAACCTGAGTCCAACGCCGTCAAATTGCTTTCCCCGACCGTTCGATCAGTCTCCTCTATCAGTGCTGCAGGCCACGGCTGGCGAGGCCTGTATCGCGTGATCGAGATCGTTTATCACGCTTTCACTCATATCGATTGGACGCATGCAGGCGTGCTTCTTAGTCTGAAAAAAACATCGCGCGGGAAACACAGAGCATGAGCCAGGACGAACACATCAGGGACTACAAGGGGCCGGCCGCCGGCTGGGGCGCGCTCAAGAGCGTGACCAAGAGCTGGCTGGGCAGCGAGAACGCCTTCAAGAACCTGCGGGCCATGCTCAAGACCAACCAGAACGGCGGCTTCGACTGCCCCGGCTGTGCCTGGGGCGAGTCGCCGGAAAGCGACATGGTCAAGTTCTGCGAGAACGGCGCCAAGGCGGTCAACTGGGAAGCCACCGGTCGCTCGGTGGATCCGGCGTTCTTCGAGCGCTACAGCGTCAGCGCACTGCTCGAGCAGACCGACTACTGGCTCGAATACCAGGGTCGCATCACCCACCCGATGCGCTACGACGCGGCCACCGACCGCTATGTCGAGACCAGCTGGGACGAAGCCTTCGCCCTGGTCGCCCGGCACCTGAACAGCCTCGAATCGCCGAACCAGGCCGAGTTCTACACCTCGGGCCGGGCCAGCAACGAGGCGGCGTTCCTCTACCAGCTGTTCGTGCGTGCCTATGGCACCAACAACTTCCCCGACTGCTCGAACATGTGCCACGAAGCCAGTGGCGTGGGCATGGCCGAAACCCTCGGCGTGGGCAAGGGCACGGTGGTGTTCCATGACCTGGAGCTGGCCGACGCGATCTTCGTCATCGGCCAGAACCCCGGCACCAACCACCCGCGCATGCTCGAACCGCTGCGCGAGGCGGTCAGGCGCGGGGCCCAGGTGGTGTGCTTCAACCCGCTCAAGGAGCGCGGCCTGGAGCGCTTCCAGCACCCGCAGCACCCGTTCGAGATGCTCAGCAACGGTTCCGAGCCGACCAACACCGCCTACTTCCGCCCGGCCCTGGGCGGCGACATGGCGGCCATGCGCGGCATCGCCAAGTTCCTCCTGCAGTGGGAGCGCGAAGCCCAGGCCAATGGCCTGCCGGCGGTGTTCGACCATGCCTTCATCGCCGAGCACACCAGCGGGATCGAGGCGTACCTGGCCATGGTGGACGCCACGTCCTGGGAACACATCGTCGAGCAGTCCGGCCTGAGCAAGGCCGAGATCGAGTTGGCCGCGCGCATGTACCGCAAGGCCGAACGGGTGATCATGTGCTGGGCCATGGGCGTGACCCAGCATCGCCATTCGGTGCCGACCGTGCAGGAGATCGTCAACCTGCAGCTGCTGCGCGGCAACGTCGGCAAGCCGGGCGCCGGCCTGTCGCCAGTACGCGGCCACAGCAACGTGCAGGGCGATCGCACCATGGGCATCGACGAGAAGCCCAGGGCGGCGCTGCTCGATGCCATCGAAAAACGCTTCCAGTTCAAGGTGCCGCGCGAGCATGGCCACAACGCCGTGCTGGCGATCCAGGCCATGGAGGAGGGCCGGGCCAAGGTGTTCATCGCCCTGGGCGGCAACTTCGCCCAGGCCACCCCGGACACCCCGCGCACCTACGCGGCGCTGCGCAACTGCGAGCTGACCGTGCAGATCAGCACCAAGCTCAACCGCAGCCACCTGGTGCATGGCAAGCAGGCGCTGATCCTGCCCTGCCTGGGGCGTACCGAGATCGACATCCAGGCCGACGGGCCGCAGGGTGTCACCGTGGAAGACACCTTCAGCATGGTGCACATCTCCCATGGCCAGTTGCGGCCGCGCTCGCCGCACCTGCGTTCGGAGCCGGCCATCGTCGCCGGCATGGCCAAGGCCACCCTGGGTAGCAAGCCGATCGACTGGGACTACGCGATCGCCGACTATGGTCACACCCGCGACATGATCGCCGACGTGATCCCGGGCTTCGCCGATTTCAACGCGCGCCTGCAGCATCCCGGCGGCTTCCACCTGGGCAACAACGCCGCGGATCGCAACTTCCGCACGGCCACCGGCAAGGCATGCTTCACCCCGAGCCCGCTGCCCGAGCAACTGGTCAACGCCCAGGTGCTGGCGCGCGGCGACAAACCGGACCTGATCCTGCAGACCTTGCGTTCCCACGACCAGTACAACACCACCCTGTACGGGCTGGATGACCGCTACCGGGGCGTGTTCGGCCTGCGCGAGGTGGTGTTCGTCAACGAGGCCGACATCCGCCGCCTGGGCTTCGAGCCGGGCGAGCACGTGGACCTGGTGTCGCTGTGGGAGGACGGGCGCGAGCGGCGCGTGTCGGGGTTCCGCCTGGTGCCCTATGACGTGCCGCAGGGGCAGGCGGCGGCGTACTACCCGGAGACCAATCCGCTGGTGCCGCTGGAGAGCTATGGCGAGGGGACCTATACGCCGACCTCGAAGTTCGTGGCGATCAGGCTGGAGAAGGCCAAGGGCGGGAATCGGATCGAGGCGACAATCACAACCGACTGACAGGGTGTTGGTGCCAGCGTGGGAGCGGGCTTGCCCCGCGACATCCCCGTCCATGTCTACTCCAGCGGACCTGCCGACGCCATCGCGGGGCAAGCCCGCTCCCACGCCACCGCCTCCGCCCGGTCTTAGCGACGCACCGGGTACGCCGTGGTGTACTTCATCTGCTCCATGGCGAAGCTGGAGGTGATGTTGGACAGCCCGTCGGTGCTGGTGATCAGCTTCTTGTAGAAGCGGTCGTAGGCGGCGATGTCACCCACCACCACCCGCAGCATGTAGTCCCAGTCGCCGGACATGCGATACACCTCCATCACTTCCTCGAACGCCGTCACCGTGGCGGCGAACTGCGCCAGCCACGCGCTGTCGTGGCGCTGGGTCTTGAGCTGGACGAACACCGTCAGGCCTAGCCCCAGGCGCTCGGGGTCGAGCAGGGCGACGCGGCCGCGAATGTAACCTTCCTCCTCCAGGCGCTTGACCCGCTTCCAGCAAGGGGTGGTGGACAGGTTGACCGCCTCGGCCAGGTCCTTCAGGGACATGGACGCGTCGCGCTGGAGCAGGGTGAGGATGTGCTGGTCGAAACTGTCCATATCGCCGAATGACCCGAATCAGAAAAATTTTCCCGAGAATAGCGGCTCGGAGCGAACGTTGAAACCATTGCTGTGGGTTTGACGAAAGTAACGTTCCGGGGGCGCCGGCCCCTGGCGGATATGAGATAGTTGCGCTTTTCCATCCTCAGTCAATGGACCCGACCATGTCCGACAAACCGCGCAATTTCGCCACCCGCACCATCCACGCCGGTGAGCAGTCCAGCGTCGCAGACAATGCCATCTTCCCGGCCATTGTCACTTCCAGCTCGTTCATCAAGCGCGGCCTGGACGACAACCCCGAATACGCCTACAGCCGTGTCAGCAACCCGACCAGGCACGCCTACGAAACCTGCGTGGCCGCACTGGAGGAGGGCGTCGGCGCGGTCGCCTGCGCCTCGGGCGTCAGCGCCACCGCCACGGTGCTCGAACTGCTGTCCAAGGACGCCCATGTAGTGGTGATGAACGGCGTCTACGGCGGCACCTTCCGCCTGCTGGAAGACTACCGTGGACGCACCTCGGGCCTGACCACCACCTATGTCGACCTCAACGACATCGAGGCCGTGGCCGCGGCGATCCGTCCCGAGACCCAGCTGATCTGGATCGAGTCGCCGACCAACCCACTGCTGCACCTGGTGGACATCAAGGCGGTCTGCGACCTGGCCCGGGCCAGGGGTGTGATGACCTGCATCGACAACACCTTCTGCTCGCCGTGGAACCAGCAACCGATCACCCTCGGCGTGGACCTGGTGATGCACTCGGCGAGCAAGTACATCGGCGGTCACTCCGACCTCACCGGCGGCGTGGTGGTGGCGGCCAATCACGAGCTGCTGGGGCGTTTGCGCAAGATCAGCATGGCCGTGGGCGCGATCCAGGGGCCGTTCGACTGCTACCTGGCGCTGCGCGGGCTCAAGACCCTGGACGTGCGCATGGAGCGCCAGAGCGCCAATGCCCTGCGCGTGGCGCAGTTCCTCGAACAGCATCCGCAGGTCGAGCAGGTCTATTACCCAGGGCTGGAAAGCCATCCGCAGCATGAACTGTGCAAGCGTCAGATGCGCACGGGTGGCGCGGTGGTGGCGCTGCGCATCAAGGGCGACCGGGCGGCGGTCAATCGTCTGGTCGAGGCGTTGTCGATCTTCGTCCTGGCCGACTCGCTGGGCGGGGTGGAGAGCATGATCAACCACTCCTGGAGCATGTCGCACAACTCGCTCAGCCCGGAGCAGAAAGGCGTGATGGGGATCAGCGAGAACCTGGTGCGGTTGTCGATCGGGATCGAGGATTACCGGGACCTGATCGAGGACCTGGAGACGGCGCTGAAGGCTTCAGCTTCCGTGTGATGGCCGCCGGCCTTTTCGCGGGTAAACCCGCTCCCACAGCAATACTGCATGGCTTGAAGTCAGTGCTGTACCTGTGGGAGCGGGGTTACCCGCGAAGAGGCCGGCAAATGTTCTGAGTCAGTCAGGATTTGGGCGGATGGACGATCCGTTCGATCTTGTCCTTGATCAGCAGCCGTTCCTTGCGCAGCAGGTTGACGGTGTCGTCGTTGGTGGCGTTGCCTTCGGCGGCCACCACCTCCTTGTCCTTGGCGTTGTATTCCTTGTGCAGCTTGTGCAGGTCCTGGTTCTTGTCGATGAGGGCCTGGAACTGGTCGGCGGTCACGTGCAGGTCAGCGAGCAAATCATGCGGAACGGGCATTTCTTCACCTCTCTCAGGGGTTGGCAAACGGGCCTGAACCATGAGGATAGTCGCCTTTGCCGCAATGCGGGACTGGGTTAGGCTGTCGCACCTCCCTGCGTGAATGGAACCTGCGTCATGCCCCACCTGAACCTGGAATACAGCGACAACCTGCGCGAGCTCAATGTCGACGTGCTGCTGCTGCGCCTGAATCACGCCCTGGTCGGCAGCGGCCAGTTCGCCGAAGAACTGGACATCAAGAGCCGTGCCCAGGCCTTCGGTCAATACCGGGTCGGTACCGCCCCGGGCGAGCGTGCCTTCGCCCATGTGCGCCTGGCGATCCTCAGTGGCCGTACGGCGCAAGTGAAGCAGCAACTGTCAGGCAGCCTGCTCGAAGTGCTGCGCGATGCCATCGCGCCCCAGCCCGGCCTGGATATCCAGCTGTGCGTGGAGGTGCTGGACATCGAGCGCGAGCCGTACGCCAAACTTCGCCTGCCTGGCTGAATGGCAGCTGAATGAAAGTTGTTTAATCGATGAAAGATGCCGACCGACCAATTGTTGGCGTCTTTTTCACAAAAAATTGATGCTAGGCTTTCTAGAGTTCGGCCAACTTCCCAACCTGCCCGTCCGGGCGTGTTGGCCGCTGATGAACTCTTACTGCGAACGCCATGCTCAAATTAAAATCCCTGCGGACCGAATGGGTCACGTTGCTGGCCAGCCTTTACCTGCTGATTGGTTTCAACGCACTGCTCTGGGAGCACCTGGAGTCCATCGTGCCGCCCGGCATGGTGGGACTATGGCTGAGTCTGGCGTTCGCCGTGCTGATGTTATTCGCCTTTAATTTGGTACTTACGCTGCTGGCGTTTCGTTATGTATTGAAACCGGTATTGATTATCTTGTTCATGAGCGGCGCGGCAGTAGCCTACTTCATGAATCAATATGGCGTGCTTATTGATGCCGGCATGTTCCGCAATGTCGCCGAAACCAATGTCGCGGAAGTGCGCGACCTGCTCTCCGTGAAGTTTGTCCTGTATATCCTGCTGCTGGGCGTGCTGCCTTCGCTGCTGGTGTGGAAGGCGACGATCGCCTATCGCCCGTGGTACCGCGAAGTGCTGGGCAAACTGGTGGTCGGCGGTGCGTGCGTCGCGGCGCTGGGCTCGGTGGCGCTGGTCAACTACCAGGGTTTGTCCTCGCTGTTTCGCAATCACCATGAATTGCGCCTGATGCTCACCCCGAGCAACATCGTCGGTGCCTCGTTCGGCTATGTTCGCGAACAGATCGGCACGGCCGCCAGACCGTTCCAGCAGTACGGCGAAGATGCACGGCGCGATGCCGCCTGGCAGCACCATGAGCGCAAGTCGCTGACGGTGCTGGTGGTCGGCGAAAGTGCGCGGGCAGACAACTTCGGCGTGCTCGGCTATGGCCGCGACACCACACCCCGCCTGGCGAAGGAACAGGGCCTGCTGGCGTTCAGCGATGTGCACTCCTGCGGCACCGAGACCGCGGTATCGGTGCCTTGCATGTTCTCCGGCATGCCGCGCAAGGACTATGACGCCAGCGTGGCCAAGAACCGCGAAGGGTTGCTCGACATCCTCCAGCGCGCGGGCCTGGCCGTGCAATGGCGCGACAACCAATCCGGTTGCAAGGGCACCTGCGACCGTGTGCAGTTCGTCGATGTCAGCAACCTCAAGGACCCGGCGCTGTGCGCGAGCGGCGAATGCCACGACGAAGTCCTGTTGCAAGGCCTGGGTGAGCTGCTCGACAACCTCGACAAGGACACTGTGCTGGTTCTGCACCAGATGGGCAGCCACGGCCCCGAATATTTCAAGCGCTACCCGGCGGGTAGCGAGCCGTTCACCCCGGTGTGCCGCAGCAATGCCCTGAACCAGTGCAGCGAGCAGGAGATCGTCAACGGCTACGACAACACCCTGGTCTACACCGACAAGGTGCTGGCGTCGCTGATCGATACCCTGCGCAGCAGGCAGGACAAGGTCGACACCGCGATGATCTATCTTTCCGACCATGGCGAGTCGCTGGGTGAATACAACCTGTTCCTGCACGGCACGCCCTACATGATGGCGCCGGACCAGCAGAAGCATGTGCCGTTGCTGGCCTGGTTCTCCGACAGCTACAGCCAGGACTTCGCCCTGGATACCGATTGCCTGGCCAGGCTGCGCGACGCGCCGCTGTCCCAGGACAACCTGTTCCACTCGATGCTCGGCCTGCTGCAGGTGCGCACCGGGGTCTACCAACAGTCGCTGGACATGTTCGCCGGCTGCCGGCCATGGCTGGCGGCGGACCGCTGAGCGGGCGATCGCACGGCACCACGGATGGCGCGAGGTTTCACCCCCAGGGGCCGCGCCGTATATACTGCGCGCCAATGTTAGTGGGAGAGCCTCGTGGCCATCGAAATTCACTGGATCCGTGACGACCAGACCCTGGCCGAACACTGCCAAAGCTGGCGCGAACAGCCCTTCGTGGCGCTCGACACCGAATTCATGCGGGTCGACACCTTCTACCCCAAGGCCGGCCTGATTCAGGTCGGCGTCGGCCAATGCGCCTACCTGATCGATCCGTTGCTGATCCGCGACTGGCAGCCGCTGGCCGAGCTGCTCGACGACAGCGGCGTGGTCAAGGTGCTGCACGCCTGCAGCGAAGACCTGGAAGTGCTGCTGCGCCTGACCGGCAAGCTGCCCCAGCCGCTGTTCGACACGCAGCTGGCCGCCGGCTACCTGAACATCGGCTTCTCGATGGGCTATTCGCGCCTGGTGCAGGAAGTGCTGGGGCTCGAACTGCCCAAGGGCGAGACCCGCTCCGACTGGTTGCAGCGCCCGTTGTCGGACACCCAGGTGAGCTACGCCGCCGAAGATGCCGTGCATCTGGCCGAGCTGTTCGACGCCCTGCGCCCGCGCCTGTCCGATGACAAGTACGCCTGGGTACTGGAGGACGGTGCCGAGCTGGTCGCCGCGCTGCGCCGCGAGGTCGAGCCCGAAACCCTGTACCGCGACGTCAAGCTGGCCTGGAAGCTCGGTCGCCAGCAACTGGCGGTGCTGCGCGAACTGTGCGCCTGGCGCGAGCGCGAGGCCCGCAGCCGCGATGTGCCGCGCAATCGCATCCTCAAGGAACATTCGCTGTGGCCCATGGCCAAGAGTCAGCCCGACAGCCCGTCGGCGCTGGCGAAAATCGACGAGATGCACCCGCGTACCATCCGCCAGGACGGTGAGCAGTTGATCCAGCTGATCAAGCGCGCCGCCAGCCTGCCCGCGGAGCAATGGCCCGAGCCACTGCCCGAGCCGCTGCCGATCGAAGCCTCCGGCATCCTCAAGCGCCTGCGCGCCATCGGCCAGGCCGAAGGCGAGCGGCTGGGCATCGCGCCGGAACTGATGCTGCGCAAGAAAGCCCTCGAAGCGCTGCTCAAGAGCGGCTACCCCGACGGCCCCTATCAACTGCCCGATGCCCTGCGTGGCTGGCGCCGCGAGCGCATGGGCCAGGCCCTGCTGGACGACCTGGCCGGTGCCGGAGATTCCCGATGAAACGTATCTGTTCGATCTACAAGAGCCCGCGCAAGAACGAGATGTACCTCTACGTGCTCAAGGCCGAGGGCCTGGAGCGCGTGCCGGAGGCACTGCTGCCGTTCTTCGGCACCCCCGTGCATGCCTTCGACCTGGTGCTCAGCCCCGAGCGCAAGCTGGCCCGTGAAGATATCGCCAAGGTGCTGGAGAACCTCGACAGCCAGGGCTACCACCTGCAGATGCCGCCGCCGGAAGACGAGTACATCGAGCACTTGCCCGAAGAGCTGCTGCGCCGCAACGACCCGGCCTGATCCAGGCACGGTCTTCTTTAGTTCCTGTGGCCCGCCTGGCGGGCCGCTTTCGTTGTTTGCCAAGGTTGTGTGTCACATGCGCGTTCTGATCGCTGAACAGGATCATGCCAACTACGCTCGCCTGCTGGGCGAGGCGGCGCCGGACCTGGAGGTCCTGACCAGTGGCGACTCCGCCGAACTGGCGCGCCTAGCTCCCGACAGCCCGGTATGGCTGGGCCAGCCGGACCTGCTGGCCAGCCTGCTGCGCCAGGGCCACCAGCCCCGCTGGATACAGTCGACCTGGGCCGGGATCACGCCGCTGCTGGCCGATGGCTTGCCGCGCGACTACCGCCTGACCCGCGCCGTGGGCATCTTTGGCCAGGTGATGGCCGAGTACATGCTCACCTACATGCTCGTCCATGAGCGCGATGTGCTGTCGCGTCTGGTCAGCCAGGTCGAGCGGCGCTGGGACGACCGTCCGGGCCGCACCCTGGAAGGGCGCCGGGTGCTGATCGTCGGCACCGGCGATATCGGCCAGCGCGTGGCCGAGTTCCTCGTGCCGTTCGGCGTCACGCTGTATGGCGTGGCCAGCGGCGCCCGCGAGCAGGCGCCGTTCGTCGAGGTGGCCGGGCTCGACCAGCTGCCGCGCCTGGTCGGCCAGGCCGACTACGTGCTCAACCTGCTGCCCGACACGCCGGCCACCCACGAGCTGTACGATGCGGCGCTGTTCAAGTGCTTCCAGCCCAACGCCCTGTTCATCAACGCCGGACGTGGCGTGGCGGTGGTCGATGGCGACCTGGTCGAGGCGCTCAAGCAGGGCCACCTGGCCGGCGCGGTGATCGATGTCTGCCGTCAGGAACCGCTGCCTCAGCGCCACCCGTTCTGGACCGCCTGGGGGTTGCTGCTGACCGGGCACAGCTCGGCGCCGACCTCGCCGCTGGCGATGGTGCGGTTGTTCGTCGAGAATGCGCGGGCTTACGCGGCGGGGCAGGAACTGCGGGGCGAGGTGGATTTCGCGAGGGGTTACTGAAAGAGGTTTACCTGATGCGACCTCATCGCGGGGCACCTGTCGCGCGTGGGAGCGGGCTTGCCCCGCGATGAGGCGATCACAAACTTTAGAGGCTGAACTCGCCTTCGGCAGCCAGCTCGCTCAGCGGCCGGCGTGGGCTCGGCACTTCGCGGGCCTGCAGGCCTTCGGCCAGGGTCGCCTTGTCGCCCAGCTTGCCGATCGCCACCATGGCATGCAGCGCGTAGCCCTCGGGGATCTTCAGCTCGCGGCGTGCCAGGTCCTGGTCGAAACCGGCCATGCCATGGCTGTGCCAGCCGCTGATGCTGGCCTGCAGCGCCAGGTGGCCCCAGGCCGAGCCGGTATCGAAGGTGTGCCACAGCGCAGGCTTTTCCTCATCGGAGCCCGGTGCGGCGAAGGTGGTCTTGGAGATGATCAGCACCAAGGCCGAAGCCTGCTGCGCCCAGCTGCGGTTGAACTCGTTGAGGATGCCCAGGTAGCGCTCCCAGTTCGGCGTGTCGCGGCGTGCATAGAGGAAGCGCCACGGCTGCGAGTTGTAGGCCGACGGCGCCCAGCGCGCGGCCTCGAGGAAGCTCAGCAGGGTGTCCTGGCTGATCGGCTCGGCGGTGAAGGCACGGGGCGACCAGCGATTGATGAACTGCTCGTTGATGGCATAGTCGGCGATGCGTGGGGTGGCGCTCATGGCTGCTCCTGCAAGGGCGGGGGTAAAGAGCGCACGCTACTGCGTCCGCCTGCCACTGACAAGCGGTCTGGCGTTGCCGTCGGACTGCCTCTAGACTGGCGCCGCCGCGCGCCGCGGATTGATGTTGACTGCAGGAAACCGTGTGATGATCGCCGATACCGCGCCCTTCTGGCGGCGCAAGACCCTCGACCAGCTCGACGACAAGGAGTGGGAATCGCTCTGTGACGGCTGCGGCCTGTGCTGCCTGCAGAAGCTCGAGGACGAAGAGGACAACAGCGTCTATTACACGAGCATCGCCTGCAAGTTGCTGGATCTGCAGACCTGCCAGTGCAGCGACTACCCCAATCGTTTCGCCCACGTCCCCGACTGCATCCAGCTCACCCCGGGCAAGGCCGACCAGTTCAAGTGGCTGCCGCCCACCTGCGGCTATCGCCTGGTCAGCGAAGGGCAGGACCTGCCCGCCTGGCACCACCTGGTCAGCGGTGATCGCCAGCAGGTGCATGAGCAGCGCATCTCCCGCTCCGGGCGCATGCTCAGTGAAAACGACGTGGATGAAGACGATTGGGAAGACCACCTCATCTTCCGCGCGGGTTGAGTTCTCGAGGAACAAGGAGTTTCGCTATGCGTCGCCCGCTGTTGTTGCTTGTCGGCCTGCTGCTCAGCTCGCAGGTACTGGCGAAGAAAGTCGACCTCGATTACCAGGTGCGCCTGCTGCCGCAGAGCGCACAGGCCGAGGTGCGTTTGACCCTGGCCGACGGCGCTGCGGTGCGCAGCCTGGATTTCGACCTGGGCAAGGGGGGCGCCTACAGCGACTTTCTCGCCGATGGCCAGTGGCAGGTTCGCGACGGGCGCGGCGTCTGGCACCCGGCCGCGGGCAAGACCAGCCTCAGTTACCGCGTGCGACTTGACCAGCAACCCCGTGGCGCCGCCCACGAATCGCGCATCACGCCGCACTGGGCGCTGTTTCGTGGCGACCAGCTGGTGCCACCGGCGCGCCTCGACCAGCAGGATGGCACCGAGCTGGTCTCGCGGCTGAGCTTCGACCTGCCGGCGGGCTGGAAAAGTGTCGAAACCGCCTGGCCACGCATTGGCCGGCAGAAATTTCGCATCGACGATGTGTCGCGTCTGTTCGACCGCCCCACCGGTTGGATGCTCGCCGGCAACCTGGGCAGCCGTCGGGCGCGCCTGGGCGACACCGAGGTGACCGTCGCCGCGCCGCAAGGGCAGGGCATGCGACGCATGGACACGCTGACCCTGCTGACCTTCGTCTGGCCGCAATTGCAGGCGGTGTTCCCGCGCAACCCGCCCAAGCTGCTGCTGGTCGGTGCCCGTGACGAGATGTGGCGGGGCGTGCTGCCTGGCAACAACTCGCTGTACCTGCACAGTACGCGGCCGCTGGTCAGCGAGAACGGCAGCAGCCCGGTGCTGCGCGAGCTGGTCCAGTTGTTCGCCCAGATCAACGACCGTGATGGCAGCGACTGGCTGGGCGAGAGCCTGGCTGACTATTACGCCACCGAGTTGCTGCGCCGCGCCGGCGGCATGAGCGATGACCGCTACGAGGCGTTGCAGGCCCGCCAGCACAAGCTGGCGGCCAAGGTGACTCACCTCAAGGGGGCCAAGGCCGATGCCGCGCAGGTGGCCCGTGGCGTGCTGCTGCTCCAGGCGCTGGACCGCGAGATCCGCCTGCACAACCACGACAAGCGTTCGCTGGACGATGTCGCCCGGGCGCTGATGCGCCTGTCGAGCGTCAGCACCGAGGAGTTCGTGCAGATCAGCGAGAACGTGCTGGGGCGTCAGTCCGAGGTGCTGCAGAGCAAGGTGCTGCGCTAGGCTTCTTCGCGGGTAAACCCGCTCCCACAGAGGCTTCGCTGAACCCGGACTGCTCCCAAGGGTTGGATGGGTGTCCAACTTCTTGGGGACAGTCCAGCCTGTGGGAGCGGGTTTACCCGAAAGGGCCTGGCCCGCTTACTTGAACTTCGGCCCCGAACGGGTATTCAGGCCCTTGGCCATGCGGTCGTACAGCACCACGTTCACCGTCGCCGCCAGGTTCATGCAGCCCTCGGTCGGGATGTAGATCGTCTCTTCGCACCAGCCCCGCACGTCTTCGCTCAACGAACCATCCTCGGGCCCGAAGATGTAGATCGCCCGGTCCGGGTGGGTGTATTCGGGTAGCGGCCTTGCGCCTTCCACCAGCTCCACGGCCACCGGTGTGCAGCCCAGGGGAATGATGCGCTGCAGGTCATCGATGCCGATCAGCGGGATGTCGTAGTGCACCCGCTTGGTATCGGTGACGAAATCGCGGGCGCGCTCATAGCGCTTGCCGGTGTAGAACACCGAATTGACGCCGTAGCAGCCTGCCGCGCGCATCACCGAGCCGACGTTCTCGGCCGATTTTGGGTTGAACAGGCCGATGCAGCTGTACCGTTTGTTAGCCACGTGTCGGGGCCCTTTGCAAAAAGAGCGCGATTATACGGGCTTGGCGATGGCGCGGGGGGCGCGAAACGACGTTCAGTCCTTCTTCATCAATGCGGCCAGGCCGGCGAACGGGTTGTGGGTGGCCACGGCCACTTTCGGCGTGCTCAGCGAGCCTTCGCTGAAATACTGCTGGTCGGTGTAGCGGGCGTGCTCGTTGTCGTGGCAGTACAGGCACAGCAGTTCCCAGTTGGAGCCGTCCTGGGGGTTGTTGTCGTGATTGTGGTCACGGTGGTGCACGGTCAGCTCGGACAGGCGCTTGCCGGAAAATTCACGGGTACAGCGGCCACAGACGTGGGGGTACATCTTCAGCGCCTTGTCGCGATAGCCCATTTCCTTGTCGCGCTTGGCGTCGGCGAGGATGCGGTCGAGACGGGCGGTGGCGTCGGAGGTGGAGCTCATGGTGTTACCTTTTTTCTGATCAGGGCAATGACGGTTATGTCATCGAGTCTAGCGCGCCTGTGGGGCGGGCGGACAGGCGAAAGTGCGCCGTTCGGCGTAGTCTGTAGCAAGGTTTCTGACAGGAGGCTGCAGATGTTGCATGCGATCCTCGCCGCACTGCTGATCGGCGCGCTGCCCGTGGCCGAGGCCACGGGCCAGCAGCGCCCGCTCACGCCCGCTCCGGGCGCGCCGGGAACGCCGACCCCGACGCCTTATCCACAGATCACGCCCAGCACGCCGCCCAAGGCCGGCGCCAACCGGCCCGGCGCGCCGTTGTTGCCGCCGATGCCCGTCCCGGGGCCGCCCAAGGACCAGCCCCTGCCGGGATTGAGCCAGGATCCGCCGAAAACGCCGAGCAAGACCGACTAGGCCCGCTGCCCCCACAGGCATGGCGAATGACTTGAGGTCAGTGCGGTCGCCGTGGGAGCGGGTTTACCCGCGAAAGCGCCAGATCAGGCTGTGTGGTCATGCCTGGTGACGCATTCGCGGGCAGGCGGGTCTTACGCCACGCCCAGTTCGTTGAAGACGAACGCGTACTCCAGCGCGACGTCGCGCAGCCCCTGGTAGCGCCCGCTCATGCCGCCGTGGCCGGCGCCCATCTCGGTCTTGAGCAGCAGCAGGTTGTCGTCGGTCTTGCGGGTACGCAGGCGCGCCACCCACTTGGCCGCTTCCCAGTACTGCACGCGGCTGTCGTTGTAGCCGGCGACCACCAGCATTGCCGGGTAGGCCTGGGCCGTGACGTTCTCGTAGGGGGCGTAGGCCTTGATCCGCTCATACACCTCGGGCTCCTCGGGGTTGCCCCATTCGTCGTATTCGGTGACGGTCAGCGGCAGCTCGGGGTCGAGCATGGTGTTGAGCACATCGACGAACGGCACTTCGGCGATGGCGCAGCGGAACAGCTCGGGGCGCAGGTTGAGCACCGCGCCCATCAGCAGGCCTCCGGCGCTGCCACCGCTGATGGCCAGGTGATCGCGGGTGGTCACGCCTTCGGCGATCAGGTGCTCGGCGCAGGCGATGAAGTCGTCGAACGTGTTGTGCTTGTGTTCCTGCTTGCCCGCGCGGTACCAGGCCTCGCCCAGCTCGCCGCCACCGCGCACATGGGCGATCGCGAAGGCCACGCCGCGCTCCAGCAGGCTCAGGCGGGCGTGGGAGAACCAGGGGTCGAGGCTCTCGCCGTAGGCCCCGTAGCCGTAGAGGTAGAGCGGCACGTTCTTGCCTTCGTCGACGCGGCGGCGCACCAGGCTGATCGGCACCCGCGTGCCATCCTTGGCCACCGCCCACAGGCGCTGGCTGACGTAGTCGTCGGCGTCGAACGCGCCGAGCACCGGGGTCTGCTTGAGCACCTGCTGCTCACCCGTGGCCAGTTCCAGCTGGCGTACCTGGGCAGGACGGTTGAGGGCTTCGTAGCGCAGGCGGATACGCGGGCTGGCGAACTCCAGGCTGTCCTGCACATAGAGGCTGTAGGCCGCGTCCGGCAGTTCGACGCGATAGGCCGGCAGCCCCTGCGGGTGTACTTCGATGATCGGCAGGCCGCCTTCGCGCAGGCTCAGGGACAGCGCCGAGGCGTTGAGGCTCACGCCTTCGAGCATGATGTCGTCGCGGTGCGGCACCAGTACCTGCCATTGCCCGCGGCTCGGCACGTTGTCCGCCGGCGCCTGGAACAGGGCGAAGTTGATGCCGTCCTGGTTGCTGCGGATGAACCAGCGCCACTGGCCGTCGAGCGTGCCGTGGTCGGGGTAGTACTCGTGGCCCTCGACGCGCGGCGCCAGGCAGGCGAAATCGGCCTGTGGCGTGGCGGCATCGAGGACCCAGGCCTCGCTGGTGGTCTTGCTGTTGAGCAGCAGCACCAGCTGGCGCTCCGAGCTGGCGCGGTAGCAGTGCAGGAAGAAGCGCCCGTCGGCTTCCTCGAACACCGTGGCGGCACCGGCCTGGCCGAGGGTATGACGGCACAGGCGCCAGGGGCGATGGGTGTCGTCCAGTTCGGCGAAGAACAGTGTCTGGCTGTCGTTGGCCCAGGTCATGCTGCCGTCGCAGTCGTCGAAAGGCAGGGTGGTCAACGCGCCACTGTCCAGGTCTTTGACGTACAGGGTGTAGATCTCGTCGCCGCTGGTGTCGAGGCTGTAGGCCAGCAGGCGGTGATCGGGGCTGACGTTGAACGCGCCGAGGGACAGGAAGCCGCCGCCTGCCAGGGCGTTGGGGTCGAGCAGCAGTTGCTCGCGGCTTTCATCGACCGTGTTGCTGTCGTCACTTGGGCGTGGGCAGCGGTAGTGGCGCGGGTACTCGTCGCCGGCGGTGATGCGGGTGTAGTAGAGGTATGGACCCCAGGGGGAGGGCAGCGACAGGTCGGTTTCGAGGATGCGCGACTTGATTTCCTCGAACAGCTGTTCACGCAGTGGCGCCTGGTCGGCCAGGCAGGCTTCCTGGTAGGCGTTTTCCTCGGCCAGGTAGGCCAGCACCTCGGGGGTGTCGCGCTGCTGCAGCCAGGCGTAGGGGTCGGCGCCTTCGGCCTGGTGAGCGATAGGGGCGGCAATCAGGGAGGAAGTGACGGGCATGGCGGTCTCTTTTCGGTGGC
>NZ_JAOCDM010000007.1 GCF_029840925.1 Pseudomonas sp. GD03858
CAGCCCTTTCCGACCGGTCCGACGCCTCGGCAAGGCCGGCCCCGCAGGTGTTCGGGGGAAAACCGCCATCCCCCAGGCAAAGTACCCATCCATTTGGCGGATTGCCGCCAACCCGCCCCGGCAAATCCCACTGCGCCAGCACGCCACAGCCCTGCGCCATTGGTCCAGGCCATGCTGGCACACTCCCTGCTTTACGGCGCCCCGGGCCACGGCCCGAGGCGATCGTGCCCCGATCCCGCAAGCGACCTGCGAACCAGAACAACAACCGGGCGTGCACGCCGGGGGCAACGACTGCCAATCCTTCACTTCAATTGGATTGAGCTAATGAAAAAAATCCTGCTGACGCTCCTGTGCCTGGGCGTCATCGGTTGTTCCAAGCCCGAGGAGCCGCAAAAGTCCGTCGATGTCCTGCTGATCGGCGGCGGCATCATGAGTGCGAGCCTGGGGACCTACCTCACCGAGCTGGAACCGAACTGGAAGGTCGACGTCTACGAGCGCATGGACCAGGTCGCCAAGGAAAGCTCCAACGCCTGGAACAACGCCGGCACCGGCCACTCGGCGTTCTGCGAGCTGAACTACACCAGCGTCGGCAAGGACGGCAGCATCGACATCAGCAAGGCGGTCAATGTCAACGAGCAGTTCGAGGTGTCCAAGCAGTTCTGGGCCTACCAGGTCGAGCAGGGCGTGCTGAGCAACCCGCGTTCGTTCATCAACAACGTGCCGCACATGAGTTTCGTCTGGGGTGACGAGAACGTTGCCTTCCTGCACAAGCGCGTCGAGGCCCTGAGCCACAGCTCGCTGTTCCGTGGCATGGAGATCAGCGAGGATCACGAGCAGATTCGCAAGTGGGTGCCGCTGGTGATGGAAGGCCGTGACCCTGGACAGAAGGTGGCCGCGACCCGTATGGCCATCGGCACCGATGTGAACTTCGGCGAGATCACCCGCCAGCTGTTCGCCGCCATGACCCGCAACCCCAATGTGCAGCTGCATTTGAGCCACGAGGTGCGCGACATCGTGCGCAACGACGATGGCAGCTGGAACGTGGTGGTGGCCGATCTGGCCAACGGCGGCAAGGAGTCCGCGGTCAAGGCCAGGTTCGTCTTCATCGGCGCCGGTGGCGGCGCGCTCAAGTTGCTGCAGAAGTCCGGCATTGCGGAAGCTGAAGGCTACGCTGGCTTCCCGGTCGGTGGACAGTTCCTGATGACCGACAACGCCGACCTGGTCGCCCGCCACAAGGCCAAGCTGTACGGCAAGGCCTCGGTCGGCGCGCCGCCGATGTCGGTGCCGCACCTGGACACCCGGGTGATCGATGGCAAGGAAGTGCTGCTGTTCGGTCCGTTCGCGACCTTCTCCACCAAGTACCTCAAGCACGGCTCGCTGCTGGACATGTTCAGCTCGCTGACCGCCCATAACATCAGCCCGATGATGCATGCCGGGATCGACAACATCGACCTGAGCACCTACCTGATGGGGCAACTGATGCTCAGTTTCGATGACCGCATGGCGGCCCTGCGCGAGTACTTCCCCAACGCCAAGAACGAAGATTGGAAGCTGCTCCAGGCCGGCCAGCGGGTGCAGGTGATCAAGAAGGATCCCGAGCACGGTGGCGTGCTGCAGTTTGGCACCGAAGTGGTGGCCGCCGAGGACGGCAGTATTGCCGCGCTGCTGGGCGCTTCGCCCGGCGCCTCGACCGCCGCGCCGATCATGCTGAGCGTGCTGGAGAAGACCTTCAAGGATCGAATCAAGAGTCCGCAATGGCAGGCCAAGCTCAAGGAAATCGTGCCGACCTACGGCCAGAAGCTGAACGATGACCTCGAGCTGACCAACAAGACCCGCGAGTGGAGCAGTGCGCGCCTGCAACTGCTATACGTGCCGGTGTTGCCGGAGTAACCGTGTGAGCTGAGCGTGGGAGCGGCGCCAACCTGTAGGAGCGGCCTTGCCGAGGCGTTGGACCGGTCGGCAAGGCCGCTCCTACAGAAATCACGCCAGTTGAAAAATCTCAGCAAGACAGTTGCCCCCCCACCTGCAGGTTCCTGTTTCGCAGGCAACAAAAAACCCGCTCGAGGCGGGTTTTCTGGGATTTGGTCGGAGAGACAGGATTCGAACCTGCGGCCTTCTCGTCCCGAACGAGACGCGCTACCTGGCTGCGCTACACTCCGATGGCCAAAATCCTACTGCATCGTTTTTTTCAACGCAACCCCTTGTTGCAAAAAGGAGTTGCGCTAAAAAACAGGGCTGAATCACAGCTCTTTGACGGTACGGATCTGGTCCTTGTTGATGCGCGTGCGCTTGCCGTCGAGCTGCTCGAATTCGTAGAAGCCAGAGTCTTCGTCGTATTGCGGGGTGTCCACCGCCTGGATCTCGCGACCGTCGTTCAGGGTAATGACGGTCGGCGAAGCGCAGCCGGCGAGGGCGCCCAGGCCCAAGGCGAGCAGGAAGGCGGGAAGGGTCCGTTGGATCATCGTGTTTCTCCAGTGCGATGGTGCTAGATGTCATTAAGACGCGAGGCGTCCACGCAAGTTCCTTGCACAGTGCAGCATAGCGCCATCGTGGCGGCATTGACCAAGAACAAGGCCGGGATCGTTGGCCGATGGCCTGTGATATAACAGCGCACAACCTGTATTCCCTCGCGACGGACCCTTCATGAAAGCCAAGGCAGATACTCCTTTCGTGCCGCTGAACATCGCCGTGCTCACGGTCAGCGACACCCGCACCTTCGACACCGATACCTCGGGACAGCTGTTCGTCGATCGCCTGACTGCCGCCGGCCACCGCCTGGCCGAGCGCACGCTGCTCAAGGATGACCTGTACAAGATCCGCGCCCAGGTCGCGACCTGGATCGCCGACGATCAGGTGCAGGTGGTGTTGATCACCGGTGGCACCGGCTTTACCGGGCGCGACAGCACCCCGGAAGCCGTGGCCTGCCTGCTGGACAAGCAGGTCGAGGGCTTTGGCGAGCTGTTCCGGCAGATCTCGGTGGCCGACATCGGCACCTCCACCGTGCAGTCCCGCGCCCTGGCCGGCCTGGCCAACGGCACCTTGGTGTGCTGCCTGCCCGGCTCGACCAATGCTGTGCGCACCGGGTGGGACGGCATTCTCGCCGAGCAGCTGGACGCCCGTCACCGGCCGTGCAACTTCGTGCCGCACCTGAAGCAGGCAGCGGCCTGTGACAGCCGTGGTTGAGGTGACCCAGGCACGGCCGCTGATGCCGGTGGAAGAGGCCCTGGAACGCCTGCTGGCGCTGGCCGAGTCGGCGCCGATCGGCGAAACCGAGACCGTCGCCCTGGCCGATGCCGAAGGTCGTGTCCTGGCCACCGAGCTGGTGGCCGGGCTCGACCTGCCACCCTGGCCCAACAGCGCCATGGACGGCTACGCCCTGCGGCTGGCCGATTGGCAGGGCGAACCGCTGCGGGTGACCCAGCGTATCTTTGCCGGGCATGTGCCACAGCCCCTGGAGCCGGGTACCTGCGCACGGATCTTCACCGGGGCGCCGCTGCCCGAGGGGGCCGATTGTGTCGAGATGCAGGAAAACACCGAGGTGCTCGAAGACGGTCGGGTGCGTTTGCTCGAGCCTCTGACGCTGGCGCAGAACGTTCGCCCCAAGGGGCAGGAAACCCGTGTGGGCGAGCCGGTGATGAGCGCTGGCACACGGCTGGGGCCGATCCAGCTCGGCCTGGCCGCGACCCTGGGTTTCGGTTCGCTGGAAGTGCGGCGCAGGCCACGGGTGGCGGTGCTGTCGACCGGCGACGAGCTGGTGGAGCCGGGCTTGGCACTAGGGCCGGGGCAGATCTACAACAGCAACCGGCGCCTGCTGGTCAGCTGGTTGCAGCGCCTGGGCTGCGAGGTGGTGGATGCCGGCATCCTGCCGGACGACCTCGAGCGCACTCGCCAGTGCCTGGCCCGGTTGGGCGATGTCGACTTGATCCTGTCCACCGGTGGCGTTTCGGTGGGCGAGGCCGACTTCCTCGGCATGGCCCTGCGCGAAGCGGGTGAACTGGCGCTGTGGAAGCTGGCGATCAAGCCGGGCAAGCCATTGACCTTCGGTCATTACCAGGGCGTGCCGGTGATCGGCCTGCCCGGCAACCCGGCCTCGACCCTGGTCACCTTCGGCCTGTTGACTCGCCCCTATCTGCTGCGCCGCCTGGGCGTCGCCAATGTCGCGCCGCTGCGCTTCAGCGTACCGGCCGGCTTCGACTGGCCCCAGCCGGGGACGCGTCGAGAGTACCTGCGGGCACGGATCGAGGACGGTCGGGTGCGCATCTACAAGAACCAGAGTTCCGGCGTGCTGCGCAGCGCGGCCTGGGCCGACGGAGTGGTGGAAGTGCGCGAGGGCACTACGCCGCGCCAGGGCGAGCCGGTCTGGTTCATCCCGTTCAGTGAACTACTTGGCTAGCACGCCGCTGGCGGGCGTCGCGCCCGCCGGCGCCAGCTGGGTCAGGCGCATGTGCACGTTTTCCAGCTGCTGGGCGGCGACACTCCAGTCATGACGCTGGCGGGCGAACTGGCGCCCGGCTTCGCTGAGCTGGCACATGCGCCAGGGCTGGTTGAGCAGCTGGGTGACCAGCAGCGCCAGCTGGCCGCTGTCGTCGCTGCCCAGGTAATGCTCGCCGTTGTTCATGGCCAGGCCCGAGGCGCCCTTGCTGGTGGTGATGACCGGTAGTCCCGCCGCCATCGCTTCGAGGATCTTCACCTTGGAGCCACCGGCATGGCGCAACGGTGCGAAGAACAGCGCCGAGCGGCGTTGCAACTCGCGCAGGTCGGGGCGGTAACCCACCCACTCGATGCGTGGATCGTTCCAGTGCAGCTTCCAGCTGGCGGGCAGCGCGTGTCCGGCGATCGCCAGGCGCACCGCCGGATTGCTCATCCAGACCTGAGGAAGGATCTCTTCCAGCGCCCATTCGATGGCTTCCAGATTGGCGCCGTATTCGAAATTGCCGACGAACAGCAGGCGCTGGCTGTGCAGGGTGGGGCTCACGTTCTGGTAGTGATCGCAATCCACGCCGTTGACCACCACGTTCACCGGGCGACCGCTGATCTGGCCAATCAGCTCGGCGTCGTGGGCGCTGACCGCCACCACCTCGGTGGGTTGGCGCAGCACCCGTTGCTCCCAGCGCCGATAGCGCCAGCGATCGAAGGCGTTGAGCGGGCGCAGCCACAGCGGCATGCGGTCATGGCAGGCGGCGCCCATCACCGATTCAAGATAGTGCTCGCTGAGCATGTAGGGCTGGCCTCGGGCCTGCAAAGCCTTCTCGAACGGCTGGAAGCTATAGCTGTGCTCGATCTGGATCACGTCCCAGGGTTCGTCCAGCAGTTGCTCGAAGCGGTGCCTCAGGCACGGCGCCAGACCGTTGATGATGGCGCGCATGGGATAGTCGATGATGGGCGAGGCCAGCAGGTTCAGCGGGCTGTGCAAGGGGCGCCGAGGCAATACGATCAAGCGCTCCACCAAGGGTTCCAGGGCCTCGCGCGCCGCATCGCTCAAGGGGACTTTCGACTGCACCAGCAAGGTGATCCGGTGACCATGCTGCGCCAGGGCGCGCAGCAGGTGGTATTGCCGGGTCTTGCTGCCGCTGGTGGTCGGCCAGGGCAGGTAGGGCAGGGTCCAGAGTATGCGCATGAGCCCGAATCCTCACGGTTGGCCGGGTGTCGGCCCTGGATGGCAAGACGCGCCCACTGGCAATCAGGCAGGGGCTGCTGATGCCGGGGCGCGTCCATAGATATCAGTAAAGCGCACGATGTCGTCTTCGCCCAGGTATTCGCCGCTCTGTACCTCGATCATCACCAGGTCGATGACGCCGGGGTTGGTCAGGCGGTGGGTGCGCCCGGGCTTGATGAAGGTGGACTCGTTGGTATCGAGCAGGAACTCCTCCTCGCCATTGGTCACGCAGGCCATGCCGCTGACCACGATCCAGTGCTCGCTGCGGTGGTGATGCATCTGCAGCGACAACGACTCACCGGGGCGGACCATGATGCGCTTGATCTTGAACCGAGGACCTTCCTCGAGCACGGTGTAAAGGCCCCACGGGCGAGTCACGGTACGGTGCAGGCGATAGGCGTCATGGCCCTGGCGCTTGAGCTGCTGGGCGATCACCTTGACCTCCTGGCTGCGTGCGGCATCGGCGATCAGCAGGGCGTCTGGCGTGTCGACGACGATCAGGTTGTCCAGGCCCACGGCGCCCACCAGCCGGCGTGGCGAGTCGATGTAGCAGTTGCTCACGTCATGCAGCACGGTTTCGCCACTGCAGTGGTTGCCCTGGCTGTCGCTCGCGCGCAGTTCTCGCACCGCTTCCCAGCTGCCGATATCGCTCCAGCCAATGTCGCAGGGCACCACGGCCACCTGGGAAGAGGGTTCCATGAGGGCGTAGTCGATGGAGATGTCGGGGACTTGCTCGAAACTGTCGGGGACGAGTTCCACTTGCAGGCCGCTCGTGCCTTCCTTGACCTGGCTCTGTTCCAGGCACTGGGCCACGAGCTCGAGGAGTTCTGGGGCATGAGTCCGCAGTTCCTGTAGCGCGGTGCCGGCGCGAAGGCAGAACATGCCGGCGTTCCATAGGTGGCGGCCGCTTTCCAGATAAGCCTGCGCGGTGTCGGCATCGGGTTTTTCGACGAAGCGGGCGACCTCATAGCCGTCGGCAGTGATCGACGGGCCTTGTTCGATGTAGCCGAAGCCTGTTTCCGCGCGGGTTGGCAGCAGGCCGAAGGTGGTCAGCCAGCCCTGCTCGGCCAGCTGGATGGCCCGTTCGGCGGCCTGTTCGAATGCGCCCTGGTCCAGGATCAGGTGATCGGCTGGCATGACCAGCAGCAGACTGTCCTCGCCATGCAGGCGGGCACAATGCAGGGCTGCGGCGGCAATGGCCGGGGCCGTGTTGCGAGCGAAAGGTTCAAGGATGAAGTCCAGCACGAGTCGTGAGCTGCCGACCTGGCGGTACTCATCCTGGGTCCGGAAGAACACTTCGCGGTTGGTCACTGTCAGTATCCGTTCCACGCCGGGCAGCTGGCAGGCGCGGCTGTAGGTCTTCTGCAACAAGCTCATGCCATCGGGCAGGCGCATGAACGGCTTGGGCATCGCCTCGCGCGATACCGGCCACAGGCGGGTGCCGGCGCCGCCAGAGATGATGCAGGGGATCAGAACGCTCATGGTCAAAGCCTCGAATCAGGGCGCTGAGGGCAGCGCAATGCAAGGGAATCACGACCTGTCAGGCATCTGGCGGCAGAAAGTCAATAAAATGACTTTTATGAGCGGCATCGTCCGTGAAGGCCAAATATTTGTCGGATGATGCACCTGTGCTGCATGGCTTTCAATGGTCTTTGCATGAAAACGATCAGTTTTGTGTGTGCGGGGGAGCATTCCACGTGCTTCGATTGTCGAGATTGCGGTAGGCCTTTTCTGTGCGATTTGCGGGGAGCGCGACAATGAACGAGCGTAAGGCATTGCTGATCCTGCATGGCAAGCAGGCCGCCAACGAAGAGGTGCGCGCAGCGGTTGCCCAGATGCGCGAGCGTGGCTGGACACTGGATGTGCGCCTGACCTGGGAGGGCGGTGATGCCCGGCGCCTGGTCGATGAGGCACTGCAGGCGGGCTATGGCCATGTGGTGGCGGGAGGCGGCGACGGCACGTTGCGCGACGTGGCCGAGGCCATGGCGCTGGCGACCAGCCAAGCCAGCCTGGCCCTGCTGCCGCTGGGCACGGCCAATGATTTCGCCAGGGCGGCGGCGGTCCCCCTGGAGCCGGCGGCCGCCCTGGCTCTGCTGGAGGTGGCGGCACGGCCGGTCGACCTGGGGCGGGTGGCGGACCAGTGGTTCCTGAACATGGCCACCGGCGGTTTCGGCAGCCAGGTCACGGCCAATACCTCCGAAGACCTGAAGAAAGTGCTGGGGGCGGCCGCTTATCTGTTCACCGGACTTTCACGTTTCAGTGAGCTGCAGGCCGCGTCGGTGGAGCTGCATGGGCCAGACTTCCAATGGCAGGGCGACCTGCTGGCGCTCGGCATCGGCAATGGGCGTCAGGCCGGTGGCGGGCATGTGCTGTGCCCGGATGCCAAGGTCGATGATGGTCTGTTGGACATCGGCATTCTGCCGGCACCGCAGGAAATGACCGGGGCATTGCGCGACCTGCTGGCTGGTGAAGGCCTGTTCGTGCGCGCCCGGTTGCCATGGATAGAAATCAGGAGCGCGCAAGGGCTGGACATGAATCTCGATGGTGAACCCCTGCAAGCCGCCAGCCTGCGCTTCGAAGCCGTGCCCCAGGCGTTGCGCGTACACCTGCCGGTGGATTCGCCATTGCTCAGTCGTCCAGGCTGATGATTCGCTCGCGCACGGCGAACAGCACCAGCCCCGCCACATCGAAGATCTGCAGGCGTTTCATGATCTGGGAACGGTGGGTTTCCACGGTCTTGATCGACAGGCCCAGGCCGTTGGCGATTTCCCGGGTGGATTTGCCGCGCACGATCAGGCGCAGGATCTCGAGCTGGCGGGCCGTCAGGTTGTGACGCTCGTCGTTGGGCTGCTTGCTGCTCTGCGCGCGCAGCAGGGCCTGATTGATCACGGTGTGGGCGATCGCCGGGCTGAGGTAGCGCTCGTCGTTGCGCAATGCGCTCAGGGCCTGTTCCAGCTCGGTGGCCGTGGTGTCCTTGAGCAGGTAGCCGTGGGCGCCGCTCTCCAGGGCGCGCATGATCAGCTCCGGGTCGGTGTGCATGGAGAGAATCAGCACTTTGCACGTGCAACCGCTGGCGCGCAGCTGTGTCAGGGCATCGAGGCCGCTGGTCGAGCGCATGGAAATGTCCAGCAGGACGATATCCGGGGTCAGTCGACGCACATGTTCCAGCAACTGGTCGCCGTCATCGGCCTCACCGATCACGGTATAGCCGGGGATATCCGATACCAGTGCCCGAACACCAGCACGAATCAGCGAGTGGTCGTCTACCAGCAGTAATCTACAGGTCATTGGCGGCAGAAGTCCTGGCGCGTTCTTGGCTGCGTGGCGGCCATGGGAAGAGAGCGTCGATCTGGGTGCCCTTGCCGGGCTGGCTGGTGATGGTCAGGCTGCCCTGCAGGGCGGTGGCGCGCTCCAGCATGCCGGCCATGCCACGCTGGCCGGCTTCGGCGGGCGCCGGGATGGGGACGAAACCCGCGCCGTCATCCTGGATCGACAGGGCAAGCCCGGCCGGTGTGCGCTGCAGTCGCACCACCAGGTTGCGGGCATGGGCATGGCGCAACATGTTGGTGACCGCTTCCTGGGTGATGCGAAAGGCGGCCATGGTGACCTCCTCACTGATTCCTCCGAGGCGTTGCTGGCACTCCAGGCTCCAGTGCACGTCACTGTTCTCCAGCGTGCGTAGCAGGTGCGCGCGCAAGCTCGCTTCCAGGCCGAGGCTGGCCAGTTGCCGTGGATTGAGAATTGCGGAAACGTCGCGCACGTTGCCCAGGGTGTGGTCCAGGGTGCTGCGCAGCCTGGTGCAGTGCGCCTGGAGCTCGGCGGGCACCCGGCGTTGCAGCCAGTCGACCTGAAGCTTGGCGGCCGTCAGCAGTTGGCCAATGTCGTCATGCAGTTCGCGGCTCAAGCGCTGGCGTTCGCTCTCTTGGACCTTGAGCATGCGGTTGGCCAGTTCCGCCGGTCGCAGGGTAATGGAGCGCGCCCAGTGCCGCAGGTGCCAGCCCACGCCGATCATCGCCACCAGCTGCAGCAGCAGCGCGCTCGCCGGCAGGGGAAGGGCGCGCAAGTAGCACAGCAGGTTCGCAGCCAGTGAGGCTATGCACAGCAGTGTCGTCATCCAGCGGAGCAAGGCAGCTCTGGAGCGGCAGTGCTGGAGAAACTTCAAGCGTGAGAGCATGGATAGGGAAGCCACTGAGTGAGTGCCGTAGGAAGCTTTGCGCATGTCTGGCCAGGAGTTTTTGCGTTCCGCTTCGAATAACGCATCCGGTGCACGACCGGTTGTCCGATATCCAGGGTGCGCATGTTCGAAAGGTGCGCATGTTATCACTTCGATCGGATCTGGTCGCGGGAATACAGCGGCTTGAAGCCTTGTATTTTACGGGCTTCGACAGGTCAGTTGAGTGAAAATGTGACTAGCAGAGTGCCATTATTAGATGATGTTTCTAAAATGCCTTGATCAACTAAGAAAGCGCCACGGCTAAACATTCGGTAAAACTTGTCCAACTTCTCAAGTTGGCCACGGCTTAGTTGCTGCCAACTGCGGGTTAGTGCTGGCGATCCGTCGATATCGCGGGCGCTTCGGGCTGGTCCCCTGGAGCATGGGGATGCGCGCAGAGGGTGCCGAGCTCCTGACAGGGAGCGCATAGCCGCGTTGCGGGCATGCCCAGTGACAGGGCCAGATCACCCAGCAGCTGCTGCTGTTCTTCGCTGTCCATGTGCAGGCGACCGGTCAGGGGGTCGAGAAGCTCCAGTTGCCAGTCCAGCAGGGTCAGGCAGGCGGCCAGTGCCGGCAGGCTCTGGCCATGCAATCGGCCTTGCTGGCAGCCTGGTGCGAGCAGTTGCTGCAGGGCGAGCGTGTAATGCGCCACTTCCACCATGCCGAACTGCCTGGCGCGGTGGGCAAGTGTATCGAGCGTTTCGCCCAGGCAGTGACAGGCGTCAGGGTCGCTGTCGATCAGCTTCAGGTGCTGCAGGCACTCCTGGGATCTGGCCAGCAGGACCTGCGCATCCTGCAGGAAACCCTGCACGGCATCGTTGAGCAGTGGAGTGCTGTCCATCATGGCGCCCCGGTGGCGGAGTTCGGCCATACCAAGATGTTCGCTAGCAAAAGCCTGACTCCGTTCATGCATTGAGAATGGCGTCACATTAATGGCTAATGGATATCGCGAACATCAGGTTGCACCCGATTGCTCCTAGGGGTTTCCCTGATGAAGTTTCGGGTGGGTCGCTCGTTGCGAGCGTTCGAGGCGAGGGTGTGGCATCAGTAAAACATGATGGTAAAGTGATATCAATCGCTCCGGATGGCTTTTTCCATCAGGGGTCAAGCCAGGCGAATATCCGCCGATACAAGGCTGATGCATCCACTTTCCCGACTCAAGCCAAGGGGCTGTCCAATGGCAGGCATTCTCGACACGGTAGACCAACGCACGCAACTGGTGGGTGAGAACCGCCTGGAAATCCTCATGTTCCGCCTGGCTGGCCGGCAGTTGTTTGCCATCAACGTCTTCAAGGTTCAGGAGGTGTTGCAGCTGCCCAAGCTGACCCTCATGCCGCAGCGGCACGCGTTCGTTTGCGGGGTGGTGAACCTGCGGGGGCAGACCTTGCCGGTGATCGACCTGTCCCAGGCGATCGGCATGCGCCCGCTGCAGCCAGGGCCGGACAGCACCATCATCGTCACCGAGTACAACCGCTCGGTGCAGGCCTTCCTGGTGGGAGGCGTCGACCGCATCGTCAACATGAACTGGGAGGCGATCATGCCGCCGCCGACCAGTGCAGGCCGCCAGCACTACCTCACGGCGATCACCAAGGTCGAGGAAAAACTGGTGGAGATCATCGATGTGGAGAAGGTGCTGGCCGAGATCGTGCCATACAGTGCCAAGGTGTCCCGCGACAAGCTGGACGATCCGCTGCTGGCGCGTGCCCGTGGTCGCGAGGTGCTGCTGGTGGACGACTCCAGTGTGGCGCTGGCGCAACTGCGTGACACCCTGTCGCAACTGGGGGTGAAACTGCACGTCGCCAGCGATGGCCTCAAGGCGTTGCGCCTGCTCAAGGGCTGGGCCGATGCCGGAGAGGACGTATGCGAGAAGCTGCTGATGATCTTTACCGACGCGGAAATGCCCGAGATGGATGGCTACCGGTTGACCACCGAGATCCGCAATGACCCCCGCCTGCGCGGTCTTTATGTCGTGTTGCACACCTCGTTGTCGGGCAGCTTCAACGAATCCATGGTGAAGAAGGTCGGTTGCGACAACTTCCTTTCCAAGTTCCAGCCAGATCGCCTGGTGGACGTGGTGCGTCAACGCTTGAGCCTGGATCACGCCGTGGTGTGATAGCGGCCCGCAGCCGGTATAAGATAGTGTCCTGTCTCGGAAATAAGCTGTTCACTTTTGGCGGCATCTTGGGCGCCCGGCCGGCGTTGCCACTCCTCGCCATAGCCCTGCTATGACTCGTCGCGGCGCCTTGCCCGGACACCCAAGCCACTCGCCAAAAGAGAACGTATTTCCGAGACAGGACACTAGGTTCTTTCGACTGGCGCAAGGCGGGCAAGGATGTTTCTGAGTGCGTTGTATCGTTATCCGGTGAAATCCGGGCGGGCCCAGGGCCTGGAGGTGTCTTCTGTCGGCACCCTGGGCCTGGAGGGTGATCGGCGCTGGCTGGTGGTGGAAGAAGAGAACGGCCGCTTCCTTACCCAGCGTGCCTGGCCGCGACTGGGGCAACTCAGTGCCGCTTATGGTGCGCAGGGCCAGTTGCTGCTCGAGGCGCCAGGGCTGGCGCCATTGACGGTGGCGGTGCCGAATGCCGACGACGACTTGCGTGGTGTGACCATCTGGCGTGACACCCTGCGCGTGCCGGATGCGGGAGACGAGGCGGCGGCCTGGCTCAGCGAGCTGCTGGGCAAGGCGGTAAGGCTGGTGCACTGCCCCGAACAGCGGGCCCGCTACCTGCCCAGCGGTTACGGCCTGAACAGTGACCGGGCGGCATTTCCCGATGGCTTTCCCTTGTTGCTGATTGGCCAGGCCTCGCTGGATGAGTTGAGCCGGCGTGTCGGTCGTCCAATGGAAATGTTGCGCTTTCGTCCGAACCTGGTGGTCGAGGGCGCCGAGGCATTTGCCGAGGACCGCTGGAAGCGCATCCGCATTGGCGATATGACCTTTCGCGTGCTCAAGCCGAGCGTGCGCTGCATCCTCACCACCCTCGATCCTGCCACGGGCGAGCGCAGCCCTGACCGTGAACCGTTGACCACGCTCAAGACGTTCCGCGAGAAGGAGGGGGATGTGCTGTTTGGCCAGAACCTGGCGGTGGATGGTGAGGGGGAGCTGAGGGTGGGGATGGCCGTCCAGGTCCTCGAATAGTGCTATCGCGGGGCAAGCCCGCTCCCACGCACCGTGGGAGCGGGCTTGCCCCGCGATAGGGTCCGATCACATATCGTCGAAATACCGCTCATGCCAATCCACCAGCGGCTGCGGTGAATTGAGCTTCTGCCCGTAGATGACCGAATACGACAGCACGTTCTGCACGTACTGGCGCGTCTCGTCGAACGGAATGGACTCGACCCAGACATCGAAGCTCAGGTGCTTGGCGCCCTTGAGCCACTGGCGCACGCGCCCCGGGCCGGCGTTGTAGGCCGCCGAGGCCAGCACACGGTTGCCGTTGAACTGGCCGTGTACCTGGCTCAGGTAGGCGGCGCCGAGCTGGATGTTCTTGTCCGGGTTGAATACCTGGGCCGGCGAGGCCAGCGGGATGCTGAACTTGCGCGCGGTCTCCTTGGCGGTGCCCGGCATGAGCTGCATCAGGCCGCTGGCGCCGACACTGGAGCGGGCATCTTCCATGAAGGCACTCTCCTGGCGAGTAATGGCGAAGACCCAGCTCGAATGCAGGCCACGCACCTTGGCTTCGCGCACCAGGGTGTCACGGTGGGCCATGGGGAAGCGGATGTCCAGGTCGTCCCAGTACTGGGCCTGGCTGATGGTGCGAATGGCCGGGAAGTACCAGCGCATATCGTAGGCCAGGCGTGCCTGGGCGACCATCTCGTCACGATTGAAGTGGCGGCTGACGTGGTACCACTCGCGGCGACCCTCGACGATCTGGCCGCGCGCATGGAACTCCAGGGCACGACGCACACCCGGCGTGTTGCGCACCTTGTTGATCACCGCCTTGCTCAGCACCAGTGGCTTGTTGTTCAACTGATAAGGCGTCTGTGCCCGGTCCGCGGCGAGGAATCCATAGAAGTCGCGTTCGCGGGCGACGTTCTTGTACAGCAGAGGGATCTGCGGGTTGTTGGGTTGCGCCAGCTCCAGGCTGCGAGCCTGCCAGTATTTCCAGCGGTTGCTGCTGGCCAGGTCCTGGGGCAGGCGCTTGGTCAGCTCGTAGGCATCCTCCCAGCGACCCAGGCGCAGCAACAAGCGCAGGCGCCATTCGCTGACGGTGTTGTCGCGCAGCTCGGGGTCGTAGCGGGTCATCAGGTCGAGGGCGCGCGGATCGTAGCGGCGGGCGAGCGTCAGGCCGATCTCGCGGGCGATGGCGACTTTCTCGTCGCGGGAGAAGTGCATGCGCTGGGCGTAATCGTCGAGCAGCGCCATGGCTTGTTCGGGGTTCTGGCGTGCCAGTCGGCGTAGGCCGAGGCTGACCACGTCGGACATGGCTTCGTTGACCGGGGTGAAGCGCGAGGGCTGGTTGAGCAGTTCGGGTTTCTGTGCCACGTCGAGCAGCAGCTTGCCCTGGGGGGCGAGAGTGGTCAGCGTCTTCACCAGGCTGTTCGCCAGGCCATAGTTGCGTGCCTGGGCCGCCAGCTTCGCGCGCTGCCAGCGCTTGGCCTCGGTGAGCTGGCCTTCGGCGGCCCACATGCCGAACAGGGTGTCGCAGGCCGTAGGCTGCGACTTGCCGACGTTCCACAGTTTTTCGGCGGTGGCGAAGCCTTCCGCGCGCAGGCCGTGGCTGAGCTGGTACTGGCCGTTGAGGCAGTCCAGCTCGGTGAAGTTGAGTTTGGGGTCGTAGTATTTGGAGAAGGTGCTCCATTCGCCGCGCTCGGCCAGCCAGCGCAACCAGCGCAGCTTCATCCAGTTGGCCTGGGGCAGGTCGCCGTGGGCGGCTAGAAACCCTTCGATTTCCTCGTTGCTGGCGCTCTTGAGGCGGGCGGTCAGTTCGTCATAAGCGAGGTAGGGCGTCAGCGGATAGTCGCGCAGTGCCTGGGCATAGCGCAGGTACGGGCCTTTGTCGCCCTTGGCCAGGGCGCGCTTGGCTTCGTCGTAGTACTGGCGTTGCTGGGTGATGTCGACAGCCTGAGCGGCACTCGCGGCGGTGGCGGTGAGCAGCAGGCAGGAGGCGATTTGTAACAGGCGGCTGCGCATGATACGTCCGGGCAGTTGAACCATAGAGAGTGACGGCAATGCCAGCACTGTTGGGTATTACTGCCTAGCTTAGCCGTTTGCCGCGGGCCGGTGAAAGCACTGCGCTTGTATCGAGTTGTTATCCGACGCTCTGCTGGGCACGGCGTGCTTTTGATGTCGTGGCCGGGCAAGTCGGGTAGAATGCGCGCCCGGTTTTTGGAGATGATCATGACCCTGCTCAAATTCAGCGATGTGTCCCTTGCGTTCGGCGCCATGCCGTTGCTGGACAAGGTTTCCTGGCAGATCGCCCGTGGCGAGCGGGTCTGCATCATCGGCCGCAACGGCACGGGCAAGTCGAGCATGCTGCGCCTGGTCAAGGGTGAGCAGAAGCCCGATGACGGTGATATCTGGCGCGCCCCGGGGCTGAAAATCGGCGAGCTGCCGCAGGAGCTGCCGGTGGCGGACGAGCGTAGCGTGTTCGATGTGGTGGCCGCTGGCCTGGATGGCGTGGGCGAGCTGCTGGCCGAGTACCATCACTTGAGCCAGAACATTCAGGGCGACGAAGATCTGGAAAAGCTCATGCATGTCCAGCATGAGCTGGAAGCTCGCGACGGCTGGCGTTTGCAGCAGGTGGTGGAGAGCACCCTCAGCCGCCTGCAGTTGCCCGCGGACAAGACCCTGGCCGAGCTTTCCGGTGGCTGGCGTCGCCGCGTCCTGCTGGCCCAGGCACTGGTGTCCGAGCCCGATCTGCTGCTGCTCGACGAGCCGACCAACCACCTGGATATCGGCGCCATCGCCTGGCTGGAAGAGGCTCTGAGTGGTTTCAACGGCGCGGTGCTGTTCATCACCCACGACCGTTCCTTCCTGCAGAACCTGGCCACGCGCATTCTCGAACTGGACCGGGGCGGATTGATCGACTGGAACGGCGACTACGCCAGCTTCCTCGTGCACAAGGAGGCCGAACTGGCCGCCGAGGCTACCGCCAACGCGCTGTTCGACAAGCGCTTGGCCCAGGAAGAAGTGTGGATCCGCCAGGGCATCAAGGCCCGGCGTACCCGCAACGAAGGCCGCGTGCGAGCGCTCAAGGCGCTGCGCGTGGAGCGCGGTGAGCGTCGTGAGCGCCAGGGCAAGGCCAACATCCAGATCGAAGTGGCGGACAAGTCCGGCAAGCAGGTCATGGTGCTGGAGAATGTCAGCTTCGCCCACCCGGGCGGGCCGAAGCTGGTCAAGGACTTTTCCATGGTGTTGCAGCGCGAAGATCGCATCGGTCTGCTCGGCGCCAACGGTACCGGCAAGACCACGCTGCTCAAGCTGATGCTGGGCGACCTGGAACCGACCGCCGGCAAGGTCGAGCGCGGCACCAAGCTGGAAGTGGCTTACTTCGACCAGATGCGCCATCAGCTGGACCTGGAAAAGACCGTCATCGACAACCTCGCCGAAGGGCGTGATTTCATCGAGATCGACGGCCAGAATCGCCATGTGCTCAGCTACCTCGGCGATTTCCTGTTCAGTCCGCAGCGTGCGCGCACGCCGGTCAAGGCGCTGTCCGGTGGCGAGCGTGCGCGGCTGCTGCTGGCCAAGCTGTTCAGCAAGCCGGCCAACCTGCTGGTGCTGGACGAGCCGACCAACGACCTGGATGTGGAAACCCTCGAGCTGCTCGAGGAAGTGCTTTCCAACTACAAGGGCACGGTGCTGATGGTCAGCCACGACCGGGCCTTCCTCGACAACGTCGTCACCAGCACGCTGGTGTTCGAGGGCGAGGGTGGCGTTCGTGAGTATGTCGGCGGTTACGAGGACTGGATTCGCCAGGGCGGCTCGCCGAAACTGCTGGGCGTGACCGAAAGCAAGGGCGGCAAGTCCGAACTGAACAGTGCCGTGGTGGCCAAGTCGGTGGATGAGGTGGTGTCTGCGCCGGTCGCCGCGCCTGTGGCCGATGCCAGCAAGAAGAAGCTCAGCTACAAGCTGCAGCGTGAGCTGGAGGCGTTGCCGGGGCAGATCGATGCGCTGGAGCGGCAGATGGCCGAGGTGCAGGAAGAGGTCAACGCCTCGAACTTCTACCAGCGCCCGATTGGCGAAACCTCCGCGGTGCTGGCCAAGCTGGAGAAGCTGCAGGCTGAGCTGGATGTGCTGGTGGAGCGCTGGGCCGAGCTGGAAGGCTGATTTCCTGGGCTGGCCTCTTCACGGTCAACCCCGCTCCCACAGGATTGCCGCTGCCTCAAGGGCAGTGATCAACCTGTGGGTGCGGGTTTACCCGCGAAGAGGCCGGACCGGCAAACTCATTCTTTCTTCTGCAACCGCACCGCCAGCACATCGCACGGCGCGCCATGCAGCACGTCATTGGCGGTGGAGCCCAGCAGTAATGCCAGGCCGTGGCGACCATGGCTGCCGACCACGATCAGGTCGCACTTCTGATCCTTGGCCAACTGGTGGATTTCCTGGCGAGGTTGGCCATAGACCAAGTGCGAATCACCTTTCTGGATGTCCGGATACTTGGTGAACAGGCGCTCCATGCGTTCCTTGGCCTGGTCGAACTGCTGCTGCTGAAGCTGCGAGAGGTCCATTGGCACGTCGCCGCCAAAGGCCATGGCCATCGGTTCGACGATATGCACCAGGGACACCTTGGCGCCACTTGCCAGGGCGATTACCTTGGCCCGCTTGATCACCGGGTCGCATTCCTCGGTCAGGTCGACGGCGACCAGAAGATGTTCATAGGACATGTGCAGTACTCCTGACAATCGCGATAGTAGAAGTATGGTCGCTTTCGGGGCGGGCGTTCGTGAAACCTGGGTAACCCGCTCATTTGCAACGCTTTATAAGGTCTACAGATATGACGGTATGGCTGGTGGTGTCAATCCTTGCAGTGATGCTCAGCCCGCTGGCCTGGTTGCGCCAGTCGCGCAAGCAGAGCGAGCAGATGAACCTGCGCCTTGAAGGCCGGCGCATGGGGCTGGCCATGCAGCTGGCGCCACAGCAGTGGCCGCACTGGCTGGAAAAGGAGCCGCCCAGCCCTTGTCCGCAATACCATCGGGCACGGCGCAAGGGGCGGGAGGACAGCTGGTGCTACTGGCAGATCACGCCCGGCGTGTGGTGGAACCAATGGCGTGAGCCTTGTGCGGATCCGCGTCTGAGCGAGGCCTTCGCGCGCCTGCCGGAAACCGTCTACAAGGTCGAGGCCGACAGCCGCATGATCGCGCTGTACTGGAGCGAGCGCGGCGAAAAATCTGTTTTGCAGGATATTGCCCAGACCCTCGACACCCTGGCCTGACCGCCGCCAACGTAAAACGGCGCGCCGGAGCAATTACGCTCCGACGCGCCGTTTTACGTTCTGCCATGCAGAAAAAGGCCAGGCAGGCCGGAAACACCTTCATTCAGACGCAGTGTAGCCATCGCCCGCGGATGCGTTTAGAAAAATGCAGCATTCAAGGCCGATGATGGTCTATCGCTGACATGAATGGTCGGCGATCACTGTCATCATGTTTCGTACCACGCACCTGGAATATGACTGGAAAGTCGCATTTTCACGGCGTTCGCGAGCATTTGACAACGCGGTTCTTTTCGGAGAATGTGTGCATACCCAAATCAAACGGGCGTATGAATTGAGCGTTTGTATGTCAGACGGCTCTTACAGAATCCCGATTAGCGCGCCGACGGGTGTGCCTGGGGCGAGGGACCGACAGACCGGCTCTCCCGCCAGCGATCGGCGTGTACAGTTCAGCTTCCATATCGTGGAGATCAGTTGATGATTTACGAAGGTAAAGCCATCACGGTTAAGGCTCTTGAAAGCGGCATCGTCGAACTGAAGTTCGACCTCAAGGGTGAGTCCGTCAACAAGTTCAACCGCCTCACCTTGAACGAACTGCGTCAGGCAGTGGATGCCATCAAGGCCGACGCTTCGGTCAAGGGCGTGATCGTCAGCAGCGGCAAGGACGTGTTCATCGTCGGCGCCGACATCACCGAATTCGTCGACAACTTCAAGCTGCCCGAGGCCGAACTGGTCGCCGGCAACCTGGAAGCCAACCGCATTTTCAGCGACTTCGAAGACCTGCAGGTGCCGACGGTCGTCGCCATCAACGGCATCGCCCTGGGCGGTGGCCTGGAGATGTGCCTGGCCGCCGACTACCGGGTCATGTCCAGCGCTGCCAAGATCGGCCTGCCCGAAGTGAAACTGGGGATCTACCCAGGCTTCGGCGGTACCGTACGCCTGCCGCGTCTGATCGGTTCGGACAACGCCATCGAGTGGATCGCCTCCGGCAAGGAAAACCGTGCCGAAGACGCCCTGAAAGTGGGCGCCGTCGATGCGGTGGTCGCGCCGGATCTGCTGCAGGCCGGTGCCCTGGACCTGATCAAGCGCGCCATCAGCGGCGAACTGGATTACAAGGCCAAGCGCCAGCCCAAGCTGGAAAAGCTCAAGCTCAACGCCATCGAGCAGATGATGGCCTTCGAGACCGCCAAGGGCTTCGTCGCCGGCCAGGCCGGACCGAACTACCCCGCGCCAGTCGAAGCCATCAAGACCATCCAGAAAGCCGCCAACTTCGGCCGTGACAAGGCCCTGGAAGTCGAAGCCGCAGGCTTCGCCAAGCTGGCCAAGACTTCGGTCGCCGAAAGCCTGATCGGCTTGTTCCTGAACGACCAGGAGCTCAAGCGCAAGGCCAAGGCTCACGATGAAATCGCCCACGAGGTGAAACAGGCCGCCGTGCTCGGCGCTGGCATCATGGGGGGTGGCATCGCCTACCAGTCGGCGGTCAAGGGCACCCCGATCCTGATGAAGGATATCCGCGAGGAAGCCATCCAGCTGGGCCTGAACGAAGCCTCCAAGCTGCTCGGCAAGCGCGTCGAGAAGGGTCGCCTGACCCCGGCGAAGATGGCCGAGGCGCTTAATGCCATTCGTCCGACCCTCTCCTACGGCGATTTCGCCAACGTCGACATCGTCGTCGAGGCCGTGGTCGAGAACCCGAAGGTCAAGCAGGCGGTGCTGGCCGAAGTGGAAGGCCAGGTGAAGGAAGATGCCATCCTGGCCTCCAACACCTCGACCATTTCCATCAACCTGCTGGCCAAGGCGCTCAAGCGTCCGGAAAACTTCGTCGGCATGCACTTCTTCAACCCGGTGCACATGATGCCGCTGGTCGAAGTCATCCGCGGCGAGAAGTCCAGCGAAGTCGCGGTCGCGACTACCGTCGCCTACGCCAAGAAGATGGGCAAGAACCCGATCGTGGTCAACGACTGCCCGGGCTTCCTGGTCAACCGTGTTCTGTTCCCGTACTTCGGCGGCTTCGCCAAGCTGGTCAGCGCCGGCGTCGACTTCGTGCGCATCGACAAGGTGATGGAGAAGTTCGGCTGGCCGATGGGCCCGGCCTACCTGATGGACGTGGTCGGCATCGACACCGGCCACCACGGCCGCGATGTAATGGCCGAGGGCTTCCCGGACCGCATGAAGGATGATCGCCGCTCCGCCGTCGACGCCCTCTACGAGGCCAATCGCCTGGGCCAGAAGAACGGCAAGGGCTTCTACGCCTACGAGACCGACAAGCGCGGCAAGCCGAAGAAAGTCTTCGATGCCACCGTGCTCGACGTGCTCAAGCCGATCGTCTTCGAACAGCGTGAGGTCAGCGACGAGGACATCATCAACTGGATGATGGTGCCGCTGTGCCTGGAGACCGTGCGTTGCCTGGAAGACGGTATCGTCGAGACCGCCGCCGAAGCCGACATGGGCCTGGTCTACGGCATCGGTTTCCCTCCCTTCCGTGGTGGCGCGCTGCGCTACATCGATTCGATCGGGGTCGCCGAGTTCGTCGCACTGGCCGACAAGTACGCCGACCTGGGGCCGCTGTATCACCCCACTGCGAAGCTGCGCGAAATGGCCAAGAACGGCCAGCGCTTCTTCAACTGAGCGCCCAACGAGCTAGAGCGAGAATATTGATATGAGCCTGAATCCAAGAGACGTGGTGATTGTCGACTTCGGTCGCACGCCGATGGGCCGTTCCAAAGGTGGCATGCACCGCAATACCCGTGCCGAGGACCTGTCTGCGCACCTGATCAGCAAGCTGCTGGAGCGCAACGACAAGATCGACCCGAAAGAAGTCGAGGACGTGATCTGGGGCTGCGTCAACCAGACCCTGGAGCAGGGTTGGAACGTCGCGCGCATGGCCTCGCTGATGACCCAGATTCCGCACACCGCCGCGGCGCAGACCGTCAGCCGGCTGTGCGGTTCGTCGATGAGCGCGCTGCACACCGCCGCCCAGGCGATCATGACCGGCAACGGTGATGTGTTCGTGGTCGGTGGCGTGGAGCACATGGGCCACGTCAGCATGATGCACGGCGTCGACCCCAACCCGCACCTGTCCTTGTACGCCGCCAAGGCTTCCGGGATGATGGGCCTCACCGCCGAGATGCTCGGCAAGATGCACGGCATCACCCGTGAGCAACAGGACCTGTTCGGCCTGCGTTCGCACCAGCTCGCCCACAAGGCGACGGTCGAAGGCAAGTTCAAGGATGAGATCATCCCGATCCAGGGCTACGACGAGAACGGCTTCCTGAAGGTCTTCGACTACGACGAGACCATTCGCCCGGAAACCACCCTCGAAGGCCTGGCGTCGCTGAAACCGGCGTTCAACCCCAAAGGCGGTACCGTGACTGCCGGCACCTCGTCGCAGATCACCGACGGCGCCTCGTGCATGATCGTCATGTCCGGCCAGCGCGCCATGGACCTGGGCATCCAGCCGTTGGCCGTGATTCGTTCCATGGCCGTGGCGGGTGTCGATCCGGCGATCATGGGCTATGGTCCGGTCCCGGCGACGCAGAAAGCCCTCAAGCGAGCAGGCCTGACCATCGCCGATATCGACTTCTTCGAGCTCAACGAGGCCTTCGCCGCACAGGCCCTGCCGGTGCTGAAGGATCTGAAAGTGCTCGACAAGATGGATGAGAAGGTTAACCTGCACGGCGGCGCCATCGCACTGGGTCACCCGTTCGGTTGCTCGGGGGCGCGGATTTCCGGCACCCTGCTCAACGTCATGAAGCAAAATGGCGGCACCCTGGGCGTGGCGACCATGTGCGTCGGCCTGGGTCAAGGCATCACCACTGTCTTCGAACGCGTCTGATCGCGTCGCATGACAGCAGCCGGGGCCATGTGCCCCGGCTTTTGTTTTTTACAGGATTTGTTCAAGAGGGCGAGCGACATGCAGATACAACCTGGTGTGTACCGGCATTACAAGGGCCCTGAGTACCGCGTGTTCAGCGTGGCACGCCATTCCGAGAGCGAGGAGTGGATGGTGTTCTATCAGTGCCTGTATGGTGATTACAGCTTCTGGGTGAGACCGCTTTGCATGTTCCAGGAGTCCGTCGAGGTTGACGGCGAGCAAGTGCCACGCTTTGCTTTGGTCAGGGCCGAAGAGGGCTTGCCCGAGCTGCGTGGCAAGGCACAAGAGTGATCGACCGCGCTTGACCTCGCACTTTCGCCACTATATATAGCGGTGCCGCGTCTGGCACCTGACGCGTTTTTCATCTTCAGATTCAGGAATACTCCGATCCATGGGCAAATCGCTGGTCATTGTGGAATCCCCGGCCAAGGCCAAGACCATCAACAAGTACCTGGGCAGCCAGTACGTGGTGAAGTCGAGTATCGGCCACATCCGTGACCTTCCCACCAGCGGTTCCGCCAGTGCGAGCAAGGAACCGGCGGCCAAGCGTGGCAAGACCGCGGGCGAGGCTCCGGCCTTGTCGCCGAAGGAGAAGGCACGCCGTACCCTGGTTGCGCGCATGGGCGTCGACCCCGAGGCGGGCTGGAAGGCCAAGTACGAAATCCTTCCCGGCAAGGAGAAGGTGATCGAAGAACTGCGCCGCCTGGCCAAGGATGCCGACACCATCTATCTCGCAACCGACTTGGACCGCGAAGGGGAGGCCATCGCCTGGCACCTGCGCGAAGCCATCGGTGGCGACGACAGCCGCTACAAGCGCGTGGTGTTCAACGAAATCACCAAGAAAGCCATCCAGGAAGCCTTCTCCCAGCCGGGCGAGCTCGATATCGATCGGGTCAACGCCCAGCAGGCGCGTCGTTTCCTCGACCGTGTGGTCGGCTACATGGTTTCTCCGCTGCTGTGGGCCAAGATCGCCCGTGGCCTGTCCGCTGGCCGTGTGCAGTCGGTGGCGGTGAAGCTGGTGGTCGAGCGTGAGCGCGAGATCCGTGCGTTCAACCCGGAGGAATACTGGGAGGTGCACGCCGACCTGGGCACCGCCAAGAACGCCAAGGTGCGTTTCGAGGTGGCCCGCGAGAAAGGCGAGGCGTTCAAGCCGCTCAATGAAGCGCAGGCCATGGCCGCGCTGGAGAAGCTCAAGTCCTCCAGCTACAGCGTAAGCAAGCGCGAGGACCGACCGACCAGCAGCAAGCCTTCGGCACCGTTCATTACCTCCACCCTGCAGCAGGCCGCGAGCAACCGCCTGGGCTTCGGGGTGAAGAAGACCATGATGATGGCCCAGCGTCTGTACGAAGCCGGTTACATCACCTACATGCGTACCGACTCGACCAACCTGTCGACCGACGCGGTCGAGATGGCGCGCAACTACATCGAGAACGAATTCGGCAAGCAGTACCTGCCCGCCGCGCCGATCGTCTACGGCAGCAAGGAAGGTGCCCAGGAGGCGCACGAAGCGATCCGTCCATCGGACGTGAGCACCCACCCGAGCAAGCTCAGCGGCATGGAGCGTGATGCCGAGCGCCTGTACGAGCTGATCTGGCGCCAGTTCCTGGCCTGCCAGATGCCGCCCGCGCAGTACCTCTCCACCAGTGTCACCGTGGTGGCCGGCGACTTCGAGCTGCGCGCCAAGGGCCGTATTCTCAAGTTCGACGGTTACACCCGTGTCCTGCCGCAGCAGAGCAAGCCTGGCGAGGATGACGTGCTGCCGGAAATGGCCCAGGGCGAGGTGCTCAAGCTGATCCAGCTCGATCCTAGCCAGCACTTCACCAAGCCGCCGGCGCGCTTCACCGAAGCCAGCCTGGTCAAGGAGATGGAAAAGCGCGGTATCGGCCGTCCATCGACCTATGCGGCGATCATTTCCACCATTCAGGACCGTGGCTACGTCACCCTGCACAACCGTCGGTTCTATTCCGAGAAGATGGGCGACATCGTCACCGAGCGGCTGTCGGAGAGTTTCGCCAACCTGATGGACTACGGCTTCACCGCCGGCATGGAAGAGAACCTCGACGACGTCGCGCAAGGTGAGCGTGACTGGAAGAACGTGCTCGACGAGTTCTATGGCGATTTCAGCAAGAAGCTGCTGACCGCCGAGTCCACTGAACACGGCATGCGTGCCAATCAGCCGACCCTGACCAACATTCCATGCAAGGAATGCGGTCGCCCGATGATGATCCGCACCGCCTCCACCGGTGTGTTCCTTGGTTGCTCGGGTTACAGCCTGCCGCCGAAAGAGCGTTGCAAGGCAACCGTCAACCTGGTGCCGGGTGATGAGATCGCGGCCGACGACGAGGGTGAGTCCGAGTCGCTGGTGCTGCGTGGCAAGCACCGTTGTCCGATCTGCTCGACGGCGATGGACGCCTACCTGCTCGACGAGAAGCGCAAGCTGCATATCTGCGGTAATAACCCGGACTGCGCGGGCTACGAGATCGAAGAGGGTAGCTACCGTATCAAAGGGTACGAAGGCCCGAGCCTGGAATGCGACAAGTGCGGCAGCGAGATGCAGCTCAAGACTGGCCGTTTCGGCAAGTTCTTCGGTTGCACCAACCCGGCGTGCAAGAACACCCGCAAGCTGCTCAAGAGCGGCGAGGCGGCGCCGCCGAAGATGGACAAGGTGGACATGCCGGAGCTCAAGTGCGAGAAGGTCGATGACACCTACGTGCTGCGCGATGGTGCCTCGGGTCTGTTCCTGGCGGCCAGCCAGTTCCCGAAAAACCGCGAGACGCGCGCGCCGCTGGTGCTGGAAATCATCCCGCACAAGCATGAGATCGATCCGAAGTACCACTTCCTCTGCGACGCACCGCAGAAGGACCCGGACGGTCGTCCGGCGGTGATCCGCTACAGCCGCAAGACCAAGGAGCAGTACGTGCAGTCCGAGGTCGACGGCAAGCCGACCGGCTGGAAGGCGTTCTACGACGGCAAGGCGTGGAAGGTCGAAGACAAGCGCTGATCCGAGTCTCAGGCTCATCGCGGGGCAAGCCCGCTCCCACGAGGTTGAATAACACCCGTGGGAGCGGGCTTGCCCCGCGATCGTTTGTGCTTGCGGTAACGCCGGACAATCCCCGACACTGCGATATCGCCTTGTTGCCCATGGGAGGTCATGGAAAATGGCCCAGGAACTCTACACTCGCACCAACCAGAAACTGTTCTTCGCCGGGCTTGCCCTGGAGTCCATGGCCAAGGCTGCCGACAGCCAGGCGATGAACGCCCAGGGACTGATCCAGGCCGAGCGCGAGTCGGCGCTGTTTCACCTGTATGGCGCGCTGCTTGGCCTTTGCCATGAGATCGCTGGTTTCTACCGCTTGCCGGTGGTGGCCACGGTCGAGCAGGCGCTGTCCGATGATGCGCTCGATCGCATCGCCATCCCCGAGGTGGCCGAAATGCTCGAGCTGGTCCGCCATCGGCAAACCTGGCTGGCACAATTGCTGGCGGCTTATGCCGATTTGTTCAGACCGCCGGTCGCGAAGAAAATCGTGAAAGGCGACGTTACCCAGCCGTTGATCCAGGCCGTCAATCTGGACGAGCCAGAGCCGGTCGAGCTTTCCAGGGAGGAGCTTGAGGCCTGGCGAGGGAGCCTGAAAGACCTGGTGAGACGATTCCGCGACGCGTTGAGTGAGTGCTGATGGCGTTCATGGCTGGTACACTACTGGCCTTTCGTGAAAAGCAGGCCCTTTATGTCAACGTCCTTTCTAGAAATCGTCGAGTTGCCTGATGGCCGGATCGAGCTGCGCCGCGCCGAAGATGAAGGCTCCCTGGTAACCTTGGACTTCTCCGAGGACGCCAAGGCATTCCTGCAAGGACAGCATGTGGAAGTGGCCAAGGCCATGCTGAGTGTTGGCGTGCAAATGGCCGGTCGCCTTGTCGAGGGCGACCTGGAGCGCGACGAGGGGCCGCGCGTCCTTCACTGAGTCACCTTGAGGCTTCAAGGTTTCAAGCGTTTGACAGGCAAAGCCTGAACATCAGCCGAGGCGGATGTTCAGGCTTTGTGCGTTTCCAATGGCGGCGGCGCGTTGCAGTTGTTGGCGAGCACTGCTGTTGATGGTGCCGAGCCAGCTGACCACGGTGTGGCTGCGACCGAGGCGCAGGGCTTCGCAGGCCAGCTGCAGGGCGGTCTGGTTGCCGCCGGGTTGCAACAGCAGGATGCGTTCACGGTTGAGGCCGGCATCACGCAGCCAGGTCTGGGTCAGGCTGCCAGGCGGGGCGATCAGTGTCAGCCAGCGGTTGTCGTCCTCTTCGCTGAGTTCACGCAGCACAGGCGCCAGCAGGCTCTGGCAATGCCCGGGCGCGCCGCGCAGGGCCAGCTCGCTGAACAGCTCGGGCTGGCTGCCTTTGCGCGGCGCTTCGCTGGGCTTGAGGCCCGGTAGTACCGGCTGGGCGAGGAAAGCCTCGAACAGCGGCAGCTGGGTTTGCTGGGGTGCATGGGTGATCGGCTGCATGACGCCTCCTGGTTTCAGCGGCGAAGGACGCCGACGCTCAAGCCCTCGATCACCAGTTCCTGTGCTTGCAGGTCGACTTCGATAGGGGCGAATTCGGGATTTTCGGCGATCAGCCAGACCTTGTTGCCTTCGCGCTTGAAGCGCTTGACCGTCACTTCGTCACCGATGCGGGCCACCACGACCTGGCCGTTGCGGGCTTCGCGGGTGGTGTGCACGGCGAGCAGGTCGCCGTCGAAGATGCCGATGTCCTTCATGCTCATGCCGTGCACGCGCAGCAGGTAGTCGGCGCGGGGATGGAAGAAGGCCGGGTTGATGTTGCAGGATTCTTCGATGTGCTGCTCGGCGAGGATCGGCGCACCGGCGGCCACGCGACCGATGATCGGCAGGCCGTTGTCGTCGTTCTTCGGCTCGAGGCCAGGGATACGGATGCCGCGGGATGCGCCGGGGGTCATCTCGATGGCGCCCTTGCGGGCCAGGGCCTTGAGGTGCTCCTCGGCGGCATTGGGCGATTTGAAGCCCAGTTCCTGCGCGATCTCGGCACGGGTCGGTGGGAAGCCGTTGTCTTCGAGGCAGCGTTTGATGAAAGCCAGAATCTCGGCTTGGCGTGGCGTCAGTTTCAGCATGGGCGAGGGCTCTGTCTTTTTATACAGTGACTGGGATTATATACAGTAAGAGGCCAGCCGCAAGCTGCAAGCTGCAAGAAATAGCGAGCGCCGGGCACCTCTTGTCGCTTGCAGCTTGCAGCTTGGCGCTTTTAAATGGCGACCGACCGGTCACCCAGCCTTGACATCGACAGGCCTGAAACGTATGTTTCAAACAACTGTTTGTCAGGCGGAGTAGTCATGGCTCAATCGGAAACCGTTGAACGCATCCTCGATGCGGCGGAACAGCTGTTCGCGGAGCGCGGTTTCGCGGAAACCTCATTGAGGCTGATCACCAGCAAGGCCGGGGTCAACCTGGCGGCGGTGAACTACCATTTCGGCTCCAAGAAAGCCTTGATCCAGGCGGTATTCTCGCGCTTCCTCGGCCCTTTCTGCGCCAGCCTCGAGCGTGAGCTCGAGCGTCGCCAGGCGCGCCCCGAGCAGAAGGCCAGCCTCGAGGAATTGCTGGAAATGCTGGTCGAGCAGGCGCTCGCGGTGCAGCCGCGCAGCAACAACGACCTGTCCATCTTCATGCGTTTGCTGGGGCTGGCGTTCAGCCAGAGCCAGGGTCACCTGCGCCGTTACCTTGAAGACATGTACGGCAAGGTGTTCCGTCGCTACATGCTCCTGGTCAACGAAGCCGCCCCCAACATTCCTCCGCTCGAGCTGTTCTGGCGTGTGCACTTCATGCTGGGGGCCGCCGCGTTCAGCATGTCGGGGATCAAGGCGCTGCGCGCCATTGCCGAAACCGATTTCGGCATCAACACCTCGATCGAGCAGGTGATGCGCCTGATGGTGCCGTTCCTGGCCGCCGGCATGCGCGCCGACAGCGGCGTCACCGACCAAGCCATGGCCGCCGCCCAGCTGCGCCCACGCAGCAAGTCCGGTACGACCGTCAAGGCCTGAACACTGGGCGCAACGGGGCGCTTCGGCTAAGCTAGCGCCCCATGCTCGACCTCGCCTTGAGCCGCTGCGATTGCGGCGCTTTCCCTTGCACACTGAACCTATGGGCCGCTGGCTGTCCCATGAGAGTGTGTGCCTGTCGGGCTCTCCTGGATCTGCAATGTAAGGACTCGCTATGACCGCCAGCCTCCAAGGCTCCCTGATGGTGGATATCGCCGGCCATTGGCTGAACGCCGAAGACCGCCATCTGCTGCGCCAGCCCGAAGTGGCCGGCCTGATCATCTTCGCTCGCAATATCGACAGCCCGCGCCAGGTGCGCGAGCTGTGCGCGTCGATTCGTGCGATTCGTCCCGACCTCATTCTCGCCGTCGACCAGGAAGGTGGCCGGGTGCAGCGCCTGCGCCAGGGCTTCGTGCGCTTGCCGGCCATGCGTGCCATCGCCGATAACGCCAACGCCGATTACCTGGCCGAGCAGTGCGGCTGGCTGATGGCGACCGAAGTGCTGGCAGTGGGGCTGGACCTGAGCTTCGCGCCGGTGCTGGACCTCGACCACCAGCGCAGCGCGGTGGTCGGCAGTCGTGCCTTCGAGGGGGACCCCGAGCGCGCCACCCGGTTGGCGGGAGCTTTCATTCGCGGCATGAATGCCGCCGGCATGGCGGCCTGTGGCAAGCATTTCCCGGGGCATGGCTGGGCCGAGGCCGACTCGCATGTGGCGATCCCGGTCGACGAGCGCAGCCTGGAGCAGCTGCGCGCCGCCGACCTGGTGCCGTTCAGCCGCCTGAGCGGGCAGCTGGCGGCGGTGATGCCGGCACATGTCATCTATCCGCAGGTCGACAACCAACCGGCCGGCTTCTCCCGGCGCTGGTTGCAGGACATCCTGCGCGGCGAGCTGGGCTTCGACGGAGTGATCTTCAGCGATGACCTATCCATGGCCGGTGCCCACGTGGTGGGCGATGCCGCCAGTCGCATCGAGGCGGCCCTGAGCGCCGGTTGCGACATGGGCCTGGTGTGCAACGACCGGGCGGCGGCGGAGCTGGCGTTGAGCGCGGCGCAGCGGATGAAGGTCAAGCCGTCGCCACGGATCGCGCGGATGCGTGGGCAGGGCTTTGCGCGTACCGACTACCGCCAGCAGCCGCGTTGGTTGGAGGCGTTGGGGGCGTTGAAGGACGCCCAGCTGGTCGATTGACCGCGTTGGCTTCTTCGCGGGTAAACCCGCTCCCACAGGTTATACGTCGCTCTCAAGGAATACGCCGTCCCTGTGGGAGCGGGTTTACCCGCGAAGAGGCCGGCACGGGAAAAGCCTGGCTTAACGCCCGCGCTTGCCCGGCAACGGCGCGAACAGCGCGTCGATCTCGTCATCTCCCAGCCGCCATTGCCCGGCTTGCCCGCCATCGAGCAGCCCGGCCGCCAGTGCCGCCTTCTCCTGCTGCAGCTGCTGGATCTTTTCCTCCACCGTGCCCCGGGTGATCAGCTTGAACACGAACACCGGCTTGTCCTGGCCAATGCGGTAGGCGCGGTCGGTGGCCTGGTTCTCGCTGGCCGGGTTCCACCATGGGTCATAGTGGATCACGGTGTCGGCGGCGGTCAGATTCAACCCGGTGCCACCAGCCTTGAGGCTGATCAGGAACACCTCGCTGTCGCCGTTCTGGAACTGCTGGACCGGCGCGCGGCGGTCACGGGTGTCGCCGGTCAGCAGGCTGTAGCGGATGCCGCGCTTCTCCAGTTCGAACTCGATCAGCGCGAGCATCGAGGTGAACTGCGAGAACAGCAGGACCTTGCGTCCCTCGCTGAGCAACTCCTCGAGCATCTCCAGCAGGCTGCCCAGCTTGCCCTTGTCGGCGAACGTGCCCTTGGTCTCGGTGCCCTTGACCAGGCGCAGGTCGCAGCACACCTGGCGCAGCTTGAGCAGCGCGTCGAGGATGACGATCTGGCTGCGGGCGGCGCCGTTGCGGGCGATTTCGTCGCGGACCTTCTTGTCCATCGCCACCCGCACCGCTTCGTAGGTGTCGCGCTGGGCGTCGCTGAGCTCGACCCAGTGGATCATCTCGGTCTTGGCTGGCAGCTCGGTGGCCACCTGCTCCTTGGTGCGGCGCAGCAGGAACGGGCGGATGCGGCTGGCCAGGTGGGCCATGCGCTCGCCGTCGCCATGACGCTCGATCGGGGTGCGGTAGTCCTGGGTGAAGCGCTTGCTGTCGCCAAGCCAGCCGGGCATCAGGAAGTGGAAGATCGACCACAGCTCGCCGAGGTTGTTCTCCATCGGCGTGCCGGTCAGGCACAGGCGTTGGTCGGCCTGCAGTTCGCGCACGGCCTGGGCGGCCTTGCTGGTGCTGCTCTTGATGTTCTGCGCCTCGTCCAGCACCAGCAGGTGCCATGGCTGACCCTTGAGGTGCTCCAGGTCGCGGGGGACGAGGGCATAGGTGGTCAGTACCAGGTCGTAGTCGGCAAGGTTGGCGAAGTGCTTGTTGCGGCCAGGGCCGTGCAGGGCCAGGACGCGCAGGTCGGGGGCGAAGCGCCGGGCTTCGTCGAGCCAGTTCGGGACCAGGCTGGTGGGCATCACCGCCAGCGCCGGAGAGGCGAGGCGCCCGGCCTCTTTCTCCAGCAGCAGATGGGCGAGGGTCTGCAGGGTCTTGCCCAGGCCCATGTCGTCGCCGAGGATGCCGCCGGTACCCATTTCGCGCAGGGCCTGCAACCAGTTCAGGCCTTGCTGCTGGTAGGGGCGCAATGTGGCGTTCAGGCCCTTGGGTGGCGCCACTTGCAGGTCGCGGGCATCGCGCAGGCGCCGGCCCAGGTCGCGAACCTCGCTGCCGCCTTGCCATTGCAGTGGCAGGTGGTCGATCTCGTTCAGGCGGGCGGCATCGGCGCGCTCCAGGCGCAGGCTTGGGCCGACGGCGTGTTCGTGCAGGTACAGCTCGCCAAGGGTGCCCATCACGGCCTTGATCCGCCCGTAGGGCAGGGCGACGCGCAGCGCCGGACTGTCGTGGCGGGCGCGGTTGAGGTCGAGCAGCAGGTGCTCGTCGTCACTGCGTCGCGCCAGTTCGCTGGGGCGCAACAGCTCGGGGCTGGCGCGCAGCAACTGCAGGACGATGGGCAGCAGGCTGTGGCGTTGGCCATCGACGACGATGCCCAGTTCCAGGTCGAACCACTCGTGGCCTGGTGCTTCGTCGATGGTGGCGTACCAGTCGTCGACCTCGTGCAGGTTGAAGGCGAAGTCGCGGAGCACATCGATGGTCCAGCCGGCCTCGCGCAGGCGTGGCAGGCCCTCGCGGGCGAAGCGCAGCCAGGCTTCGTCGTCGGTCAGCTGGTACATCTCGCCAGCGCTGTCGGGCAGGGCTTTGCTCTGGCGGGTGGCGGGCCTGAAGCCATGCTCGCGCAACACCTTGCGCAGGGCCTGCTCGGCCTGGGGGTGGCGACGGATGCGTTGGCTGGTGCTGCCCACCAGGCGACTCAGCGGCTTGTCGTCGTTGCCGCTGGCGCGCAGGCCGTCATAGTCGAACGCCAGCGCGGCGCGATGCTGCATCTGCCGTTGCATGCGCCCGGTCTTGGGCATGTAGGCGCTGAACTCGAGGCTGCCGAGGGTCAGGTGCGGGGTCGGCTCGAGGTCGTCGAGCAGCTCCTGTTGCACGGTGGTGGGTGTGGGCAGGTGATGATTGAGGGCGTTGAGCTTGTGGCTGAGGGGCACGATGAGGTGTTCCGGTACATCAGGAGCAAGGGACAGCTGCAGGGCGGTGTGCGGCTCGAGGTCGTGGGTCACGATGCCGACCTCCTTGCTGTCGACATCGAAGTAGTACAGCGGGACCAGTGGCAGCACGCAGTTCAGGCGCTCTTCGCCGTTGTACCACATGCCCCGGTAGTCGCCGTTGTCCAGGCGTACCCAGCGGAAGTCCGCCTGGCGCGGCGCGCCCTGCACCAGCAGGGGCAGTTCTTCGATGAACAGCAGGCGCCCGGTATCCAGTGCCCGCTGCAGCAGCTCACCGCCCTCGTGGCCCTTTAGCGCGTAGCCGCGCTCATGGCCGTAGGGCACGGTCTGCGCCGAGAGCTGGCGCAGGATGCGCAGGTCTTCGTCCTTGACGAACTTGGGGGGCTCGTAGAGCAATTCATACAGGGACTGGATGCGGCTGTAGCGAATGCCGTGCTCGTCGCGGGTGCCTTTGCGCACGCGCAGGGCGCAGTTTTCGTCACCGTTGAGCAGCAGCTGGTAGCAGACCATGCGTCCGCGCTTGTCTTCAACGGCTTCCTGGGCCGGGGGCGACTGGGCCAGGCTCTGCAGCCAGTGTTGCAGGTGATGGGGTAGCTGATCGCTCGGCGTCGTGCCGCCCTGGTAGGTATTGGCCAGGGTGAACAGCACGGCGGCGCAGTGCTTGCAGTTCTCGCCAACCGGGCAGGAGCAACTGCCGCGTACATGGCACTGCCCGGATGGCCCGGCAGTGATGATGATTCGTTGGCGGTAGATATTGCTGCCGCTGCCGCGGCAGGTAGCCTCGATGCGCGAGTCGCCGTGGGACTGGATGTTCACCAGCCCCTGTTCGGCGTAGCGTTCGCCGCGTTGCAGGGTGGCTGCGGAAAAGTCGTGCTTCCAGCTCGGGTTCTCGGCTGCCAGCTTCTGCACATCGGCGTTCACGATTTCACTGCTCCATCATTTCCGGATCCGGCAACGGGATTTTGCGCATGCCGGCTGGCGAGACCTTGAGCAGCAGTGCCAGGTGCCCGCCATCGAGGAAGGTCAGCTGGCCGGCTTTCATGTTGCTGTTGCTCTGCTTGAACTGCTCGCTGCGCAGCACGCCGCCGTTGGCGTCGAGCTGGTTGACCCAGAAGTTGGCGTCGACGGCGATGAAGCGATCTTCGCTGATGCGCAGGTTGCCTTCGATCGGGAAGTGGCCGAACTGTTCGTCGCCGACGCCCACGGCGACCGTGCTGGCGTCCTGTTGCCAGGCCTTGTGCAGCAGTACCGTGTAGTCGGCGGTGGCCTGCAGGCGGGTGACTTCGTCACCCAGCGCGGTCGGGCGCTCGGCGCCTTTGTCCAGGCGCGGCGCGCCGGCGCTCCAGTCCTCCGGGGCGAACGGACTGGTGAACGCCGCCACGGCGTTCTGCCGCACCAGGATCATTTCCACCTGATAGGGGCCTGCGGCGAAGGCTGGCGGCGCGAACAGCGTCAGCAGCAGGGTCAGGCAACGGATGGCACGCATGAAGCTTCCTTATGAATTTTGTGGAGTGAGGCGCTCGAACAGCGCTTCCAGGGTGTTGAAACGTTCTTCGGGGCGTTCCATCGGTACCAGGAAGCGGAACTGGGTCGCGCCTTCGAACTTGTAGCGTTTGGGCTGGCCCTGGATCAGCTTGATCAGGGTCAGCGGGTCGACCGGGGTCTCGGCCTCGAACTCGAGCTTGCCGCCGTTGGGGCCGGCGTCGACTTTCTTGATGCCGAGCTTTTCCGCCTGCAGCTTGAGCAGGGTCAGGCGCATCAGGTTCTTGGTCGGCTCGGGCAGCAGGCCGAAGCGGTCGATCATCTCTACCTGCAGGTCCTTGAGGCCTTCTTCGTCGGCCGCCGAGGCAATGCGCTTGTAGAGGATCAGGCGCGCATGCACGTCGGGCAGGTAGTCCTCGGGGATCAGCGCCGGCAGGCGCAGGTTGATTTCCGGACCGCCGCCCAGCGGCTGCTCGAGGTTGGGCTGGGTGCCCTTGCGGATGGCCTTGACCGCGCGCTCGAGCATTTCCATGTACAGGGTGAAGCCGACCGCCTGGATCTGCCCGCTCTGGCCTTCGCCGAGCAGCTCGCCGGCACCACGGATTTCCAGGTCGTTGGTGGCCAGGACGAAGCCTGCGCCCAGGTCCTGGGTGTTGGCGATGGCCTCCAGGCGCTTTTCGGCGTCGGCGCTGATCTGTTGGCGCGGTGGCGTCAGCAGGTAGGCGTAGGCCTGGTGGTGGCTACGGCCGACCCGGCCGCGCAGCTGGTGCAGCTGGGCCAGGCCGAACTTGTCGGCGCGCTCGATGACGATGGTGTTGGCGCTGGGCACGTCGATGCCGGTCTCGATGATGGTCGAGGCGATCAGCACGTTGAAGCGCTTGTGATAGAAGTCGCTCATCACCTGTTCGAGTTCGCGCTCGCGCATCTGCCCGTGACCGATGCCGATGCGCGCCTCGGGTACCAGTTCGGCCAGTTCTGCGGCGCACTTCTCGATGGTCTTGACGTCGTTGTGCAGGTAGTACACCTGGCCGCCGCGCAGCAGTTCGCGCAGCAGCGCTTCCTTGACCGTGCTCTTGTTCTGCTCCATGACGAAGGTGCGCACCGACAGGCGCCGCGCTGGCGGGGTGGCGATGATCGACAGGTCGCGCATGCCCGACACCGCCATGTTCAGCGTGCGCGGAATGGGCGTTGCGGTCAGGGTGAGGATGTCCACCTCGCTGCGCAGGGCCTTGAGCTGTTCCTTCTGGCGCACGCCGAAACGGTGCTCTTCGTCGATGATGGCCAGGCCCAGGTCCTTGAAGCGCACATCGTCCTGCAGCAGCTTGTGGGTGCCGATGAGGATGTCGATCTTGCCTTCGGCCAGTTCCGCCGCGGCGCTGGCCACTTCCTTGGCCGACTTGAAGCGGCTCATCACCTCGACCTTCACCGGCCAGTCGGCGAAGCGGTCGCGGAAGCTGTTGTAGTGCTGCTGGGCGAGCAGGGTGGTGGGCACCAGCAATGCGACCTGGCGCCCGCCGTGTACGGCGATGAAGGCGGCGCGCATGGCCACTTCGGTCTTGCCGAAGCCGACGTCGCCACACACCAGGCGGTCCATGGGCTGGCCGGCGAGCATGTCGGCGCGTACCGCCTCGATGGCCGCCTGTTGGTCGGGGGTTTCCTCGAACGGGAAGCCGGCGCTGAAAGTGGCGTAGTCGGCGGCCGGATCGGCGAAGGCATAGCCTTTGCGCGCGGCGCGGCGGGCATAGATGTCGAGCAGTTCGGCGGCAACATCGCGCACCTGTTCGGCGGCCTTGCGCTTGGCTTTCTGCCAGGCTTCGGAGCCCAGTCGGTGCAGCGGCGCCAGGGCATCGTCGCTGCCGGTGTAGCGGGCGATGAGGTGCAGGTTGGCCACCGGCACATAGAGCTTGGCGCCCTCGGCGTACTCGAGGGTGAGGAATTCGGCGGCCTGGCCGTCGATTTCCAGGGTGGCCAGGCCCAGGTAGCGGCCCACGCCGTGGTCGATGTGCACCACCGGCGCGCCTTCGCGCAGCTCGGTGAGGTTCTTGATCACCGCGTCGTTGGCCGCCTCGCCGCGTTTCTCGCGACGCCTTCGCTGCATCACGCGCTGGCCGAACAGTGGGCTCTCGGCCACCAGGGCCAGGCCTGGGTCGTCCAGCAACAGGCCATCGTCAAGCGGGGCGATGGTGATCGCCAGACGCTCGTTGCCGGTGACGAAGTCGGCCCAGCCGTCGACGGTCTGCGGGCGCAGCTTCAAGCGCTCGAGCAGCTCCAGCAGCACTTCGCGTCGGCCCGCCGATTCGGCCGTGAACAGCACGCGGCCAGGGAACTGGTCGAGGAAGTTCGACAGCTCCGCCAGCGGCTGGTTGGCCTTGGCCTCGATGGCCAGGTTGGGCAGGGCGCGGGCCGGGAAGCGTTCGCGGCCGGCGCCAGGCTCGACGTCATCGGCGCCGATCACCACGCGCGGCCATTGCTTGAGGCGGGCGAAGCAGTCCTCGACCGGGAGGAACAGCTCTGCTGGCGGCAGCAGCGGGCGACTGAGGTCGCCGCGACGTTCTTCATAGCGCCCGCGCACGTCGTTCCAGAAGTGCTCGGCGGCTTGCTCCACGCCCGGCAGGGAGAACACCTGGGTGTCGGCTGGCAGGTAGTCGAACAGGGTGGCGGTTTCTTCGAAGAACAGCGGCAGGTAGTACTCGATGCCGGCGGGGATGATGCCGCTGGTGAGGTCCTGGAAGATCGCGCTGCGGCGGAAGTCCACGTCGAAGCGTTCGCGAAAGCGCGCCTTGAAACGCGTCACTTCGTCCTTCTGCATGGGGAACTCGCGCGCCGGCAGAAGGCGGATCGAGTCGACCTTGTCGATCGAACGCTGCGACTCCGGGTCGAAGGTGCGCAGGGTTTCGATCTCGTCGTCGAACAGGTCGATGCGGTACGGCGTCTTGCTGCCCATGGGGAACAGGTCGATCAGCGCGCCGCGCACGGCGAACTCGCCATGCTCGTAGACCGTGTCGACGCAGCGGTAGCCGCTGGCCTCCAGGCGCGTGCGCATCTGCTCGACGTCGATCTTCTGGCCCACGTCCAGCACCAGGCTGCTGCCCAGCAGGAAGCGCGTGGGGGCAAGGCGATGCAGGGCGGTGGTGATAGGCACGACGAGGATGCCGTGGTCCAGCTCCGGCAACCGGTACAGGCTGGCGATGCGCTGGGAGATGATGTCCTGGTGCGGCGAGAACAGGTCGTAGGGCAGGGTTTCCCAGTCGGGGAACGGCAGCACCGGCAGGTCCGGGGCGAAGAAGCGCAGCTCCTGCTCCAGGCGATCGGCGGCCTGGCTGTCGGCGGTCAGCAACAGGGTGAAGCGACCAGCGGTGCTGGCCGCCTCGGCGACGGCCAGGCTCAAGGCCGCGCCGGGCAGGTTGCCCCAGGTTTGTTTGCCGGCCGTGGCCGACAGTTTCGGTAGGCGCAGAACTGACACGGGAGATTGGACTCCAAGCGTTGCGGCAAAGAGATCGATTGTACCGGTGACGGGGCGCGCTGTCAGGCTCGAAAGGGCATTGCGACGGGGTCTGGCGCCGGCGACAGGCGCTCATTGCCCGATACGCCGCGGGGCGTCATAATGTAGCCCCTTTTTTGTTCCCCTACATGTGGAAGGTTACCGTGACTCAGAAGCCCGACCAGTGTCTTGGTGAGTGGATCGATCGTGAAGCCCTGGCTGAAGCGATGATCCCGCTTATCGGTCAGCTCTACCGCAACAACAACGTGGTGAGCTCGATCTATGGCCGCAGCCTGATCAACCGTTCGGTTATCTCGATCCTCAAAGCCCACCGCTTTGCCCGTCACCGTCAGACCGACGAGACCGAGCTGTCCGTCCACGAGACATTCCCCCTGCTCAAGGCCATGAGCGAGCTGAAACTGGGCGCCGCTTCGGTGGACCTGGGCAAGCTGGCCAACAAGTTCAAGGTCGAAGGCAATGGCCGCAGCGCCGAGCAGTTCGTGCGTGACGAACTGGCCGACGTCGTGGGTCAGCAGAACGCTTCCGCACGCAAGGGCACCGACGTCGTCCTGTACGGCTTCGGTCGCATCGGCCGCCTGCTGGCGCGCATCCTCATCGAGAAGACCGGTGGCGGCGACGGCCTGCGCCTGCGCGCCATCGTCGTGCGCAAGGGCGCCGAGAACGACCTGGTCAAACGCGCCAGCCTGCTGCGCCGTGACTCGGTGCACGGTCCGTTCGATGGCACCATCGTCATCGACGAAGCCAACAACACCATCACCGCCAACGGCAACCTGATCCAGGTGATCTATGCCAAGAGCCCGAGTGAAGTCGACTACACCCAGTACGGCATCCACGATGCGCTGATCGTCGACAACACCGGTGTATGGCGCGACGCCGACGGCCTCGGCCAGCACCTGGCCTGCCCAGGCGCCGCCCGCGTGATCCTCACCGCGCCGGGCAAGGGCGCGCTGAAGAACATCGTGCATGGCATCAACCACGGCGACATCAGCGCCGACGACAAGATCATCTCGGCGGCGTCCTGCACCACCAACGCCATCGTGCCGGTGCTCAAGGCCATCAACGACCAGTACGGCATCGTCAACGGCCACGTCGAGACCGTTCACTCGTTCACCAACGACCAGAACCTGATCGACAACTTCCACAAGGGCAGCCGTCGTGGCCGTGCCGCGCCGCTGAACATGGTCATCACCGAGACCGGTGCCGCCACCGCCGCCGCCAAGGCACTGCCGGTGCTCAAGGGCAAGCTGACCGGCAACGCGATCCGTGTACCGACGCCGAACGTGTCGATGGCCATTCTCAACCTGAACCTGGAGAAGGCCACCAACCGCGAAGAGCTGAACGAGTACCTGCGCCAGACCGCCATGCACTCGGACCTGCACAAGCAGATCGACTACGTCAGCTCCCAGGAAGTGGTGTCCACCGACTTCGTTGGCTCGCGCCACGCCGGTGTGGTCGACGCCGAGGCGACCATCTGCAACGACAACCGCGTTGTCCTGTACGTCTGGTACGACAACGAGTTTGGTTACAGCTGCCAGGTGGTCCGCGTGATGGAAGACATGGCCGGTGTGAACCCGCCAGCGTTTCCACGCTGATCCGCTTGTAATGCGTTGAAAAAACGGGAACCTTCGGGTTCCCGTTTTTTTTGCTCCTCGCATCAGTGCGATCGTTGTAGGAGCGGCCTTGTGTCGCGAACGGGCCGCAAAGCGGCCCCAGGTTTTCAGCGTCACTGCCACAATTGCCGGGGCTGCTGCGCAGCCCTTTCGCGACACAAGGCCGCTCCTACACCGACCGCGTGGGCAGGTCAACCGAGAGATCTAAGTTGCGCACAGTTCTTCTGCTCTGCCTGTTGTTGCTGTCAGCCTGCAACCAAGGCCCCACCCTCGAGCGCTTCGGCGGCCCGACCATGGGCAGCAGCTACAGCATCCAGTACGCGCGCCAACCTGGCGGCCCGGCGCCAGCGCAGGTCCAGGCCGAGGTCGAGGCCATCCTCCAGTCCATCGACGCCCGCTACTCCACCTACCGTGGCGACTCAACCGTCAGTCGTTTCAACCAGCTCCCGGCCGGCCAGTGCCTGGCGGTCGACGCCGACCTGTTCGAGCTGGCCAGCTTCGGTCAGCACCTGGCCGAACAGAGCCAGGGCGCTTTCGACCTTACCGTAGAACCGCTGCTCGATCTCTGGGGCTTCGGCCCCCAGGCCCGTGAGATGCACGTGCCGGATCCTCAGGCCCTGGCCATCGCTCGCCAGCGCGTGGGCTACCGTCACCTGCGTCTTGAGGGTGGCAGTCTATGCAAGGACGCCGCCATCGAGTTGGACTTCAACGGCATCGCCGCCGGCCATGCCGTCGACCTGATCGCCGAGCGCCTGCATGGCATGGGCATCGACAGCTTCCTCGCCGAAGCTACCGGCGAGCTCAAGGCCGTTGGGCGCAAACCCGACGGCAGTGCCTGGCGGATAGCCCTGGAGTTGCCACGAGAGGACCGCCAGATCGCCCGCCAGGTCATCGACGTGCAGGGCCTCGCCGTGTCCACCTCGGGTGACTATCGTCATTATTTCGAGGACAATGGCCGGCGCTATTCGCACACCTTCGACGCCCGCCTCGGGCGCCCGGTCGAGCATGACCTGGCGTCGGTGACCGTGCTCGACGCTTCAGCGTTGCTGGCTGATGGCTATTCCACCTTGCTGCTGATCCTGGGCCCGCGGCGAGGCTGGGACTTCGCCCTGGCCAATGGCATCGCCGCGGTGCTGGTGACCCGGGTCGAGGGTGGCTTCGTCTCCCGGTCTACCCCGGCGTTCGAGCAGGCGCTGAAAGGCGAGTGAAAGGCAAGCCACGGATGATCGCCGCCATGGAGTCGGTGGAACCACATGTAGTGCAGGCAACAGTGGCCTACGACGCGACCAAGGGTTAATGTGCGCGGCGTTCACGCTTGATTAGACTGCACCCGAATTTTCTCATGGCGCCCCGGCGACATGATCGCGCCCCGCGGCCATCCGGCCGGCGGGCCAGTTCTGAAGGAGTACGCATGGCTGTCTACAACTACGACGTAGTGGTGCTGGGTTCCGGCCCGGCCGGAGAAGGCGCGGCAATGAACGCCGCCAAAGCAGGGCGCAAGGTGGCCATGGTCGACAGCCGTCGCCAGGTCGGCGGCAACTGCACCCACCTGGGCACCATCCCGTCCAAGGCGCTGCGTCACTCCGTGCGGCAGATCATGCAGTTCAACACCAATCCGATGTTCCGCGCCATCGGCGAGCCGCGCTGGTTCTCCTTCCCCGACGTGCTCAAGAGCGCCGAGAAGGTCATCAGCAAGCAGGTCGCCTCGCGCACCGGTTACTACGCGCGCAACCGCGTCGACGTGTTCTTCGGTACCGGCAGCTTCGCCGACGAGCAGACCATCGAAGTGGTGTGCCCCAACGGTGTGGTCGAGAAGCTCAACGCCAAGCACATCATCATCGCCACCGGCTCGCGCCCGTATCGCCCGGCCGATATCGACTTCCACCACCCGCGTGTCTACGACAGCGACACCATCCTCAGCCTCAGCCACACCCCGCGCAAACTGATCGTCTACGGCGCCGGGGTGATCGGTTGCGAGTACGCCTCGATCTTCAGTGGCCTGGGTGTGCTGGTGGAGTTGGTGGACAACCGCGGCCAGCTGCTGAGCTTCCTCGACTCGGAAATCTCGCAGGCGCTGAGCTACCACTTCAGCAACAACAACATCACCGTGCGCCACAACGAGGAGTACGAGCGGGTCGAGGGCCTGGACAACGGGGTGATCCTGCACCTGAAGTCGGGCAAGAAGATCAAGGCCGACGCCTTGCTGTGGTGCAACGGTCGTACCGGCAACACCGACAAGCTGGGCCTGGAGAACATCGGCATCAAGGTCAATAGCCGTGGCCAGATCGAGGTCGACGAGAACTACCGCACAAGCGTGCCGAACATCTACGGCGCCGGTGACGTGATCGGTTGGCCGAGCCTGGCCAGTGCCGCCCACGACCAGGGGCGCTCGGCTGCCGGCAGCATCGTCGACAACGGCAGCTGGCGCTTCGTCAACGACGTGCCGACCGGCATCTACACCATTCCGGAGATCAGCTCGATCGGCAAGAACGAGCAGGAGCTGACCCAGGCCAAGGTGCCGTACGAGGTCGGCAAGGCCTTCTTCAAGAGCATGGCGCGCGCGCAGATCGCCGGCGAGCCGCAAGGCATGCTGAAGATCCTGTTCCACCGCGAGACCCTGGAAGTCCTCGGTGTGCACTGCTTCGGCTACCAGGCCTCGGAGATTGTCCACATCGGTCAGGCAGTGATGAACCAGCCGGGCGAGTTGAACAACCTCAAGTACTTCGTCAACACCACCTTCAACTACCCGACCATGGCCGAAGCCTATCGGGTCGCTGCCTACGACGGTCTGAACCGGCTTTTTTGAGCGGCTCCGGCCGGTGGCCTGAGCCGGTCGGGGAGACCGATTTCAGCCCTACCCGAGGGTGGTCTTGGCCAAACCGGGAAAGTCTGTAATCAGGCTGTCCACGCCAAAGTCGGCGAGCCGGCGCATCAGCGCCGGTTCGTTGACCGTCCACACCGACACGTGCAAGCCCTGGCGCTGTGCCTTGATCAGGCGTTCGGGAGTGCACAGCGTCCAGTTCAGCGCCAGCATCTCGCAGCCGTAGTTCTGCGCGACCTTCAGCGGGTCGAGCCAGGCGTACTCGGCAACCAGTCCGCGCTTCACGTCGGGCACCAGCTCCTGGGCGGCGCCCAGCACTTCCCGTGAGCTCGAGGTGATCGTCACCTTGTCCAGCAGGCCGTGCTGCTGGGCGAGTTCGCGAATCGCCAGCACGGTCGTGGCGGCGCGGGTGCGCGAGGCACTCTTGACCTCCAGTTGCCAATGCTCGAACGGGCATTTCTCGAACAGTTCCTCGAGCCGTGGGATGGGGCAGGGCTGCACATGGCCTGGGCCGCCCTTGCGCGCGTCGTAGGTGACCAGGTCGGCGGCGGTGTGCTCGACCACTTTGCCGCGCCGGCCGGTGGTGCGCTTGAGGGTGGGGTCGTGGATCACCATCAGCTCGTTGTCGGCCGACAGGTGCAGGTCGAGTTCGCAGCGGGTCACGCCATGGGACAGGCACTGGCGGAAGCTGTGCAGGGTATTCTCGGGCGCTTCGCCCTTGGCGCCGCGGTGGCCATAGATCAAGGTCACGTTCGTTCCTTCAAATCAGGGGGAAAGGGCTTCAGGACGCGGAGTCGTTCTGTTCCAGCGCCTGGCGTCGTTGCTGTTGCTGGCGCTGCAGGATATAGCGGGCCAGCAGCTGGCGCTGGGCGTCGGTCATGTCGATGAACTCGGTGCCCACTTCGTAATCGCCATCCGGGCGCGGGTCGCAATGGGTGACCCTGCCCCGCAACAGCAGGCCGTGCGCGCGAGGCATCAGCACCATCTTCACTTTCACGCGGGTGCCGGGGGCGATCTTGTGCGCCTGGGCGAACTCGATGCCACCTTCGGAAATGATCACCGGCAGGGGGTGGCCGATCTCGCCGATGAGGCTCTGCGCGACCACGGCGCTGAGCAGGTCGAGGCGCTTGTTCTGGGCGCGCAGGAAGGCTGCCAGGGTGCGGTCCTTCTCGCTCAGTTGACGCAACAGGTGCTGTGACTCGAAGTCGGACAAGTGCAGCTCGCTGAGCAGGTTGAATAGCTCGGAATCATCCTGCAACAGTTCTGTTTCAAGGGCTTCGCCCGCGCTGAGGGGGCTGATTTGCAGTGCGATCCGATCTTCGATGCGGTAGTATTCGCGGCGATCTTCTTCGTCTAATGTCGTCATGGCGAACCCAAGGTTACGGCGGTGGTCCGAGTGTAAAGCCGCCGTAGGCGCCTCGCCACAAGGACGTTCCCTTTCATCCGAACAAGCCCCGACATGTTCAGACCTCTATTCGTATTCATCGGTACGCGTTACACCCGTGCCAAGCGTCGCAATCACTTCGTCTCGTTCATTTCGCTCACTTCGATGATCGGCCTCGCCCTGGGCGTGGTGGTGATGATCGTGGTGCTGTCGGTGATGAACGGGTTCGACCACGAGATGCGTACCCGCGTGCTGGGCATGATCCCTCACGCCACGCTGGAATCCGGCCAGCCGATCGATGACTGGCAGGCCCTCGCTTCCAAAGTAAAGCAGAATCCGCAGGTGCTGGCGGTTGCGCCGTTCACCCAGATGCAAGGCTTGCTGACCCACGAAGGCAAGGTGCAGAAAGTGCTGCTCAACGGGGTCGATCCGGCCCGTGAGCGCGAGGTGTCGATCATCGACCGGTTCGTGCTCGAAGGCAGCCTCGACAAGCTCGCGCCGGGCGAGTGGGGCATCATGATCGGCGACAAGGCCGCGCAGAAGCTGGGCGTGGGCATCGGCGACAAGCTGACCTTCGTCGCGCCCGAGGTGAGCGTCACCCCGGCGGGCATGTTCCCGCGCATGAAACGCTTCACCGTGGTCGGCACCTTCCACGTCGGCGCCGGCGAAATCGACGGCTACCTGGGCCTGACCAACATTTCCGACCTGTCGCGCCTGCACCGCTGGAAGGCCGACCAGGTTCAGGGCGTGCGCCTGAAGTTCGACGACCTGTTCCAGGCTCCGCGCGTCGCATGGACCCTTGCCCAGCAGCTGGGCGAACAGGAGTACTACCCACGTGACTGGACCCGCACCCACGGCAACCTGTACCAGGCCATCCGCATGGAAAAATCCATGATTGGCCTGCTGCTGCTGCTGATCGTGGCGGTGGCGGCGTTCAACATCATTTCCACCCTGGTGATGGTGGTCAACGACAAGCGCGGCGACATCGCCATCCTGCGTACCCTGGGCGCCACGCCCGGGCAGATCATGGCCATCTTCATGGTCCAGGGCACGGTGATCGGCGTGGTCGGCACGCTGATCGGCGCGGTGCTGGGCATTCTCGGCGCGCTCAATGTGAGCGCGGCCATCGCCGGCATCGAGACCCTGATCGGGCACAAGTTCCTCAATGCCGACGTGTACTTCATCGATTACCTGCCGTCGCAGATCCAGGCCCAGGACGTGTACATGGTCTGCGGTGCGGCGCTGGTCCTGAGTTTCTTCGCCACCCTGTACCCGGCCTGGCGCGCCTCGCGCACCCAGCCGGCGGAGGCGCTACGTTATGAGTGAGTCGCGCATGAGTGATAAAGCCGTGTTGAGTTGCCGCAACCTGGGCAAGAGCTACGAGGAAGGCCCGGAGTCGGTTCAGGTCTTGTCGGGGTTGAACCTGGAGCTGCACCCGGGTGAGCGGGTGGCCATCGTCGGTAGCTCGGGCTCGGGCAAGAGTACCTTGCTCAACCTGCTTGGCGGCCTCGACACGCCTACCAGTGGCAGCGTCTGGCTGGCCGGCGAGGAACTGTCGGCGCTGGGCGAGCGGGCCCGTGGCCTGCTGCGCAACCGTGCCCTTGGCTTCGTCTACCAGTTCCACCACCTGCTGGCGGAGTTCACCGCCCTCGAGAACGCCTGCATGCCGCTGCTGATCGGCAAGACGCCGATCGCCGAGGCCCGCGAGCGCGCCGAGGCGCTGCTCAAGCGCGTCGGCCTGGGCCATCGGTTGAATCACAAACCGGCCGAGCTGTCCGGCGGCGAGCGCCAGCGCGTGGCGATCGCCCGCGCCCTGGTCAACCGTCCGGGCCTGGTGATGCTCGACGAGCCTACCGGCAACCTCGACCACCATACCGCCCAGGGTATCCAGGAATTGATGCAGGAGCTGTCGAACCACTCGCAGACCGCCTTCCTGGTGGTAACCCACGACCTCAACCTGGCGCGGCAGATGGACCGTGTGCTGCGCCTGGAAGACGGGCAGCTGGTGGCGATCTGAGTCGCCTGCATGGGGCGGCCTGAGGCGGCCCCGATTCATTTTTCACTTGGGTGTCCTCGTTCATGTTCAGACCCTTGTCGTTGTTCATCGGTGCCCGCTACACCCGTGCCAAGCGCCGCAACCACTTCATCTCGTTCATCTCGATGACTTCGATGATCGGCCTGTCGCTCGGTGTGCTGGCGATGATCACGGTGCTGTCGGTGATGAACGGTTTCCAGCGCGAAATGAGTTCGCGCGTGCTGGGCCTGGTGCCCCATGCCGCGATTCTCGGCGCGCAGCCGCTGGACGACTGGCGCAAGGTCGCCAGCGCCGCCGAAGGCAACCCTGCGGTGATGGCCGCGGCGCCGATCACCGAGATGGAAGGCATGCTCTCGTACAAGGGGGCGATGCAGCCGATCCAGGTCGCCGGCATCGATCCGGCCGAGGAGGGCAAGGTCTCCATCGTCACCCAGCATATCGTCCAGGGCAGCCTGCAGGACCTGGTGCCGGGCGAGTACGGCGTGGTCATCGGTGAATTGACCGCCCGGCGTTTTCGCCTGAACACCGGCGACAAGCTGACCCTGATCGTCCCGGAAATCAGCAAGGAGCCGGGCGGTATCACCCCGCGCATGCAGCGTCTGACCGTGGTCGGTATCTTCAAGGTCGGCGCCGAGCTGGATGGATCGCAAGCTTATATCCATGTCGCCGACGCCGGCGAGATGCAGCGCTGGGCGCCGGGCCAGGTGCAGGGCGTGCGCCTGAAGCTGCACGACCTGTACGCCGCGCCGCAGGTATCCAAGGCCATCGCCGCAGGGCTGGGCGACGGCTACCGCGCCGATGATTGGTCGCACACCCAGGGCAGTCTGTTCAGCGCCATGAAAATGGAAAAGACCATGATCGGCCTGCTGCTGATGATGATCATCGCCGTGGCCGCGTTCAACATCATCGCCACCCTGGTGATGGTGGTGAACGACAAGGGCGCGGATATCGCCATCCTGCGCACCATCGGCGCGACGCCGGCGCAGATCATGGGTACCTTCATGGTTCAGGGCAGCCTGATCGGTATCGTCGGCACGCTGATCGGCGGCGTGCTCGGGGTGATCCTGGCGTTGAACGTCAGCGCGGTGGTCGGCTGGGTCGAGCGGGTCAGCGGCCAGCACATCTTCACCTCCGACATCTACTTCATCAGCAGCCTGCCGTCGGAGCTGCAGTGGGGCGATGTGGCGATCATTTGCGTGGCCGGGCTGGTGATGAGCTTCCTGGCGACCATTTATCCTGCGTACCGCGCCTCGCAGATCGAACCGGCGATGGCGTTGCGCTACGAGTAAGCGCCATCGCGGGGCAAGACCGCTCCCACGCCCGCCTTCATATCGGAACTTGGCGTGGGAGCGGGCTTGCCCCGCGATGAAGGCTAGACCCAGACAGCATCCCAATGAGGATAATCCCCAAGCCGCCTGACCAAGCCTGCCCTCAAGGGATTTGCCACCACATACCTGGCAAATTCGCGGAGATCTTCCTCTCGCCTCAGCGCCCTGTCGTGGTACCCCGGCTGCCACAGCTGCCCTTTCAGTTTCCCAAGCTTGAACAGCGAACAGCGGCTACGCGACTTGAGTCGCCGCATGATCGTAGCGAGGGTGTCGTCCCCCAACTTGATCAGCCAGTGAAAGTGATCGGGCATGACCACCCATGCCAGGCTACATAAGGATCCCTCCTGTTCAGCTTGGTTGAAATGGAAAGGCAAGCAACGAGCAGCCTGGAAATCTTCGAAAAATGGAAAGCGGTCTCTGGTCGTGCTGGTCAGCAAGTAGACCCGGTCAGGCTCGGAGCACCTGCCGCGGCGCAGGCGGTGGGAAGCGGGACGATCCATGTCGATCTCCTTGAGGTAAAGAACTCAAGGTAGATGGCGTGTGCAATCGACAGCGAAGGGAAGAGGTACCGAATGTTTCATGGGTCGTGCACAAGCATCGCGGGGCAAGCCCGCTCCCACGCCGGTCTTCGATGCCTGCAAGTATGATATCTGGCGTGGGAGCGGGCTTGACCCGCGATGAGGGCTACGCAGGCAACTCGATCACGAACCGCGTCCACCCACCTTCGCACTCCGCCCGAATCTTCCCGCCGTGCGCCTGCACGATCGAGCGGGTGATGGCCAGCCCGAGCCCTGCATGTTCACTGCTGCCTTCCTGGCGCGCCGGGTCTGCCCGATAGAAACGGTCGAACAGCCGCTCCAGCAGTTGCGGGGCGATCGCCGGGCCACTGTTGGCCACCTCGATGCGCAACCCCGGCGCAAGGCTCACACGGATCTCGCCGCCCGCCGGGGTGAAGCGCAGGGCGTTGTCCAGCAGGTTCGACAAGGCCCGGCGCAGCATGTGCCGGTCGCCTTCGACATGCGCCTGGCCCTCGCGTGACAGACTGACTTCAGCTTCTTCGGCCAGTGGCGCGTAGTACTCCAGCAGCGCATCGACCTCGGTCGCCAGGTCCAGCGCCTGGCTGTTGGGCATCAGCAGGCCGTGGTCGGCCTTGGCCAGGTAAAGCATGTCGTTGACCAGCTGGGCCATCCATTGCAACTCTTCAAGGTTGCCATGCAGGGCCTCGCGGTACTCCTCGAGGCTGCGCGGGCGGGTGAGGGTGACCTGGGTGTGGGTCAGCAGGTTGGACAGCGGCGTGCGCAACTCGTGGGCGATGTCGGCGGAGAACGCCGACAGGCGCTGGAAAGCATCGTCCAGACGCTGCAGCATGGCGTTGACCGTGCCGGCCAGCTCGGCCAGTTCCTCGGGCATCTCGGCGACCGGCAGGCGGGTGGTCAGCGAGCGCGCGTTGACGCTGGCGGCGACTTTGCCCATCCGCCGCAGCGGCTTCAATCCACGGCGCACGGCCCAGGCACCCAGCAGCGCGGTGACCAGCGCGCTGAGGCCGACCGTGAGCCAGATCAGGCGCTGCATGCCTTGCAGGAAGTGCTGGTGATGGGTGATGTCGAGGAACAGGGTCAGCTGCGGCGAGGCGGGTCGGGTTTCGTCCAGCGGCAGGCTCAGCCCTCGGTAGTCGATGCCCTGGGTATGCAGGGTAGCCAGGCCGGGTTGGTCCGGGGCGTCCGGCAGGTCGCTGCGGCTGGCGAACCAGGTGGTGCCGTCGACCGCGCGCACGCGCAAGGCCAGGTCGGACTGGTGGCTCAGCTCGTTGAGCAGCCCCGGCAGGCGCGTGGCCAGTTGCTCGGGACTGGTCACGCCGTCAAGCAGGCTGCGCATCAGCGACAGGCGGCCGCTGAGCAGTTGCTGGTCGAGTTCGACGAAATGCTGCTCGCTGGCGCGGCTGAACAGCAGGCCGGCGCCCAGTGAAACACTGGCGGTGCAGGCGGCGAACAGCAGTGCGAGGCGGCTGCCGAGGGACAGGCGGCGCATCAGTCCTGGCGCTCCTCGAGCACGTAGCCCATGCCGCGCACGGTATGGATCAGCTTGGTGGCGTGGGTGTCGTCGATCTTCAGGCGCAGGCGGCGTATGGCCACCTCGATGACGTTGGTGTCGCTGTCGAAGTTCATGTCCCACACCTGCGAGGCGATCAGCGACTTGGGCAGCACCTCGCCTTGGCGGCGCAGCAGCAGTTCGAGCAGGGCGAATTCCTTGGCGGTCAGGTCGACGCGCTGGCCGGCCCGCTCGGCGCGGCGGCGGATCAGGTCAAGGCGCAGGTCGGCCAGGCTCAGGCAGGTGTCCTGGCTGGCGCTGGCGCCCCGGCGCAGCAGGCTGCGTACCCGGGCCAGCAGCTCGGAGAAGGCGAATGGCTTGACCAGGTAGTCGTCGGCGCCCAGTTCCAGGCCGTGGACGCGGTCCTCGACGGCATCGCGGGCGGTGAGGAACAGCACCGGCGTGTCCAGTCCGGCTTGACGCACGGCCTGGAGGATCTGCCAGCCGTTGCGCCCCGGCAGCATCACATCGAGGATCAGCAGGTCGTGGTCACCGGTCAGGGCCAGGTGCTGGCCGGTGTCGCCATCGTTGGCAAGCTCCGTGGCGAAACCGGCTTCGCTCAGCCCCTGGCTCAGGTACTGGCCAGTCTTGGCCTGGTCTTCGACGATCAGCAGTTTCATGTGTTTACCAACGGTTAGGGCCAACGTGATGCCGAAATGATACGTGACGATCTGGCGGCCTGCCCAAGCTGACAAAGTTGTAATCTTCCCGTCAGCCAGCTGCCAGCCAGCCTTTTCGAGAATGGCCTCATTCTCCCAGAACGACCCGGAGTCACCCATGAAACACCTGTTTATCGCCGCCGCCCTCGCACTGGTCAGCCTGCCGAGCTTCGCCGACAGCGGCAAACCCTTCGCCTTCGGCGAGCCGGCCGAGGCTGCCAAGGCCACCCGCACCGTCGAGGTGGTGCTCAAGGACATCGCCTTCGAACCCAAGAACATCAAGGTCAAGGCCGGCGAGACCGTGCGCTTCGTGCTGGTCAACCAAGGCAAGCTGCCCCACGAGTTCAACCTGGGCGACAAGGCCATGCACGCCGAGCACCAGAAGGAAATGATCGCGATGCAGGGCAAGATGTTCACTGCCGGCATGAACCACGAAGGCATGGACCATGGCCAGATGGATCACGGCCAAATGGGTGCTGGCCACGGCCATGCGGGCGGCAACACCGTGCTGGTGCAGCCCGGCCAGCGCGCCGAGCTGACCTGGACCTTCCGCAAGTCCGCGCCCATCGAATTCGCCTGCAACGTGCCGGGGCACTACCAGGCAGGCATGGTCGGGCCACTGACCATCGAGTGACATCGGCTCCAAGGCGGGGTGCAAAACCGGTAGACTAGGGGCAATTTCGAACCTTCAGGTCAGTTTCCATGCATCCCGCCGCCGAACATTCCCCGCTGGGCAAGTCCAGCGAATACATCGCCACCTACACCCCCTCGCTGCTGTTCCCGATTCCCCGCCTGGCCAAATGGGCCGAGCTGGGCGTGAGCGGCGACGCGCTGCCGTGGCAGGGCGTGGATTTCTGGAACTGCTTCGAGCTGTCCTGGCTGCTGCCCTCGGGCAAGCCGGTGGTGGCCATCGGCGAGTTCGCCATCCCCTGCGATTCGCCGAACATCATCGAGTCCAAGTCCTTCAAGCTGTACCTCAACTCGTTGAACCAGACGGTGTTCGAGTCGCTGGACGCGCTGCAGGCTTGTCTGGTCAAGGACCTGTCCGCCGCGGCTGGCAAGCCGGTGGCGGTCAAGGTCAGCACCCTGGCCGAGGTCGAGGGGCAGGGCGTGACGGCGTTGCCGGGCCAGTGCATCGATGCGCTGGATGTGAGCATCAGCAACTACGAGCAGCCGCAACCGGAACTGCTGCGTTGCTCGTCGGAGCGCGTGGTGGAAGATACCGTGCACAGTCACCTGCTCAAGTCCAACTGCCCGGTCACCGGTCAGCCGGACTGGGGGAGCGTGGTGGTGGAATACAAGGGGCGGGCGCTGGATCATGCCAGCCTGCTGACCTACCTGATCAGCTTCCGCCAGCATGCCGACTTCCACGAGCAGTGCGTGGAGCGGATCTACCTGGACCTGAAGAACCTGCTCGAGCCTGAGCACCTGACGGTGTATGCGCGGTATGTGCGCCGTGGCGGGCTGGACATCAACCCCTACCGCAGTACTGGGGCGATCAATCCGCAGAACCTGCGGTTGGTACGCCAGTAACGTGTGGCATGTGGGAGCAACTGCCTTGCTCTGATTCCTCAATCCTGCGTGGTTCCTGTAGGAGCGGGCTTGTCCCGCGAACACGGGCGTAGCCCGTGCCATACACCGAGGTGTCATTTTCGCGGGCAAGCCCACTCCCACAGGTATTGCGCAGTGCCTGAGGCGGTGAGGCGTCCTGTGGGACGCAGCCTGGTCAGATGCCCATGCTGTGCAGTGAATTGGCGATGCTGCGCAGGGTGGCGGTGAGGTCGGGGTGATCGGCTTCGAAGCGTTCGATGGCGAGGTTCACGCCATCGACCAGGTTGTTGTCTGGCGTGGCTTCCTCGAGCTTGAGCTGGGCCTCGATCTGCCTGGCCTCTTCATGCAGGCTGGCCAGTTCCTCTTCTGAAAGCGGCACATTGCGATCCAGTTGCTCGCGCAGGCTATTGAGACGCTCTTGCAGTTCGCGGGCAGGCATTGTTCGTTCTCCATCAATGACTTGGCAAGGCATGGACCTCGGCGAAGCGGGAAAGGTTCTTGCCTGTCCTCAAGGGTAATCCACTTGCCGTCGCTTTGCATGACCCGCATCAACCGGGATGTGTCAGGGTTTCTCTCCCTTGTGACGGCGCTGGGCGATGTCCGCCAGGCACGTGTCGAGGGACTCCAGGTGATCGATCACCGAGTGCACGCCCAGGCCGAACAGCTCCATTGTCGCCTTGCCGCGCGCCAGGTCCTGCTCTTGCCGAGTCATGGCTTGCCATTGGCTGGAAGTGAGGTCGCAGGAGGGGCTGCAGGCTGCCAGCCCCACGGTCCACAGGCCGGCATTGAGGCCCGACTGCAGCAGCAGTGGCTCACCGCTCACCAGCACGCAACCGTCCAGGCGTTCGCTCTCGAGGGCCATGAGCGCCTGCCAGCAGGCATTCGGTGCCGGCCACTTGCAGCCGTGGGACAGGTGGCCCGGTAGCCATTGCGGCAGCGCGCGGGTCAAGTGCTTGCCCTGGGCGGCGCTGATCTCATCGAGCCATATGCATGGCACATGCTGACTGCGCAGGCGATCGAGGGAATCCAGGGCGCCAGGGGTGGGCAGGGGGCTGCCGTTCGCGGCCTGGATCAGGCAGCCGCGCAAACCGAAGAGCACGGCGGTGAAGGCGGGTGCATCTTGCATGGCGACTTCCCTGAAATAGTCCGCAGGCTATCCAGCGATTGTTACCTGCAGATGACAGTGACAGTTGTTCACATAATCTTGATCAAGATGTGTAAGACTGTTCGCCAGTCAGCAAGCCAGTATACTTGCGCCCTAATAGAGCAACGCGCCAAAGGCCGTTGCCGCCGTGAAATCCGATGGAGAAACATCTATGCGTAGGATCGGTGCCGGAGTGATCGAGCGAGTCACCCAGGCCTGTGTCTGCGCCAGCTTGCTGCTGGCGCCCGTGGCGGCCACCCAGGCGGCCACCGAGGAGGATCCCTGGGAGTCGGTGAACCGGCCGATCTTCAAGTTCAACGATGTCCTCGACACCTATGCCCTCAAGCCGCTGGCCCAGGGTTACCAGTTCGTCACCCCGCAGTTCCTCGAGGATGGCATCCACAACGTCTTCCGCAACCTGGGCGACGTCACCAACCTGGCCAACAACGTGCTGCAGCTCAAGCCCCGTGCGGCAGGTGTCGACACAGCGCGGCTGATCGTCAACACCACCTTCGGCCTGGGCGGCTTCTTCGACGTCGGCACCAAGATGGGCCTGCAGCGCAACGACGAAGACTTCGGCCAGACCCTCGGCTACTGGGGCGTGCCCAGCGGGCCGTACGTGGTCATCCCGTTCCTTGGCCCAAGCACCGTGCGCGATGGCCTGGCCAAGTACCCGGACACCTACACCGAACCCTACCGCTACATCGATCATGTGCCGACGCGCAACTCGATCTTCGCCCTGGACGTGATCGACACGCGCGCCAGCCTGCTGTCGGCGGAAAAACTGATTCAGGGCGACAAGTACATCTTCCTGCGCAACGCCTACCTGCAGAACCGCGAGTTCAAGGTCAAGGACGGGCAGGTCGAAGACGACTTCTGATTGGCATGGCTGTGAACAAGGCGACCTTCGGGTCGCCTTTTTCGTAACAGATCAATGCATGGCCAGGATGCGCAAACCGAACTTCTGCGCGCCGCCTGGCTGATCGGCGATCCACACCACCTCGGTGCTGGCGTGCAGGCCCTTGAGGGCCGGGTGGTCGGAGTCGATGCGCACTTCGAGTCGGTCGCCAACCTGGAACCGCTGCGGCGCCTGGACCTGCATGCCGCTGCTGGAGAGGTCCAGGCACACCGCGCTGATCACCTGGCCTGCGTGCAGCAGCGTGACCTCGGTATCGATGCGCATGCGAATGAAATCGCGTTTTTCGCTGTAATCCACGGGGGGCTGGGACATGCTTGCATCCTTTCATCAGGTTGCGCTGGTCGGCTTTCTTATAACGCCGGGTGATTTGCCCTGTAAAGTGCAGGGAAGTCTACCTTCCCATGCTTGAAACGCCAGGCGGATGGGAGTACCGTCTGCGCCTTACAGGGCACCTCTGCTATTTGCCGGACCAGTTTTCTTGTCCTACAACTCAAATAGAGAGTGGCTAGAGTGCATTCTTCCAGTAGCTGTCCGTCGTTCACGGTCGCTACGCCAACCCCAGAATCTGGCGCCGTTCGCCCACATGCAGAAAACCAGTGCAACGCTGCTGATCATCGATGACGACGACGTGGTTCGTGCCAGCCTCGCCGCCTATCTGGAAGACAGCGGCTTCAGTGTCCTCCAGGCCAGCAATGGCCAGCAGGGCCTCCAGGTCTTCGAAGAACACCAGCCCGACCTCGTGATCTGCGATCTGCGCATGCCGCAGATGGGCGGCCTCGAGCTGATCCGCCGTGTCAGCGAGCGCGCCCCGCAACTGCCGGTGATCGTGGTGTCCGGTGCCGGTGTGATGAGCGATGCGGTCGAGGCGCTGCGCCTGGGTGCGGCGGATTACCTGATCAAGCCCCTGGAAGACCTCGCCGTGCTCGAGCACTCGGTGCGTCGCGCGCTGGATCGATCGCGGCTGATGCTGGAAAACCAGCGCTATCGCGACAAGCTCGAAGCGGCCAACCGCGAGCTGGAGGCCAGCCTGCACCTGCTGCAGGAGGACCAGACAGCAGGACGCCAGGTGCAGATGAACATGCTGCCGGAAAACCCCTGGGTGGTCGGCGAGTTTGCCTTCGAGCACCAGATCATCCCATCGCTGTACCTGTCGGGCGATTTCGCCGACTACTTCCGCGTGGACGAGCGGCGCATCGCCTTTTACCTGGCGGATGTCTCCGGCCACGGTGCCTCGTCGGCGTTCGTCACGGTGCTGCTCAAGTTCATGACCACGCGCTTGCTGTTCGAATTCAAGCGCGGCGGCAAGATGCGCGAGTTCAAGCCTTCGCAGGTGCTCAGCCATATCAATCGCGGGCTGATCAACTGCAAGCTCGGCAAGCATGTGACTATGGTCGGTGGCGTCATCGACGAGGAAACCGGGCTGCTGACCTACAGCGTCGGTGGCCACTTGCCGCTGCCTGTGCTGTACACCCCGGGCCAGGCCCGTTACCTGGAAGGCCGAGGCCTGCCGGTGGGGCTGTTCGACGAGGCCAGCTATCAGGACGAGGTGCTGGAACTGCCGCCGCAGTTCAGCCTCACCCTGATGTCCGATGGCATTCTGGACCTTTTGCCGGGTGACACACTCAAAGATAAGGAAGCGACCTTGCCGGAAATCGTCAAGGAAGCGGGGGGCAGCCTGGAGGGGCTGCGCCAACGATTCGAATTGGCTACGCTTGGGGAGATGCCGGATGATATCGCCCTATTGGTGTTGAGCAGGAACCTTGAATGAGTACCGGTAGAATCCAGTTCGCCGAGCAGAGCGGAACCTTCGTTCTGAAATTCGTCGGTGAAGTGCGCCTGACCCTGTGTTCGGCGCTGGATGCGACGATCGAGAAGATTTTCACCGCGCTGAACTTCTCGGCCATCGTCATCGACCTGACCGAAACCGAAAGCATCGACAGCACCACGCTGGGCCTTTTGGCCAAGCTGTCGATCCTGTCGCGGCAGAAAGTCGGCCTGTTGCCGACCGTGGTCACCACCAACCCGGATATTTCCCGCCTGTTGCAATCGATGGGTTTCGACCAGGTGTTCAACATCGTCGATCGTCCGGTGCCGTGCCCGGAATGCCTGACCGACCTGCCGTCCCAGGACCAGGACGAGAGCGTGGTGCGCTCCAAGGTGCTGGAGGCGCACAAGATCCTCATGGGGCTGAACGACTCCAATCGTGAGGCGTTCCATGACCTGGTGAGCGCGCTGGAGCGCACCTGATTCATCGCCTGCCCCGGCCTCTTCGCGGGTAAACCCGCTCCCACATTAAGGCACGCGCGACTCCTGTGGGAGCGGGTTCACCCGCGAAGAGGCCAGCCAGCCCCACACATCACACCCGCTTAATCATCTTTCGACACGAACTCGGTCGCCTCACTTCCGTCGGCACTTAGCTGAAACACTCGTGCCGGTCGCCCCTGTTCATCGAAGAACACCTGCCCCAGGCCCGCGCCATTCCACAAGCGCTCCCCAGCCTTGCTGCGGCTCGGCGTGCGCGGTACCACTTCCATTTCCCGGCGCTTGGTGAACCAGTTGAGTGGCGAGCGCGGCGAGTACAGCCAGCGATTGAGCCGATCGAGCACATCGAGCAAGCGCCGGGGGAATTCGTTCTTGATCCCGCTGCTGGTCACCTGCCATAAGTGCGGGCTGCGCTGGCGATGGCGGATCAGCACTTCGTAGACGAACGAGTAATGCACATCGCCTGACAACACCACGTAGTGCCCCGGCGTGCGCGAGTGGCGGAAGATGTTGAGGATCACCTGCGCCGCACCGCGGTGGGCCATCCAGTTTTCCGCGTCCACCAGCAACGGGTGGCCGAGGGCGCTGAACACCCGTTGCACGGCCTCGATCAGCTTGACCCCGAAGATCGGTGCCGGCGACACGATGATCGCCGACGGATGATCGAGCAGCGCCTGCTGCAGCTCGCTCAGGGCCTCCCAGTCGAGCAGGCCGGAAGGCTTGGCCAGGCTGCTTTCACTGCGCCAGCGGCGGGTGCGGGTATCCAGCACCAGCAGCGGCGGGTCGCTGGGCAGGGTGTACTGCCAGCCCTGGAAGCGCAGCAGTTCATCGATCAGCGCGTCCCGCCCTTCGTCCATCCGCAGGCACTGCCTGATCAGTGTCGCGCAGCCATCCGGGTCGTTGCCCCAGCCCTGGCACAACAGGTAGCCGAGCAGGGCATTGCCGATGATGCGCCGGGAAAACGGATGACCGTAGGCGGTCTGTTCCCACTGTGCCGACAGGTTCCAGTCATCGGTGATGTCGTGGTCGTCGAAGATCATCAGGCAGGGCAGATGGGCCATGACCCGCGCCACCTGGCCAAGGTCGTCGCGAAACGCCTTGATCAGCGGCAGTTCCTGCTGGTAGCGAGCCTGGCGCTCGTCGCTCAGCCCCGTTGGCATGGTCAGCGCCACCAGCGTCCAGGGCGCTGGCGACCAGACCAGCAGGTACATCGCCATGACCTCGGCAAAGGTCACCAGGTGGTTGTCGGCGTTGCTGGACGAGAAGATCGGCTTGCGCTTGCCGCCGAAGAAGCGCTCGCGCAGGGTTTCGTTGCCTTCCTGTGCCGGCAGCAGGTCGGCGCGATGGTAGTAGCAGGCCGGGTGGCGATAGAGCTCGGCACCGCTGTCGACCAGCGCGCCATCGAGCGCCTCGTCGAACAGCCCCAGGCGCTCGATCAGCTCATGGATGGCGCGCAGCATCGGGCCGGCGACATCATCGGCATAGACCTGATCGCCCGTCATCATCAGCACCGCCGGACGCCCTTCGGGGGGCGGGCTGGCGGCGAGCAGGCGGTCGGCGCAGAGCAGGCCGTCCGCCGAGGGGTAATGGGGTTTGCGGCAGGACCCGTGGAGTACTTGGTCCAGACGCTCGCGCAGCACGAAGCTCGGGCGGCTGGCGCCGGGGTAGAGCAGGTGCGGGGCCCAGTCGGCGATCCCCTGGCCGTTGGCCAGGCGCAGGTCATACCCCAGCGTGGTATTGCACGGCAGCGGACGGTCGAAGTGGACCTCCAGCAAATGGATGAAGGCGTGCTTGCCGACCGGGATCACCTCGCAGCGCGGGGTGGCGCTGATACCGGCCTGGTCGAGGAGGAACTCGGGTTGCAGCGGCTGCGAGCCGACCAGCCAGATGGCCAGGCGCTGGGGTTCCAGGCGGCGCAGTACCGGGCCGGCGAGGACTAGAGGGAGCGACGGGGTAGGTGTCATCTATCTTGAGCGAAACATGAGAGGGTGGTCTGGCTCAGGCCCTGTGGGAGCGGGTTTATCCGCGAAGAAGGCATCGCGGTGGTGGGCACCTCGCGGGTAGACCCGCTTCCACAGAGTGCGCGTGCTGCATGCTGCTCTGTATGGCAGCGGGCCCGATACAAAAACGGGCGGCAAATGCTCTGCATTAACCGCCCGTCGATCAAGCCGAAGATGTATCTGGCTTTGTCAGCCAGCCATCAGCGCTTCCAGCTTTTCCTGATCCCGGGCGAACTGGCGGATACCTTCGGCCAGCTTCTCGGTGGCCATGGCGTCTTCGTTCATCGCCCAGCGGAACTGGCTCTCATTGAGCTGCTGCTTGGCCTCGCCGGTATTGCCCGGCTTGAGCAGGCGCGGCAGCTCGCCCTGGTCGTCCGACAGCTGCTGCAGCAGCTCGGGGCTGATGGTCAGGCGGTCACAGCCGGCCAGCTGTTCGATCTGGCCGATGTTGCGGAAGCTCGCGCCCATGACCACGGTGTCGTAGCCGTTGGTCTTGTAGTAGTCGTAGATGCGGGTGACCGACTGCACGCCCGGATCCTCGGCGCCGACGTATTCCTTGCCGGTGCTCTTCTTGTACCAGTCGTAGATGCGGCCCACGAACGGCGAGATCAGGAACACCCCGGCATCGGCGCAGGCCTGGGCCTGGGCGAAGGAGAACAGCAGGGTGAGGTTGGTCTGGACGCCTTCCTTCTCCAGCTTCTCGGCGGCGCGGATGCCCTCCCAGGTGGAAGCCAGCTTGATCAGCACGCGGTCCTTCGGCACGCCGGCGGCTTCATACAGCGCGATCAGCTGACGGGCCTTGTTCAGCAGCGCCGGCTCGTCGAACGACAGTCGCGCGTCCACCTCGGTGGAGATACGCCCCGGAATGACTTTGAGAATGCCCGAGCCCACCGCCACGGCGAACTTGTCGCAGGCCAGGTCGACATTGCCCTTGGCATCGGCCTTGACCTGCTTGAGCAGGTCAGCGTAACCCGGGATGGCGGCGGCCTTGAGCAGCAGCGAAGGGTTGGTGGTGGCGTCGACCGGCTTGAGGCGGGTGATCGCGTCCAGGTCGCCGGTGTCGGCGACCACTGTGGTGAACTGCTTGAGTTGTTCCAGCTTGGAGGTCATGGGCGTGCTCTGTCCTGTGCGATGGCTCGACATTACCCGAGCCCCGACGGCCACTCAAGGCCCGTCGCAGGCGTCTCGGGATACCCGCTCCCAGTGTAGGAGCGGGCTTGCCCGGCGATGGGCTGCAAAGCAGCCCCGGCCAACGCCAGGGCTGCGGTAAAAAGCTAACCCTTCGAGTCCCAACCCCGTCGCTGGTTCCCTCAACGCCCCTGCAACAGCTCGGCGGCCTGGTCCAGTACCTTCAGCGGTTCGCTGGTCTTGTGAATGTCCGCCGACAGCAGCTGGCGGAATCGCCGCGCCCCCGGGAACCCCTGGCCCAGACCGAGGATATGCCGGGTGACGTGATGCATCGCGCCGCCGCTTTGCATATGCGCGACGATATAAGGTCGCAACTGCTCCAGCGCCTCGGCCCGGCTGACCACCGGCGCCGCGCTGGCGAACAGCTGCTGGTCGACCTCGGCCAGCAGGTACGGATTGTGGTACGCCTCGCGCCCCAGCATCACGCCGTCGAAGGTCTGCAGGTGGGCGCGGCATTCGTCGAGGGTCTTGATGCCGCCGTTGAGCACCAGTTCCAGGTCGGGGAAGTCGGCCTTGAGTTGCGCGGCCACGTCATAGCGCAGCGGCGGGATCTCGCGGTTCTCCTTGGGGGACAGGCCTTCGAGGATGGCGATGCGCGCATGCACGGTGAAGCTGCGACAGCCGGCGTCGCGAACCTGGCCGACGAAGTCGCACAGCTCGGCGTAGCTGTCGCGGCCATTGATGCCGATGCGGTGCTTGACCGTCACCGGAATGCTCACGGCGTCCTGCATGGCCTTGACGCAATCGGCCACCAGTGCCGGGTGGCCCATCAGGCAGGCGCCGATCATGTTGTTTTGCACCCGGTCGCTGGGGCAGCCGACGTTGAGGTTGACCTCGTCGTAGCCAGCGTCCTCGGCCAGGCGCGCGCAGGCGGCCAGGTCCGCCGGCACGCTGCCGCCCAGTTGCAGGGCCAACGGGTGCTCGGATTCGTCGTGGCGCAGGAAGCGCTGGGCGTCGTTGTGCAGCAAGGCGCCGGTGGTGACCATTTCGGTGTAGAGCAGGGCGTGCTTGGAGAGCAGGCGCAGGAAGAAGCGGCAGTGCCTGTCGGTCCAATCCATCATCGGCGCAACGGAGAAGCGGCGGGAGGGCTCAGGGCGCGTGGTTTGTGGCTTAGCGACTGATTTTTCGGTGTTTTCGTTCAACGTGTTTCGTACCGATTTTCGGGGGGGTTGGGGCGTTCTACCCGGTAGCTGGCGCAATGTACCAACGCTCACGGCAACGATCAGAGCACGCAACAAGGCCGATGGCGCAACCAGCAGCACCGTCCAGATCCGTATCGATCGCGACAAGGGTGGGTAGTCTACCAAGAGCGCCAGGCCTTCGCCCGTCAACAGGCCCTCAGACCTGGGCGAGGCGACGGGAGACCGGGTTGGCGGAGCCTGGTGCTATCGAGCAGGCGCGCTCCTTGTCAGGAGCGCGTGGTTACTTTGATATGAGCACTTGAAGTCGCAGGGATGAGTAATCAACGTGCATCCGTGTAATCGTCATTGGCGCAGATGGTGCAGTGCAGTCGCTTGAAGTGCTCTGCAGACATTAACAGATGTTCAACTTCAGCCTTAAGCTTTCGCAGTTCATCGACCGATTTTACTCCTTTCGCCTCGTGATATAGGCGAACCGCCTTGACTGCCATCTTCATCAACTCATCGGCCTTTTTTACTTCCTCTTGACTCGCCATGTTTCCCTCGACTTAACGTTCACTAAAAAGCCCAGTCTAGATGAGGATCGGCCGCTGCATAGTTGCATTGCCGGGATGGAGAGTCCAAGGAGTGGAACAATAAGCCGTTCATGAGACAAGTCCTTTCTATTTGCTGCCCTCCAGAGGCCGGCAGCCCCGGAAAAATCACCGTTCGTCAGATAAATTTCATTATTTTCATAATGTTACGCCACCATTGTCGCGCACTCATGACGGAGCCAATGCACAGCGATGAGAGACCGAGGCTCCCAATACTGGCGTTGGGCCGACGCGCAGTTGATTCACGATAGTCATGAAGAACTTATCTGCAGTGGGTGGGTAATTGATGTAAAAGCAAGCAGGTCAAGAGGAGGCGTCAATCAACTTTTCATAGGCATCTATTCAAAAAACGGGGGCCGAGCCGTCGAAGAATACCATGAGCACCGTCAAGAACACTCTCTTGAGGATGTGACGTCATGGGGTGTCGAACGTGCAAGGTCGCTGATTCCTTTGGTAGAGGGAAGTTAGCATCTACTGTTGCCACTCTGTAATTATGTTTTGCGCCTGAAACGGATAGGCGAGCTTAACGAATTGCCGATTTTTTTCACCTGACGACAATTAAGCCTATCTAATGTCGAACGATCCATTGAAACGACACCAACTCGCCTTGCTGGAGCTTCGCGAGCGCTCCTCCATCGTCGCCAGCTACGCGGAGCTGCTGCTTTCGCAGTTCAAGAGCAGTGACACTGATCAGCACGATGAGCCACAGAAAAAACTGCTGGAAAACCTGCTCATTCTGGCGAGTAGTAATTGGAATCAAGCCCTGTCGGCACGACAGTCCATAAAGTCCGAAATAAACTACCTCGCCAGGATCGGTGTTTTCTCGATTGCCCAGAGCTCCGAGCTGTGCAAACGCCTGGATACGCTCGCCAGCGAGCTCCAGCGCTCCTGACCGCTCACGGCCATGCCAGGCACTTGCCCGCTCGAAAGGCGAGTGGCTGGCGTGGCCGCGATTTCTCAGTACCAGGGCGATCGGAACTCCTCACTGATGAAGTCGACAAAAGCCCGGACGGAAGGTAGCAGCCCTCGCCGAGAAGGAAACATCACGGTAATCACCGCCTCTGTCGGCTGCCATTGCGGAAGTACAACCACCAGGCTCCCCCGTGCCAGTTCGTCGGTGATCAGATACTCAGGCAGACAGGCGATGCCGACCCCATCGAGCAACGCTTGTTTCAGCGTTGAAAGATCATCGCTTACCAACCTTGGCTTGTACTCGATCTCTACCTTGTTGCCACGTTCGTCGCTCAATTGCCACGCACTGGCGGTCAACGGACGTTCCCACTCCAAGCCTGGAAGTTCCCCTGCCTGTATTGCCTGATCAAGCGCTCCATATCTGGACAGTAACTGGGGGCTCCCCACCAGTACTTGCGAGCAAACTGCAAGTTGCTTGACGACAAGATTGCGCGTGTCCAGAGGAAGAAAGTTCAAGTCCAGGAAAAGGTCGTATCCCTCACTGATCACGTCCACCTTGCGATTGAACGATTTGACGTAGAGATCCACCTTGGGGTGTTTCTGCATGAAACTTGCCAGCATCGGTGCCAGCCCGAAACCAAGGAGAAACGTGCTGCAGCCCATGCGAATGGTGCCGCTCGGCTCTCCATGGTTGAGCTGAATGATGTTTTCCGCAGCTTCGACCTCTGCCATCATGGCTTGGCAATGCCGGTAATAGTTCTGTCCGATTTCTGTTACTTGGAAGTGACGAGTTGAGCGCTGAATCAATCGAAATCCCAGTCGATCCTCGAGATTGCTGATCTTACGGCTGACGGTGGATTTGGGCATGCCCAGAATACGTCCTGCGGCTGCAAATCCGCCCTGTTCCACCACCCTTAGATAAACGTACAACTCGTTAAGATCTATCATATTTCGAACTCTGATCGTTCCATCCACGGGATGCGGAGTCCCAAAAGCCGCTAGACCTTACAGTCCCTGTCAGGATAGTAAATGACGGGGGAAAACAATCTAGGAAAATTTTGCCCAAACATATTTCCATTTATGGAACAGAGCGTCCCTTGTATGGGTCTGTTGCGTTTATGACAAACGACAGGTCATTTTGGTTTCTTTTGGCAGGAATTCATGACTAGTTGCACTCGTCGCTCGCGGCCTTTAAGTCGTGGAGTTTGACTTTCACTCTTGGCGAGTCGTAATCGCTGAAGATTGTTAAATTGACGCCAACAAGTTGGCGATTGTTCCTCGGGTGATAGGCGTATACGGGTGTAGTGCTCAACATTCGAGGTTGACATGATGAAACGTCTGCATGGTTTTTATCCTTCGTCTCGCGGATAGGGCAGCAGTCCGTAGCGCCAGACCAGTCGCTCTTGGCAAGCCCCGGTTTTCCTCGGGAAGTTGATGTTCTCTATGTCCGATGATGTGATTGCAGGCGGATCGTCGCTTGCCGACAATCTCCGTTTTTGCAGGGTAGGGGCGTCAGGACGTGAATATGGGTAGGTTGATGTTCGATCAATACCTGAAACGATGGGGGCTGACGCCCGACGGGGATGCTTTCGTTTCGTTGAGTGCTCATCTTCTACCTGTGCGTCGAGGCGATACGCCGGCCATGCTGAAAGTATCGCAAGCCCCGGAGGAGCAGGCGGGCAGCCAGCTCTTGGCCTGGTGGGGCGGCGATGGCGCGGTCGCTGTGCTGGCCCATGATGGCGAGGCGTTGTTGATGCCTCGGGCTCAAGGCTCGGCATCGCTGGAGCAGATGGTCAGCGATGGCCAGGATGAGGCGGCCACCCGCGTTCTCTGCGCGGTAGCCGCCCGCCTTCATGCTCCGCGCCCCAAACCTCTGCCTGCGTTGGTTCCGCTGGAGCAATGGTTCGAAGCGCTGTGGGGCGCGGCAGCGACCCATGGCGGGGTGCTCGAGCTCAGCGCGAGGGCGGCCAGGACGCTGTTGGCAGCGCCGTGCGATGTCGGGGTACTGCACGGTGACATCCATCACGGCAATGTGCTCGATTTCGGCGAGTCCGGCTGGCTCGCCATCGATCCCAAGGGGCTATACGGTGAGCGAGGCTTCGATTACGCCAATATGCTTTGCAACCCGGATGATGCAAGCGCGCTTGCCCCGGGATGCTTCGCCGGTCGGGTAGCGCTGATCTCAAGTGTTGCCGGCATCGATCGGCGACGGCTGTTGCAGTGGGCGCTGGCCTGGGCAGGCCTGTCGGCCACCTGGATGCTCGAAGACGGTGCCGAGCCGAGTGGTCGGCTAGAGGTGGCGAAGCTTGCAGCCTCGGCGCTCGATAGCGGCGAGCAGGCTTGAGCACGCGCTACCGGCCATTGCCGACGAAGCCGGTGCCCCACAGCAGAGGGCCTGGCACCGGCCAATCGACCGTTTAGGCTGCCTTGCCCTCAACGGCTCATTCCCAACTCCGCATCATCCATCAGCGCTTTGGCCAGCGCGCTCAGGTAATACGCTGCCCAGAGCATCTGTGGTTTCTCCTCCATGATCCCGCTGATGGTCAGGTCGCGCACGCAGCCCATGAGTTCCGAAGCCTGGTCCCGCGCATGCTGGCACGGGATGCCGGGTTCGATGCAGAACAGCGCGTCGGTTTGCCCTTCGCCCTGGTAGAACTTGGTCTTGCCCACAGTGGTGTGGGGCGTGGTGTCGTTGCTGTTCATTGCTCTGTCTCCCTGAAGCTGTCGATGCCTAATGCGCCATGGTCTGCGCGCACAGGGCGTACTCCGTGGCCTGGATAAGGGTGTCTTCGAGGGAGTGGTGGTTGTGGGGTGGGTCGGGGACGATCTTGAGCATCGTATGATTCCTTTTAAAGGCCGCCTCCTGCCTGCTGTCAAACAGTCGGGTGGCAGCTGTACGCGGGTTGACAGACCGGCGGAATCACAAAGCTCCGGCGCACGCGGGCGTGCCCACACGTACAGCCGCCATATAAGGCGAACCGTATGCGTGATTACCGTTGCGGCCTGTCAAAGCCGGTCGCTGAACACCAGCGACTCGCCGAGACTAGGGTCGTGCCGCAGCGCCCGCAACGGGAAAAATGCGGCAAAAGTATCTTTGGGAAATGGACTACAGGGAAGTGGGCAAATCTGATTGTTGCTGCCTTTCGGAGTTCGTCGGCTCAAGAGAAAAGTTCTGGAACTGTCTCCACTTCGCAGTCCTGATCAATGGCCGTAGGCTCGGCAATAAGCGACTTGCTATGCTGCTGGCGGTCTGGACATAAGGATTCGCCAGCGCCGGATGGCGGCGCCAATACAAGGAGGTACTCATGCAAGTCACATTACCCCTGAGTGTCAGCGACTGGAAATACAAGTCGGCCAGCGGTGGCGGGCTGGCGGTGATGTTCGCCGCCGCCAGCGGCGGCATGCTGACCTTGACCGATCCCAACAAGGCCGAACAGCAGTTTCGCTACGGCTCGCTCGGGGTCGGCGTAGGTGCTGGCGCGCGCCTGCCGCGCGTTGGCAAGATCAATCTGCTGGTGCGCGGCAAGAGCGTCGGCGCGGTGGGCACCAACGAAGACTTCCCGGCGATCGGCACGGTGCTGGTGGCCGACTCGGTTGCCGGCCGTGGCCTGGACCGCGATGACTTCAAAGGTGGCTGTCTGTTTCTCGACGGCGGGCTGGGCCTGGTCGGCGGTGCCGCCGGCTCGGGCGTGCTGTTCGGCCTGGACCCCAAGCTGCTGCTCCTGAGCACTGCCGCGGTCGGGGCGGGCGGTGGCATCTCGCCCCAGCACTCCTTGGTGCCGCTGTTGCGCTCGGCCAAGGGTGTGATCCTCTCCGCCGGGTTGAACATCGGGGTGCAGGCTGGGGGCGGTTTGGCGTTGACCGTGGGCGGGCTGTTCTGATTGATGGGGGCGTGCGCATGGGCGGCTCGTGACCGCCCAGACGTATCTTGGCCGGTGTAGCGTTGCGCTGCGAAAGATCCAGGTTGAATAAGAGAAAGAGGGCAGAGTTAGAGTAAATTTGTCGCGAGGCAGGGTGAAAAATAGACTGCTCCCCCCCCCCTTGCCCTGCGAGCATTAAAGTAATAGTGGGAGTGTATGGGCTTAGTTGGCCTGGTCTGAAAAAATACCTGTTTTGGAAAGAAAAGTAATGTATTGCTCTATTGAATCTTTAAAGGGGGTGCCATAAAGAGAGCTAAAGGACTCAAAGAATCTGGTGTTTTGCGATTCTTGTATTTCAGCTATTAGGTCAGAGTTGTCCTTGTACAAACTTGGTCGCAGCACCTTTAATTCTTGTGCGGTGATGAAAGCTTTGTGAGGGTTGTTTTCTAGGAGTGATACGATTACCAAGCCGCGGACAGGGTCAGAGCTAGATGCCAATTCTTTTTTTATCTTGTAGTGTTTTATCGACCTGTCGAAATATTCCTTTGCCTGGGTTAGCTCCCCGAGCCTGATAAATGCCCAGCCTAGCTGGTTCAGGTTCCAAGGTGACTCCTCGCCACTTTCATCTATTCTTTTTGTGACTTTCTTTAAAGCTCCCCGAAAATCACTAATATCATCTGCGTTTGTGACGGCAAATAGTAGTCCGTCGAACGTTAAAGACTTTGATTTTTCTGGTAGATTGTTAAAGTCTTTTGATGTTACTAGCTCTTGAAATGCTCTGGCTGCTGCCGAGAATTCTTCACCTTGATTCAAACTTAAGCCGGTATAGAGCTGCTCGTAGGGGGCAAGCCGACTCTCGGCTACCGAGTTGACTTTGTTGTCAATGAATGAGTAGGCGCCGGCGATCGCAGCTACCGCGCCTCCTAGAGCGGATAGTAAATTTACTATTCCTGGGTGATCGGAAATTAATTTTCTTATGTCGGTTATTAATCCGGCTGAATTTTTTGCGTTCGGCGAATTCATTTGTTATGTCGACAATCATTAAGTTGGCAGAGAGGGTTGAGGAATTTATGATATCAATGTGATTCGATGGTGTCGATTAGATTTTGCGTGGCGGTGGTTTCTATTAATGATTGTTGGTGTGCGCGTTTTACGGAACGCTCTTAAAACGCTGGCTCTACAAAGTCTAGTTATCTGCGCAGAGTGGATGTGTTTTCTATAGCAGTATGTACTGCTGATACCTATCCACCAAAAACGCCTGACTGTCACGCAGCTGTACGGCGAACTTCATCAGTTCCTCCATCACCTTCACCACTCGGTTGTAGTACGCCGAAGGCTTCATGCGCCCGGCCTCGGCGAACTCCAAGTAGGCCTTGGGCGCGGAGGACTGGTTGGGAATAGTGAACATCCGCATCCAGCGCCCGAGAACGCGTAGCTGGTTGACCACGTTGAACTACTGCGGGCCGCTGCATACCTGCACCACGGTCAGGGTTCTGCCTTGGGTGGGACGAACTGCGCCCAGCCCAGTGGGATCCAGTCGATCTGCGCTTTGAAGACGGCGGACAAGGCGCCGTGACGTTCCGGTGAGTACCAGACCTGGCCCTTTGGCCACTACACGAGGTCCCGTAGCTCCTGCACCTTGGGATGCTCGGCAGGGACGTCGTCGGGCAGTGGCAGGCTAGATGGATCGAAGAGGCGATTCTTGGCGCTGAAGTGCTCAAGCAGGCGCGCGGCTTCCTCCACCAGCAGCCTGCTGAAGGAGCGTTCCCGAGTCGATCCTTACAGCAGCAGGATTCGGGGCTTGTGCTCGCTGGAATGCGCTGTGACTGGGGGCGTCGAGCAGCGAAAGGTCGAGGTTGGGCAGTCGCTTCATCATGTTCGTCGCCCGCTCAGAGCGTGCCGATCCGCTCCAGCTCATGCTTGAGCTGGTCGCGATCGAGCGTACCGAAGGGCAGGGCAAAGAAGGCGTCGAAGCTCTTTTCGATTCGTGCCAGCGTCGCGCGGAACGCCGCGTCGATCGCTGCTTCATCCCCCTCGACAGCGGAAGGATCCGCCAGCCCCCAATGTGCCTTCAGCGCCGGGCCGAAATAGACCGGGCAGGCCTCGCCGGCAGCCTTGTCACAGACAGTGATGACGATGTCCGGCGGGTTGTCCTCGAAGGCGTCGTTGCCTTTGCTGCTCAGGCCGTCGGTGGCGATCCCGGCCCGTTGCAAGGTGACGAGGCTGCGCGGCAACACCTGCCCCTTGGGGAAGCTGCCGGCGCTGACGCCCTCGAACCCTGGGGGCGCCATGTGGTTGAACAGGGCTTCGCTGAGAATGCTGCGGCAACTGTTGGCCGTGCACATGAACAGGACTCGCATGGAAGGCTCCTCGCGTCGGGGCGGTTTCACAGGCTCAGGCGTAGCGCCAGCGCCGAAAGGGTGATCAGCAGCACGGGCAGGGTCAGGACGATGCCGACCTTGAAGTAGTACCCCCAGGTGATTCGTACGCCCTTGCGTTCCAGGACGTGCAGCCAGAGCAGGGTGGCCAGGCTGCCGATCGGGGTTATCTTCGGGCCGAGGTCGCAGCCGATGACGTTGGCATAGATCATCGCTTCGCGAATCAACCCCTCGGCGCCGCTAGCCTGGATCGACAGCGCGCCCACCAGCACGCTGGGCAGGTTGTTCATCACCGACGACAGCAGCGCCGAGAGCAGCCCGGTGCCAAGCGTGGCGCTCCACAGGCCGTGGTCGGCCAGCCGGTCGAGCAATTGGCTGAGCAAATCGGTGAGCCCGGCGTTCTTCAGGCCGTACACCACCAGGTACATGCCCAGGGAAAAGATCACGATCTGCCAGGGCGCCTCGCGCAGCACGCGGCGGGTGGAGATCCGGTGGCCGCGTGCCGCGACTGTGAAGAGCATGGCCGCACACACCGCCGCCACCACGCTGATCGGCACGCCCAGCGGCTCCAGCAGGAACAGGCCGACCAGCAGAACCAGCAAGGTCCACCAGCCAACGACGAAGGTCGCGTGGTCGTGGATCGCCGCTTTCGGCGCCTTCAGCGCCGCGAGGTCGTAGCGCCGTGGCAGGTCGCGGCGAAAGAACAGGAACAGCACCAGCAGGGTCGCGGCGACGCTGGCCAGGTTGACCGGCACCATCACCACGGCGTACTCGGCGAACCCCAGCTTGAAGTAGTCGGCCGAAACGATGTTCACCAGGTTGGAAACCACCAACGGCAAGCTGGCGGTGTCGGCGATGAAGCCTGCGGCCATGACGAATGCCAGCGTCGTCGCGGGCGAGAAGCGCAAGGCGATCAGCATCGACATGACGATAGGAGTGAGGATCAGCGCCGCGCCATCGTTGGCGAACAGTGCCGAGACGGCGGCGCCCAGCAGCACGGTGAAGGCGAACAGGCGGTAGCCGCTACCCTTGGCCCAGCGCGCCACGTGCAGGGCGCACCATTCGAAGAAGCCGGCCTCGTCCAGCAGCAGGCTGATGATGATGACGGCGATGAAGGTGGCGGTGGCGTTCCACACGATGGCCCATACGGTGGGGATATCGCCCAGGGAAACCGCGCCCACCGCCAGGGCGATGATCGCGCCTAGCGAAGCGCTCCAGCCGACGCCCAGGCCCCTGGGCTGCCAGATGACCAGGATCAGCGTGAAGAAGAAGACAGCGGCGGAGACTAGCATCGGGGGGCTCGCTCGTTGGACGGTCAGCAGCAGGCGGCTGCGCGCACGGGACGGTCATTCATGCGCTGCAGGCGGGTGACATTGTCCTGTAGCCACTCGGTGTTGGCTTGCAAGGTCAGCTGCAGCATCTCGTGCACCCAGGCGGGCAACTGCGGATTGAGGCGGTAATACACCCACTGGCCCTGGCGCCGATCGAGTAGCAGACCACTGCTGCGCAATTGCGCCAGGTGGCGGCTGATCTTCGGCTGGCTGTCGTCCAGGGCGCACATCAGTTCACAGACACACAGCTCGCCCAGGCTGGCGATCAGCAGCGTGGCGCGGGCGCGGGTCTCGTCGGACAGGCTCTTGAAGAGCTCGGGAGGCGTGAGCATGGTGACACCCTGTATATTCGGATATCCGAATATATGTATTTTCATATGTAACGACAACCCTGTATCGCGCTGACGTGACGGGTCGCCGGTTCCTGTCACACCCGGTAAAGCCTCGAAAGCACCGGTTACACACCTACCCGACGTGTCTTCAACCACCCAGCCATAGTTCATTTCCAGCGGTTATCCGTTCTTCCAAGCGAGGACGACGCCGCTGGTCGGCTGAGTCGAATGCAAGGGTGGATTTGGTCGGAGATATGTACGATGATTTTCGTAATTCCAGGGAGGAATCATGCCAAAGGGCTTCAAGGCAGTCAGCTGCGCGGTCATCGCCGCGCTCGAATCCGGGAGCTACCTGCACGTGTCGCGGGGTGATATCGAAGTCAAGAACCTGCTGGCCCTCGGGGCGGTGAGCGCGGACGAGGTCATCGACATCGTCCGCGTCTGCAACGGCAGTCATTACAGCAGCCCGCATCATGCCGTGCCGGCCATCGAGGTCCACGTGCTCAAGCGCCACGGCTGGTACATCAAGTTCTATTTCATCGAGCCACGGACGTGGTTCCTCAGCGTTCACCAGTGAGTACCTTGACCATGAAGATCCTGTTCGAAGGCGATACCGACCAGGCCCTGTGCGAACACTGCCAGGCGCTGGTCGCCATGCACTACACCCGGCGCGACGTGCCGTTCAGCGACGGCCAGGGCGTGGCGCGAGACATCCTGGTGGGGGTGTGCGACGGCTGCGACACCGTGGTGGCCATCCCGCCGCAATCCACGCCGGCGATCCGCGAGGCGCGCAAGCAGCAGCTCAAGTCCATCGAAGCCCGGCTGCCGGCGGTCTATCTTGACGTGCTGGACGCCGCGATGCATGCGGTCAGCAGCGAGGCGGGGGCGCACCTGCGCAAGCTGTTCCTTGCCCATTACTTCCAATGGCTGGTGCAGGCTCGCCAAGGCGAGGGACTGCAGCCGGCCCACGAATCCTTCATGCGGGCCCTCGAGACGCAGCGGAGCCAGCGGGGCCTGCCGGCATCGGCGGCGACCCGGCGACTGTCGATGAAGGTCAACCCGCACATGGCCGAGGACTTCCTGGCATTGCTGCGGCAAACCCACATGAGCCAGACCGAGCTGCTCAAGGCGGTGATCGCTCGGATCCAGGCGGATGTGCTCGAGGCACGCGACCCGCAGGTGATCGACGCGTTGCAGCGGTTGGCGCGGGTGGCGGGATAGAGGATTGAGCGGCGCATGCTTCGGTGGATCGGCATCAGTTGAGCTTATGTAGCGTAAGGAGATATCACTTTTCCTCAACGGGCGCGGCAGTCAGCATGGGGGCCTTTTCCGCTTGTGCGAGATGTCCGATGCTACTTGCAATGCCTTCCATCGACCCTGCGATCAAAGCTCTAGCCCCTGGTTTTCGGGCACTGAGCATCACGGTGCAGGCTGCGCCGATCCGTCATCCTGAAGTCGCCAGTCAGGCCCTGGCCAGTGCTTGCCAGGCGGTGCTGGCCGGGCAGCCGGCCTGGGCGCCAGCCCATCTGCAGGCCTGGGCCGACGTATTCAGCGGCTTTGGCGCCAAGCCCCAGCGCACGCCTTGCTCCGCGCAAGCCTTGCGCAAGCGGGTGTTGCGCGATGGCCTGTTGCCGGCCATCGACCCGGTGGTGGACCTGTACAACGCCATCAGCCTGGCGTACGCGATCCCGGTCGGAGGCGAGAACCTGGAGGCCTACGTGGGTGCGCCGCGGTTGGTGGTCGCCGAAGGTAGCGAGCAGTTCGATACCTTCAAGGATGGCGCGTTGATCCATGAGGCACCGCTGGCCGGGGAGGTGGTGTGGCGTGATGAGGTGGGCGTCACCTGCCGGCGCTGGAACTGGCGCCAGGGTGTGCGTACGCGGCTGGATGCCCAGGCGCGGCAGATGTGGTTCGTGCTCGAGAGCCTGCCGGCGATGCCGCCAGCGGCTTTGCAGGAGGCGGGTGGGCGTTTGGCCGAAGACCTGGCGCGGATGATGCCGGGGGCGCTTGTCGAGCAGCGCGCGTTGGCGGTCTAGGCGCTCATTGTCCCGGTCGGCGATGGTCGGTTTCAGGACGCGCCGGGTCGTCCGTGCGCAACCCTCTCGCGCAATAGCTGCCATGCTCTGAGGATGCCCGTGGACCGAGCGCAGCTAGACGCATGGCCACGGACAAGGAGGGTGCCTGGCCTGCCGCCACCGTGACCGGGCCGGGGCACCGCAGCTGAACACCGCCGGACAGCCGCCCGCGATTCGGGCCGCCCCGGGATGCCGAGGTCCGCTGTATGCCTGATGACTTGAACCACCTGCCGTTGATCAAGCGCGTCCTTGCCCGTGAGCAGGACACTCCCGGTGCCCTGTTGCCGATCCTGCACGCCATCCAGGCCGGCGCCGGCTACATTCCCGAGATGGCCGTCGCCGAAATTGCCCATGCCCTGAACCTCAGCCTGGCCGAGGTGCGTGGGGTGATCAGCTTCTACCACGATTTTCGTACCACGCCACCGGCCCGCCACAGCCTGCGCCTGTGTCGCGCTGAATCCTGCCAGAGCCGTGGCGCCGAGGCGTTGGCTGCGCAGCTGCGCGAAGAACTGGGGTTGAGCGATCACGGTAGCACCGAAGACGGTGCGCTCGATGTGCGCCCGGTCTATTGCCTGGGCGCCTGCGCCTGCTCGCCGGCACTCGAACTCGATGGCCAACTGTACGCCCGGATCACCCCCGAACGCCTGCGAGCGCTGGTGGCCGGCTGCCGCACGGAGGCCAAGGCATGCTGAACTTGTGCATTTCCTGCGATTCGCTGGCCCGCGCGGTCGGCGCCGATCAGGTGGCCGAGGCGTTGGCCCGGGAAGCCGAGCAGCGGCGCTTGCCGCTGCGCATCAAGCGCACCAGTGCCCGCGGCCTGTACTGGCTGGAGCCGTTGCTGGAGCTGGAAACCGCGCAGGGCCGCCTGGGCTTTGGGCCGGTGATGCCCGAGGACGTGCCCGGCTTGCTCGATGCCCTGGTGGCCGAGCCGGGTGCCCACCCCCTGGCGCTGGGGCCGGTAGAGCAGATTCCCTACCTGAAGACCCAGCAGCGCCTGCTGTTCGCCCGCGCGGGCGTCACCCGGCCACTGTCGCTGGATGACTACCACGCCTACGGCGGCTTCGAGGGCCTGCGCCAAGCCACATTGCTCGATGGCGACGAGGTGGTCGCCGCCGTGCTCGATTCCGGCCTGCGCGGTCGTGGCGGCGCGGCCTTCCCGGCGGGCATCAAGTGGCGCACCGTACGCCAGGCACAGGCCGGACAGAAATACGTGGTGTGCAACGCCGACGAAGGCGACTCCGGCACTTTCGCCGATCGCATGCTGATGGAGGGCGACCCGTTCCTGCTGATCGAAGGCATGATCATCGCCGGCCTCGCGGTGGGGGCCAGCAAGGGCTACATCTATGTGCGCTCGGAGTACCCGGACGCCGTTCGTACCTTGAACGAAGCCATCCTGCTGGCGCGCGAGGCGGGTTACCTGGATGTCGCCGGCAGCGGCGTGGCTTTCGATCTGCAGGTGCGGGTGGGCGCCGGGGCCTATATCTGCGGCGAGGAAACCGCGTTGCTCGAATCGCTCGAGGGCAAGCGTGGAATCGTCCGCGCCAAGCCGCCGTTGCCCGCGCTCGAAGGCCTGTTCGGCCAGCCGACCCTGGTGCACAACGTGCTCACCCTGGCGTCGGTGCCGATCATCCTGGCCAAGGGCGCGGCGTTCTACCGCGACTTCGGCATGGGCCGCTCGCTGGGCACCTTGCCGTTCCAGCTGGCCGGCAATGTCCGTCATGGCGGGCTGGTGGAGCGGGCCTTCGGCCTGACCCTGCGCGAGCTGGTGGAAGGCTACGGGGGCGGCACCGCCAGCGGCCGGCCGATCAAGGCGGTGCAGGTTGGTGGCCCTCTGGGGGCCTGGGTACCGCCCGAGCAATTCGATACACCGCTGGACTACGAGGCCTTCGCCGCCCTGGGCGCGATGCTTGGCCACGGCGGTGTGGTACTGGCTGACGACACCCTGAACATGGCCGGCATGGCCCGCTTCGCCCTGCAGTTCTGTGCCGAGGAGTCCTGCGGCAAGTGCACCCCGTGCCGAATCGGTTCGACTCGTGGCGTGGAGGTGGTCGACCGGCTGATCGCCAGCACCGACCCGGCCTACCGCGAAAGCCAGGCCGGCCTGCTGCGCGATTTGTGCGACACCATGCAGTACGGCTCGTTGTGCGCCATGGGCGGGATGACCCCGTACCCCGTGGTCAGCGCCCTCAAGCACTTCCCCGCCGATTTCGGCCTGGAGGCCGCGCAATGATCAACTACTTCGATCCCCGTAGCGATATCGACCTGGGCACGCCTGAGCGAGTCGGCGATGTGCAGGTGAGCCTGCTCATCGATGGCCGCTCGATCAGCGTGCCCGCTGGCACCTCGGTGATGCGCGCCGCCGCCTTGCTCGGCACCAGCATTCCCAAACTGTGCGCCACCGACAGTCTCGAAGCCTTCGGCTCCTGTCGCATGTGCATGGTCGAGATCGATGGCATGCGCGGCTACCCGGCTTCATGCACCACGCCGGTCAGCGAGGGCATGGTGGTACGCACGCAGACGCCGCGCCTGGCCGACCTGCGGCGCAACGTGATGGAGCTTTACATCTCCGACCATCCACTGGACTGCCTGACCTGCTCGGCCAATGGCAACTGCGAGCTGCAGACCGTCGCCGGCCAGGTCGGCCTGCGTGAGGTGCGCTATGGCTACGAGGGTGACAACCACCTGGGCGAAACCAAGGACGTCTCCAACCCGTACTTCGACTACGAGCCGAGCAAGTGCATCGTCTGCAGCCGCTGCGTCCGGGCGTGCGAAGAGATTCAAGGTACCTTCGCCCTGACCATCACTGGGCGCGGTTTCGATTCGCGGGTAGCGGCGGCTGGGGGCGACGACTTCCTCAGCTCCGAATGCGTGTCTTGCGGCGCCTGCGTGCAGGCCTGTCCTACCGCCACCTTGAGCGAGAAGAGCCTGGTCCAGCTCGGTCAGCCCGAACGGGCGGTGATCACGACCTGCGCCTACTGTGGCGTGGGCTGTTCGTTCCGTGCCGAAATGAAGGGCGATCAGCTGGTGCGCATGGTCCCGGACAAGCAGGGCGGCGCCAACCATGGCCATGCCTGCGTCAAGGGCCGGTTCGCGTGGGGTTATGCGACGCACCCGGACCGCATCACCAGGCCGATGATCCGCAAGCGCCTTGAAGACCCCTGGCAAGAGGTCAGCTGGGACGAGGCTGTCACCTATGCCGCCAGCGAGTTCCGGCGTATCCAGCTCAAGTACGGGCGTGATTCGATCGGTGGCATCACCTCCAGCCGCTGCACCAACGAAGAGGCGTACCTGGTACAGAAGCTGGTGCGCACAGCGTTTGGCAACAACAACGTCGACACCTGTGCGCGGGTCTGTCATTCACCGACCGGCTATGGCCTCAAGCAGACCTTGGGCGAGTCAGCCGGCACCCAGAGCTTCGACTCGGTGATGCAGGCCGACGTGGTCCTGGTGATCGGCGCCAACCCCACCGATGCGCACCCGGTGTTCGGTTCGCAGCTCAAGCGCCGCCTGCGCCAGGGCGCCCGGCTGATCGTCATCGACCCACGGCGCATCGACCTGGTCGATTCGCCCCATGCCCGCGCCGAGCTGCACCTGCAGCTGCGTCCAGGGACCAACGTGGCGATGCTCAACGCCCTGGCCCATGTGATCGTCACCGAGGGCCTGCTCGACCAGCGCTTCGTCGACGCCCGCTGCGAGCCCGAGGATTTCGCCCGCTGGCGCGATTTCGTCGCCCAGCCCGACAACGCGCCCGAGGTGCTAGGCCCGGTGTGCGGTGTGCCTGCCGAACAGATCCGCGCCGCCGCCCGGCTGTACGCCACCGGCGGCAACGCGGCGATCTACTACGGCCTGGGCGTCACCGAGCACAGCCAGGGCAGCACGGCGGTGATGGGTATCGCCAACCTGGCCATGGCCACCGGCAACATCGGCCGTGAAGGCGTGGGGGTGAACCCGCTGCGCGGGCAGAACAACGTGCAGGGCTCCTGCGACATGGGCTCTTTCCCCCACGAGTTGCCCGGCTACCGGCATATCTCCAACGAAAGCGTGCGCGCCGAGTTCGAACAGGCCTGGGGTGTGACCCTGCAACCCGACCCGGGCTTGCGCATCCCCAACATGTTCGAAGCCGCGCTGGACGGCAGTTTCAAGGCGCTGTACTGCCAGGGCGAGGACATCGCCCAGAGCGACCCCAACACCCAGCACGTCACCGCCGCCTTGCTGGCGATGGAATGCGTGGTGGTGCAGGACATCTTCCTCAACGAGACGGCCAAGTTCGCCCATGTGTTCCTGCCGGGCAGCTCGTTCCTGGAGAAGGACGGCACCTTCACCAACGCCGAGCGGCGCATCTCGCGGGTACGCAAGGTCATGGAGCCGCTGGCCGGCAAGGCCGACTGGGAGGCCACCGTGGCGCTGGCCAAGGCATTGGGCTACCCCATGGACTATCGGCATCCCTCGCAGATCATGGATGAGATCGCCCGCCTGACCCCGAGCTTCCGTCGGGTCAGCTATGCCGAACTCGACCGCCATGGCAGCCTGCAGTGGCCGTGCAACGACAGCGCGCCCGATGGCACGCCGACCATGCACATCGACCAGTTCGTGCGCGGCAAGGGGCGCTTCATGCTCACCGGCTACGTGCCCACCGACGAGAAGGTCAACAGCCGCTATCCGCTGCTGCTGACCACCGGGCGCATCCTCAGCCAGTACAACGTCGGCGCCCAGACCCGGCGCACCGGCAACGTCGCCTGGCATGACGAGGACCGTCTGGAGATCCACCCCAGCGATGCCGAAGGACGGGGCATCGTCGACGGCGACTGGGTCGGCATCGGCAGTCGCTCCGGGCAGAGCGTGCTGCGCGCCAAGGTCAGTGGCCGGGTGGCGCCGGGCGTGGTGTACACCACCTTCCACTTCCCCGAGTCGGGGGCCAACGTGATCACCACCGACAACTCCGACTGGGCCACCAACTGCCCGGAATACAAGGTCACCGCGGTGGAGGTGGTGAAGGTGTTCCAGCCGTCGGAGTGGCAGCGGCGCTACCAGCGCTTCAGTGATGAACAACAGCGGCTGCTCAGCGAGCGTCGTCAGGCGGAAAAGGCGCAGGTGCATCGATGAGCAACGACAACCTGGTCAAGATGGCCAACCAGATCGCCCACTACTTCGACAGCGAGCCGGACCGGGAAAAGGCGGTGCAGGGGGTGCGCCTGCACCTGCAGAACTTCTGGACGCCGGCCATGCGCCGGCAACTGGGGGCGTGGGTCGAGGCCCATGGGGGAGAGGGGCTGGATTCGAAGGTACGGGAGGCGTTGACTTAGATCACCGTGCCGGCCCTTTCGCGGGCAAGCCCGCTCCTGCAGGTTGATCGATACCGCAGCCTGTGGGAGCGGGTTTACCCGCGAACAGGGCGGCACAAGCTGAAGATGAAATGTCCGTCATGTTCGTGAGGCTATTCTCAAGCCGATGCTACGCTCGCGAAAACACTGTCACGGAATCCCACCATGGACATGAACTGGCACCAGGCCCTGCAAGAGAGCCTGAGCTGGCTGGCAATCGCCTCGCTGATCACCCTCGTCTGCTTCACCGCCATTGCCGTGCTGGCGGTGCGCTGTACCCGCTGGGGCGCGCAGTTCTGGCAGTTGGCCGGGCCCTACTTCAGTTGGCGGCGCAGTTGGCGCCCGGTGTTGGTCTTCGCTCTGCTGCTGGTGCTGACGCTGTTCGCGGTGCGCCTGAACGTGCTGTTCTCGTTCTGGTACAACGGCTTCTACAGCGCCCTGCAAGGCTTGGACCAGACGGCGTTCTGGTACCTGCTCGGGGTGTTCGCGGTGCTGGCGAGCATTCATGTGCTGCGCTCGCTGTTCGCCTTCTACGTGACCCAGGCCTTCAACATCCACTGGCGGGTCTGGCTCACCGAGCGCCTGACTGCCGACTGGATGCACGGCGATGCCTACTACCGCGGGCAGTTCCTCGCCGAGCTGGTGGACAACCCCGACCAGCGCATCGAGCTGGACGTGAACGCCTTCGTCACCGGCTCCGTGTCCCTGGCGCTGGGCGCCGTGAGCGCGGTGGTGTCGCTGGTGGCGTTCACCGGCATACTCTGGGGGCTGTCGGCGCCGCTGGAGGTGGCGGGTATCGAAGTCCCACGGGCGATGGTGTTCGCTGTCTACATCTACGTGCTGGTCGCCACCTGGATCGCCTTCCGCCTCGGGCAACCGTTGATCCGCCTGAACTTTCTCAACGAAAAACTCACCGCCAACTTCCGCTACGCCCTGATGCGTCTGCGCGAGAACGCCGAGAACATCGCGTTCTACCAGGGCGCGCAGGTGGAGCGCGGTACCTTGCTCGGGCGCTTCTTCGCGCTGATCGGCAACGCCTGGGCGCTGGTGTTCCGGAACCTGAAGTTCAGTGGCTTCAACCTCGGGGTCAGCCAGGTAGCGGTGGTGTTTCCGTTCATTCTCCAGGCGCCGCGCTTCTTCAGTGGCGCGATCAAGCTCGGTGATGTGATGCAGACGGCCCAGGCGTTCGGCCAGGTGCAGGATTCGCTGTCGTTCTTTCGCGAGTCCTATGACACCTTCGCCCAGTACCGCGCCACCCTCGACCGTCTGACTGGCTTTCTCGATGCCAATCAGCAGGCCAGCGCGCTGCCCCGGGTGGCCAGCGTGGAACAGGCCCATGCACTGGCGATCGACGGGTTGCAGGTATTGCGTCCCGACGGCCATGCGCTGATCAAGGATCTGGCGCTGAACCTGCACAGCGGCCAGGCGCTGTTGATCAGAGGGCCTTCGGGCAGTGGCAAGACCACCTTGCTGCGTGCCCTGGCGGGCCTGTGGCCGTATGCCGAGGGTGAAGTCCGGCGGCCATTGGGCACGCAGGCGCTGTTCCTCTCGCAACGCCCGTACCTGCCACTGGGCGACCTGCGCACCGCCATCGCCTATCCGGCGCAGGGCGAGCCAGCCGATGCCGCACGCATGCAGCAGGCCTTGCGCCAGGTCAACCTGGCGCACCTGGCCGAGCGCCTGGACGAGCCGCGCGACTGGTCGCGGATCCTGTCACTGGGCGAACAGCAGCGTCTGGCCTTCGCCCGGGTGCTATTCAATCGGCCGCAGGTGGTGTTCCTCGACGAGTCCACCTCGGCCATGGACGAAGGGCTGGAACATGCGCTGTATTCGCTGCTGCGCACGGAGCTGCCGACGACCTTGCTGGTCAGTGTCGGGCATCGCAGCACCCTGGCGGGGTTCCACTCCCATCGCCTGGAAGTGGACGGGCAGGGCGGATGGTCGCTGTTGGAGCAGCAGCCGGCGGTAGAGACACCGGCCTGACGTCGTCTTCGACGCTGTGGGAGCGGGTTTACCCGCGAAGGCATCAATGAATGCACCGCCGCATTCGCGGGTGAACCCGCTCCCACAGGGGCGAGCTGAATCATGAGCGCCGGGTCAGCCACAGCCCTGCCAGCGTGACGAACGCGAAAGCGGCTCCCACCAGAAATGTCGCCTGGTACCCCACCCAGTCCCACAGGCCACCGGCCAGCACACTGGCCGCCAGCAGCGCCACCCCGGTCACCAGGTTGAACAGCCCGAACGCCGTCCCCCGCCGATCGGAGGGCGTGCAGTCGGCGATCAATGCGCTGAACACACCCTGGGTAAAACCCAGGTGCAGCCCCCACAGTCCCACGCCAAGTACCAGCCCGACATTACCGGGCAGCCAGGCGAGCGCCAGGTCGGCCAGCACCAGCAAGGCCAGGCCGGCCGTCAGCACGCCGCGCCGACCGATCCGGTCGGACAGCGCCCCGGCGGGGTAGGCCGACAGGGCATAGGTCAGCGACATCAGCACCAGCACCGCGGGCGCCCACATGTCTGGAAGGCCCAGTGCCTGGCCGCGCAGTAACAAGAAGGCTTCGCTGAACCGCGCCAGGGTGAACAGCGTGGCGAGCATGAGCAGGCGCCAGTAGCGGTTGCCCAGCCGGGCCAGCTCGCGAAATGCCAAAGGTGCAGCCACTGCGCTGAGCGCAGCAGGTTTTTCGGGCTCGCGAACGCAGGCGACCAGCACGTAGAGCGCCATGAATGCCGGAACCACCGCCACCCAGAACACCGTCTGGAAATGGCTGGCCGTCAGCCACATCAACAGGATCGCCAGCAACGGCCCGAGAAAGGCGCCGACCGTGTCCAGCGCCTGGCGCAGGCCAAAGGCGGCGCCGCGCAGTTCGGCCGGGGTGATGTCGGCGATCAGCGCATCCCGTGGCGCGCCGCGAATACCCTTGCCCAGACGGTCGACGAAGCGCGCCGTGGTCAGCCACTCCAACCCCGGGGCCAGGGGAAATACCGGCTTGGTCAACGCAGCCAGGCCATAGCCGATCACGGTCAGCAGCTTGCGCTTGCCCAGGCGGTCGCTGAGCGCGCCGGAGAACGCCTTGGTGATTGCCGCCGTCGCCTCGGCGATGCCCTCGATCAGGCCCACGGCCAGGACCGAGGTGCCGAGCACGCCGACCATGTACAGGGGCAGCAGGGCGTGGATCATCTCCGAGGAGATGTCCATGAGCAGCGAGACGAAGCCCAAGGCCCAGACACTGCGGGGGATGGTGGGGAGGGCACGGGTCATGGTCGCCTCGGATCGTCGCTCGGCTTCACTTTAGACAAAGCGGGTCGAACGGCGGCGCCTTCATTACCTGATGCAGTATTTCCCTCTGCAACCCACCACCTGCGAAACGCAAACTTGGCGCTTGCATGCAAGTGGATACAAAGTTTCATGTTCGTTGGTCGGTGTTTGATTGACTGCAAGGATAGTGGCTACTTAGCATCGCGCGCGCTCCCCGCTGCCCTGCGATTTCGAAGGATCGAACATGTATCTCTCCTCTCTCGGCACCCGCTTGCGTGCCGTGCTGACAGGCCTTTGCCTGGCTGCTGCGCTGGACTCGGCGATCGCCGCGCCCTTCAACAATCCCGGCGATCAGGACCTGATCCGCGATCGGCAGAATCGCCTGCTCGAAGAGCAGCAGCGGCGCCTGCAGGAGCTCAAGGATCTGCCCGGCGAGCGCGCCACCCCTGCGGCCCCCGAGGCCCCGACCGATAGCCGTTGCTTCCCGATCAAGGACATCGAGCTCAAGGGCGCCGACGCGCTGTCGGCCGCTGAACGTCAAAGCCTGCTCGCCCCCTATATCGGGCAGTGCCTGGGGGTCGCCCAGCTCAATGAGCTGCTCAAGACCATTACCGATCGCTACATCCAGAAGGGCCTGGTCACCAGCCGCGCCTATCTGCCGCAACAGGACCTGTCCAGTGGCCACCTGCAGGTGCTGGTGGTCGAGGGCCGTCTCGAAGGCCTCAAGGCCGGCGAAGGCAGCAAGCTCAGCGCCCGCGAACTGGACATGGCGTTCCCTGGACGTGCGGGCGACCTGCTCGACCTGCGCGAGATCGAGCAGATGGTCGACCAGCTCAACCGGCTGCCCTCCAACCAGGCGCGCATGCAGCTGACCCCGGGCAAGGCCGTGGGCGGCAGCGAGGTGGTGGTCGCCAACGCCCCGCAAAAGCCCTGGCGAGTGGGTTTGTCGCGCAGCAACGACGGCCAGAAAAGCACCGGCGAGCAGCAGTGGGGCAGCTCGCTGGAATGGGACAGCCCGCTGGGCCTGGCCGACCAACTGGTGCTGCGCGGCGGCCATGACGCCATCAGCGACCACCAGAAGACCTCGCGCAATGCCGCGCTCTACTACAACCTGCCGTTTGGCTGGTGGAACCTCAGCTACAGCTACAGCCAGAGCGAATACCGCTCCCTGGCCGAGGCGGCGGACTACAGCTTCAAGCAGAACGGCGATAGCCAGAATCATCAGTTACGGCTCGAGCGCGTGGTTCACCGCGACTCGGTCAGCAAGACCTCGCTCAACGCCGGCATGAGCTACCTGCGCACCAACAACTACATCGAAGACAGCAAGCTGAGCAACAGCAGCAACCGCCTCAGCGAAGCCCAGTTCGGCATCAACCACGGCCGGCGTATCGGCGGCGCCTTCGTCAACGTCGACCTCGGCCTGCAGGACGGCATCGGTGCCTTCGATGCCCAGCGCGAGCAGGAGCGCGACGCCTTCGGCAATCGCCTGCCCAACGCCCGCTACCGCAAGTACACCGCCACCGTCAGCTATCTGCAGCCGTTCAAGGTGCTGGGCGAGTCGCTGGTATTCAGCAGCCTGGTCACCGGCCAGCGCAGCGAAGACCGGCTGTTCAGTCCCCAGCGCATGAGCCTGGGTAGCCAGTCCTCGATCCGTGGCTACAAGGACCAGAGCCTGAACGGCGACAGCGGCTACTACTGGCGCAACGACCTGCGCTGGAGCCGCCAGGTGGCCTGGGACTGGCTGCGGCCGGTGCTCGCTGAGTACGGCCTGGGCCTGGGCTATGACGTCGGCGCCATTCGCCACGACCGCTACAGCGGCGAGCAGCACGGGCGGGTGTCCAGTCACTCGGCCGAGCTGTTCGCCCGTGGGCGCAACCTGTCCGCCAGCGTGACCTTCGCCCATTCCCTGGAGCGCCCCGACGCGCTGACCGAGCGCGAGACGCCGGTCTACTTCCGCCTGGACTTTTTCCTTTAACACCGCTTTCAACCCGAGATGCCCGACATGGATGTTCGTCAGTTCGCCTTCCTGGCTCGCCAGCCTTCGGCTGCCCTGCAATCCCGTGAGTCCTTCTGGGGCCTGTCCAAGCGCGGACTGGCGTTCATGCTGGCCAACATGATGTTCTGGCAGCCGCTGGTGGCGATGGCCGACGGCATCGTCGTCAACGGCAGCAACACCGGCCTCGGCCAGGCCGGCAACGGCGTGCCTATCGTCAACATCGCCACGCCCAGCGACGCGGGGCTGTCGCATAACAAGTTCAGCGACTACAACGTCGGCCAGCAGGGCCTGATCCTCAACAACGCCACCGACCGCACCCAGTCCACCCAGCTGGGCGGGATCATCCTGGGCAACAGCAACCTGGGCGGGCGCTCGGCCAATGTCATCCTCAACGAGGTCAACGGCGCCAACCCCAGCCAGCTCAAGGGCTATACCGAGGTCGCGGGGCGCTCGGCGCATGTCATCGTCGCCAACCCGTATGGCGTTACCTGCAATGGTTGCGGCTTCATCAACACGCCACGGGCGACCCTGACCACCGGCAAACCGGTGGTCGAGAACGGCCAGCTGCAGCGTTACCAGGTGGAGCAGGGCAGTGTCGCCATCGAAGGCGCGGGGCTCAACGCCAGCAACATCGACCAGTTCGAGATCATCACCCGCAGCGCCAAGATCAACGCACAGATCCAGGCCCGCCATCTGACGATGGTCACCGGCGCCAACGATGTCGATGCCCAGACCCTCAAGGCCAGCGCGCGAGCCGCCAACCCGGCGGATGCGCCGCAGCTGGCCATCGATTCCTCGGCGCTGGGCGGCATGTACGCGGGCGCCATCACCTTGGTGGGCACCGAGGCCGGGGTCGGGGTCAAGCTCGACGGCCAGATGATCGCCAGCGGCGGCGATATCCAGCTCGACGCCAACGGCCAGCTGCGCATGGCCGACGCCACCGCCGCCAAGGGCGCGGTGGTGATCAATGCCGGCCAGCTCGATGCCCAGGGCGCGGTATACGCCGGCACGCGGCTGGAGGTGAAGACCCAGGGCGACCTGGACAACCGCAAGAACCTTGTCGCCGCCGAGCGCATCAGCCTCGACAGCGGTGGCCGCCTGACCAACCACGGCATCGTCGAAGCCGGGGTCAACGCCGACAACAGCCGCAACGGCAATGGCGATGTGCGCCTGAGCGCGCGGCAGGTCGACAACCGTGGCCAGAGCGTGGTGGCCAGCCGCGATCTCAGTGTCACCGCCAGCCAGACCCTGGACAACCAGGGCGGCACCCTGAGCGCGCAGCGCCAGCTGACGGCCAGCGCCGACACCCTGGACAACCGCGCCAAGGGCCGCTTGCTCAGCGCCGGCCAGATCGATTTGCAGGCCGGCCAGGCGCGCAATGGCCAGGGAGGCCTGATCAAGGGAGACACGGCGGTCGATGCCCGCGTCGCCCAGCTGGACAACAGCGGCGGCGAACTTTCCAGCCAGGGCAAGGTGACCGCGCAGGTCACCCGTTTGGACAACGTGGCCGGTACCCTCACCGCCGACCAGCACCTGGCCCTGACCGCCAGCGGCGCGGTGGACAACCGTGGTGGCCAGATCACCAGCCTGCGGACCCTCGACCTCAAGGCCGGGCAGGTGAACAACAGCGCGGCGGGGCGCATCGCCAGCAACCAGGCACTGACCGCCAGTGTCACCGGGTTGGATCAGCGTGATGGTGGCCGGCTGACCAGCGTCAGCGAGCTGAGCCTGGACCTCGACAAGGGCCACCTGAACAACCAGGGCGGCCTGATCAACGCCCCGCGCCTGACCCTGAACAACCTCGACAGCGTGGATAACCACCAGGGCGAGATCTCCAGCGCCCAGGCCTTCGCCCTGGTGGCGCGCAGCCTGGATAACAGCCTCGGCAAGCTGCTCGGCAATCAGGGCCTGAGCGTCCACCTGGATCAGGCGCTGAACAACGCCGGCGGCCTGGTTTCCGCCAATGGCGTCAGTGTGAGCGCCGCGAGCCTGGACAACCATGACGGCACCGTCACCAGCCGCGCCGACCTCTCTCTGACCCTGGCTGGCGCGACCGACAACCAGAACGGCGAGATTTCCAGCGTCGGTGGCACCACCCTCAAGGGCGCCAGCCTGGACAACCGCAAGGGCCAGGTTACCGGCGACGGCGCGCTGAGCATCGCCCTCGGCGCCGCCCTGGACAACCGCGCCGGCACCCTCGGTTCCGCCGGCAAGGTGGACCTGGAGGCCGCCAGCCTCGACAACCGCGAGGGTGGCAACCTGGTGACCGATGCCGGCCTGGACGCCCGCATCCATGGCCTGCTGGACAACCAGCAAGGCTCGATCACGGCCAAGGGCGCCATCGACCTGCTCGCCGACAAACTGGACAACCGCGCCGGCAAACTGCGCGCGGACCAGCAGGCGCTGCTCACCGTCGACCAGCTGGACAACCGTGACAAGGGCCTGCTGAACAGCCTCGCGGCGCTGAGCTTCAATGGCAGCGCACTGGACAACCGTGGCGGCCTGCTCAACGCCGTGGGCCCCGTGCGCCTGGACGGCACTCGCCTGGACAACAGCGGCGGGCGCATCTCCAGCCAGCGGGCGCTGGTGGCCCAGGTGACCCAGGTGGTCAACCAGAAAGGCGTACTCGTCGCCGAGGGTGACCTGACCCTGCAAGGCGCCAGCCTGGATAACCGCAAGGGCGGCCTGGTCGGCGCCAAGCACCTGCTCACCGTGCAAGTGGACGATGTCGACAACCGTGGCGGGGAACTCTCCAGTGGCGCGGGGCTGAACGTCAAAGGTACCCAGCTCGACAACAGCGACAGCGGCAAGCTGATCGCCGGCAGCGACCTCGACCTGCAGGTCGCCGAGGTGCTCAACCGCAACCAGGGCGAGCTGTCCGGCAAGGGCACGCTGAACCTGGTCGGCAAGCACCTGGACAACGGCCAGGGGCGCCTGGTCGCAGGCCATGCGCTGGACATCGACCTGCAAAACGCCCTGGACAACCTGCAAGGGCTGATCAGCGCCGAAGGGCGGCTGACCGCCAAGGTCGGCAGCCTGGACAACAGCACCGGCAAGCTATCCAGTGCCGGCACCCTGAGCCTGACCAGCGCCGGCGCACTGCTCAATCGCGGCGGCTCGGTCACCACCGACGCCGGGCTGGTCATCGCCAGCCAGCGCCTGGACAACGACCAGGGTGGCGTGCTCAGCAGCAAGGGCGCGGCCAAGGTCGACACCGGTAGTTTCAATAACGGCCAGGGCGCGCGGCTGGTCAGCGGCGACCGCCTAGACCTCAGCGCAGGCCAGGTCAACAACGGCCAGGGCAGCCGGATCGCCAGCGAGCGGGCACTGGTCGCCAGCATCGGCGGGCTCGACCAGCAAGGGGGCGAGCTGTTCAGCAAAAGCGCGCTGACCCTCGACCTGAACCACGGCCAGCTCACCAACCACAAGGGCCTGATCACGGCGCCGCTGCTGGTGCTCAAGCAACTGGCCGATGTCGACAACCAGCAGGGCGAGATCTCCAGCGCCCAGGCCTTCACCTTGGCCGCGCGCAACCTGGACAACCGCAACGGCAAGCTGATCGGCCAGCAGGGCCTGACCCTGCGCGTCGAGCAGGCGCTTGACAACCTCAAAGGCCTGGTTTCGGCCAACGGCCTCGACTTGCGCAGCCGCAGCCTGGACAACAGCCAGGGCATGCTCAGCAGCCGGGGCACGCAGCAGATCGTCGTCGATAGCGAACTGCTCAACCAGGACGGCGCACTGATCGCCGACCAACGCCTGGACTTGCAGGCCGGTGAACTGGACAACCAGCGTGGGCTGGTGTCCGGCAAGACTGCCGTGGTGGCCAAGGTCGGCAAGCTGGACAACCGCGCCGGCCAGCTGGTCGGCGCTGACACCCTGGGCCTGACCGGCGCCAGCCTCGACAACCGTCAGGGCGGCCTGGTGAGCGCGACCCACGGCCTGCAACTGAACGTCGGCGCTGTGAGCAACAGCGGCGGCGAGCTGTCGAGCCAAGCCAACGTGACCGTCGAAGGCCAGCGCCTGGACAATAGCGGCGCAGGCAAGGTGCTGGCGGACGGCAACCTGCGCCTGACCGTCGCCGAGGTGATCAACCGCAGCAAGGGCCTGCTGTCGGGCAAGACTGGCCTGACCCTGAGCGGTGGCAGCCTGGACAACACCAGCGGCCTGCTGCAAACCCGTCAGGCCCTGGTGGTCGATTTGCAGGGCACGCTGGACAATCGTCAGGGCCAGATCAGCGCCGAAGGCACCCTGAGCCTGGCCAGCGGCGAGCTGGACAACCGTGCCGGCAGCGTCTCCAGCGCCGGGGCGCTGACCCTCGAGCACGGCGGCGCAGTACGCAACCAGGGCGGCGAGCTGGTCACCGATGGCGCGCTCAAGCTGCGCGGCGGCCACATCGACAACAGCAGTGAAGGCGTGATCAGTGCCAAGGGCGTGGCCGAGGTGACCGCCGCCAGCCTGGACAACAGCCAGAAGGGCCGCCTGGGCAGTGGCGCCAACCTGACCCTGAGCAGCGGCCAGCTGACCAATCGCGACGGTGGCCGCATCGCCAGCGCAGGCGCGCTCGATGCCAGTGTCACCGGCCTCGACCAGCAAGGTGGCCAGCTATTCAGCAACGGCACGCTCACCCTGGACCTCAACCATGGGCAGCTGGACAACCGCAAGGGTTTGATCAACGCACCGCTGCTGATGCTCAAGCAACTCGGCGAGGTGAACAACCAGGGCGGTGAGATTTCCTCGGCCCAGGCCTTCACCCTGGCCGCGCGCAGCCTGGACAACAGCAGCGGCAAGCTGCTGAGCAACCAGGCCCTGACCCTGCGCATCGACCAGGCGCTGAACAACATCAAGGGCCTGGTCGCCGCCGCGAGCCTCGACAGCCGCGCCGCCAGCCTGGACAACAGCGGCGGCACCCTGACCAGCCGTGGCGACCTCGACCTGCAACTGGCCGACAACCTGAACAACAGCCAGCAAGGCCTGATCAACGCCAACGGCACCCTGACCCTCGCCAGCCGCGCCATCGTCAACCAGGGTGGTTCGCTGCTGGGTGGCGCCATCGCCCTGGACCTGGGCAGCGTCAGCGGCGACCTGAACAACGACGCCGGCCTGATCAGCACCGCCGGCCCACTGACCATCCGCCACCTGCGTGACCTGAGCAACCGCGGCGGCGAGATCGCCAGCGGCCAGCGCCTGGACCTGACCGCTCGCACCCTGGACAACAGCGCCGGCAAGCTGATCGGCAATGACCAGCTGGGCGTCAATGCCCAGCGGCTGATCAACCAGGGCGGCCTGGTGTCGGGCTGGCAGGGCCTGGATGTGGAACTGGGCAGCCTGGACAACCGCTACCAAGGCACCTTGTCCAGCCGCGACGGCGCGCTGCAGGCGCGGGTCAGTGGCGACCTGCAGAACAATGCAGGCGGCGCCCTGGTCAGCCGCAAGGCACTGAACGTGACGGCGGCCAACCTGGACAACAGTGCCGGTGGCATTCTGTCCAGCGCCGCCGGCCAGCACCTGACCGTCACCGGCCTGTTGAACAACGCCCAGGGTGGTCTGATCGACAGCGGCGCGGCCCTGACCCTCGAGGCCATGACCCTGGGCAATGCCGCGGGCAGCATTAACGCCCAGCAGGCCATCGACCTCGATGCCACCACCCTGGACAACAGCAGCGGCAGCCTGGTCGGCAATGGCGCGGTGACGCTGAACCTGCTCGGCGCGCTGAGCAACACCAACGGCAAGCTGGCCAGTGCCGGCCCGTTGCGTCTCGACCACGCCACCCAGGTCAGCAATCAGGGTGGCCAGATCGCCAGCCAGGGCCTGCTGACCCTGCTGGCCGGCAGCCTGGACAACAGCAACCGTGGCACCGTGGCGGCCAAGCAAGGTCTGACCCTGGCCATCGACGGCACCCTGCAGAACAACGCCGATGGCCTGATCTACAGCCAGAACGGCGACCTCGACGTCGCTGCCGCCACCGTGAGCAACGCCAAGGGCACCTTGCAGGGGCAGGGCGTGCTGAAGCTGGTGAGCGGCGATATCGACAACCAGAGTGGCCGCATCATCGCCGACGGCGGCAACCTCGTCGTCACCGCTGGCAACCTGGACAACCGCGGCGGCGTGCTGTCGAGCCTCAAGGGCGCGCTCGACGCCGACCTGCGCGGCGTGCTGAAGAACGGCTACGACCTCGACAACAACCGCCAGGGCGGCATCACCCAGGGCCAGTCCCTGGTGCTCAAGGCCCTGGGCGGCATCGATAACTACGGTGGGCGCATCGCTGCCCAGGCCGGCGACGCCCTGGTCACCACCGCCGACTTCGACAACCGCAACGGCGGCCTGTACGCCAAGGGGCTGGTGCAGGTCCGTGGCGGCAACTTCGACAACAGCGGCGACAACGACGGCCAGATCGCCGGCCAGCGCATCGACCTCGGCCTGAGCGGCGCGCTGAACAACCGCCTGGGCATCATCGAGAGCGACAGCACCCTGGCGATCACGGCAGCCAGCCTCGACAACCAGACCGGCCAGATTCGCGCACTCGGCAGCAGCGGCGCCACCCGCCTGCAGATCGCCGGCCAGTTCGACAACCGCAACGGCACCCTGGAAACCGCCAACACCGACCTCGGCCTGGGCGTCGGCAGCTTCCTCAATGGTAGCGGCAGCCTGCTGCATGTTGGCCGTGGCACCTTCGACATCTCCACCGCCAACGTCACCGGCGCCGGTGGCAGCATCGTCACCCGCGGCGGCCTGACCCTCAACGCCGGCAGCTGGCACAACAGCAACGTCATCCAGGCCGGGCGCCTGACGGTCAATGTCGGCGACTTCAGTCAGACCGCCAGCGGCCAGTTGCTGGCCGGCGAAGCACTGGTCGGCATCGGCGGCAATTGGAGCAACGACGGCCTGATCGCCAGTGACGGCAGCCTCAGCCTCGACCTGGGTGGCAGCTACAACGGCAACGGCCGCCTGAGCAGTCGCGGCACCCTCGGCCTGAACGCCGGGCAACTCAACCTCAGCGGCACCGGCAGCATCGCCGGTGGCGCCGCCAGCAGCGTGTCGGTGGCCGGCCTGCTGAACAACGCCGGCCGCCTGACCTCCGCGGCCGGGCTCAGCGTCGGCGCCGGCAGCGTCAACAACCAGGGCACCCTGGGTGCCGCGCAGAACCTGACCCTGACCACCGGCGCCCTGGTCAACGACCGTGGCCTGCTGTTCAGCGGCGCCGACATGGGCCTGCGCGTCGACAGCCTGACCAACAGCTATGCCGACGTGTACAGCCTCGGCAAGCTGACCATCGACCGTGACGGCCAAGGCAGCCTGGCCAGCAGCATCGTCAACCGCTCCGCTTCGCTGCAGAGCGACGGTTCGATGAACCTGGCCGCCAGCACCATCCAGAACGTGCGGGCGATCCTCAAGACCGACAACAAGGGCGTGTACACCGCCCGTATCGGCGAAGTCGCCTGTATCGAGGGCTACAACGCCGGCGACTGTGGCGGCAAGCGCAACCACGTCTGGGAGATCGTCCAGCGTGACAAGTTCGAGGTCACGCAAGCCAGCGCCGCGTCGAGCATCACCACAGGCGGTAACCTCACGCTCAACGGCGGCGACCTGCTCAACAGCAGCAGCACCATCGCCGCGGCCGGCAGCCTGGTGGCCACGGTCAACAACCTGACCAACAGCGGCTTGGAGACCGGCGAGACCGAGACCACCCGTATCTTCATGTCGGCGCGCACCCGCAACGCGGGCGGCTGGTACAACGCCGCCAACAACGTCACCAACAAGTACTGGATCGATAGCCCCGGCTACAACCCCAACGACCTGGGCGGCCTGCAAGCCGCGCTGGCCGGCTTCATCGGCATGACCGAGCGCGAATGGGTACAGCTGGGCAGCACCAGGCAACTGGCGGCTGGCGACCAGAGCTACGCCGGCGTGATGCAGGCCGGCGGCGCGGTGAGCGTCACCGCCGGCAATGGCATCACCAACAGCGTGGTGCGACCGGGCTATGCCTACATCGGCAGTGGCGCGCGCACCGACACCAGCGCGCCCGGCACGGCCTTCTCCACCCGTGTCACGCTGAACCAGCAGCTGCCGCCGGAGCTGGCCCAGCAGCAGGTCAACCCGCTGGCGCTGCCTGGCTTCAGCCTGCCCGCTGGGCAGCACGGCCTGTTCCGCCTGAGCACCGAGGGGGGCAGCGCGCCCGCCAACAACGGTCCGCAAAGCTGGACCATGGGCGGCGCCAGCCTGAGCGTCGCCCAGCGCCAGCAGCCGCTGCCGCAAGTCGCGGTCCGCGCCATCGACAGCGTCGACGCCGCCCAGGCTGGTGCCCGCGGCACCGCGCTGAGCACCGTCGAGCGTACCCAGGCGGGCAACGCCAGCAACGCCAGCGCCATCGACACGGCACTGCCGGGCACCGGCAACGGCCCGCTGCTGCCCGGCCGCACGGCGGTGAACGACGGCATCAATCAGGCCTCGGCGCTCAACGCCCAAGGCTCAATGCCGATCACGATCGAGCGCGTGCAAGGCCTGCCCGACAGCAGCGTGCGCAGCAACCCGCACAAGTACCTGGTCGAAACCAATCCGGTGCTCACCGACCTCAAGCAGTTCATGAGCTCGGACTACCTGCTGGCCAACCTCGGCTATGACCCCGACCAGAGCGCCAAGCGCCTGGGCGATGGTTTCTACGAGCAGAAGCTGGTGCAGCAGGCCGTGGTCGCCCGCACCGGCCAGCGCTTGATCGACGGCCAGGACACCGACGAGAAGCTGTTCAAGTACCTGATGGACAACGCCATCAAGAGCAAGCAACAGCTCAACTTGGCGGTGGGCGTGAGCCTGACATCCGAGCAGGTGGCGGCCCTGACCCACGACATCGTCTGGCTGGAAAACGCCGAGGTGAACGGCGAGCAGGTGCTGGTGCCGGTGCTCTACCTGGCCCACTCCAACAACCGCCTGGCGCCCAACGGCGCGTTGATCGCCGGCAGCGACGTCAACCTGATCGCCGGGCAGAACCTCGACAACGTCGGCACCCTGCGCGCCACCCACAACCTGTCGGCCCAGGCCGGCAACAACCTGGTCAACAGCGGCCTGGTGCAAGCCGGCGAGCGCCTCGCCCTGTTGGCAGGCAACGACCTGGTGAACAAGGCCGGTGGCATCATCGCCGGGCGCGATGTGAGCCTCGGCGCCGGCCGCGATGTGATCAACGAACGCACCGTCACCTCGCACCAGAGCAGCAACGGCAGCTACGCCCAGCAACGCGACTTCGTCGACAACGCCGCACGGGTGGAGGCGGCCAACAACCTGGCGATCAACGCCGGGCGCGACCTGAGCAACAGCGGCGGCGCGCTCGAGAGCGGTGTCGACACCAGTCTCAAGGCCGGGCGCGACGTCAAGCTGACCTCGGTGGAGCAGGTGGTCAGCAATGATCGCGGCGTGCGCTACAACGACTACAGCCTCACCCAGCACGGCGCCAGCCTGCAGGCCGGGCGCGACCTGACCGTCAGCGCCGGGCGCGACATCAGCGCGGTGGCCAGCGCGATCGAGGCCAAGCGTGACGTGGCGATGACCGCGACCCGGGACCTGGACCTGATGTCCGCCGCCAATGAACAGCATTCGGCGAGCAAGACCAAGAAGGTCACCAGCCAGGAAGATCACGTCCAGCAGGTGTCCAGCAGCGTGGCGGCGGGCGGCAACGTGGCGTTGAAGGCCGGCGATGACCTGACCCTGAGCGCCAGCCGGGTGACGGCGGGCAATGAGGCGTATCTCTATGCCGGCGGCGATGTGAACCTGGTCGCCGAGCAGAACAGCGACTACAGCTACTACCGCAAGACCAAGACCAGCAGCTCCGGGCTGTCGAGCAGCCAGAAGACCCGTATCGACAGCTCGCGCTCCGTCACCCAGGAGGGATCGTCGGTCAGCGGCGATACGGTGGTGGTCCGCGCCGGGCAGGATATCGGCGTGTCGGGCAGCAACATCGTGTCCACCCATGACACGAGCCTGCTGGCCGGGGGCAACATCCAGATCGAAAGCGCCACGGAAACCTTCGAGCAGAGCCACTCGAGTTCGAAGAAGAAGTCCGGCCTGCTCAGCAGCGGCGGGATCGGCTTCACCCTGGGTTCGACCAGCCTGGAGAACAGCTCCACCAGCAAGAGCGAGAACGCCAAGGCCAGCACGGTCGGCAGCGTGCTCGGCGACGTCTCCATCGAGGCGGGCAAGAACCTGGCCGTCAAAGGCTCCGAGGTCATCGCCGGCAAGGACATCACCCTGGTCGGACAGAACGTCGAGATCGTCGCGGCCGAAAGCCGCAACACCAGCGAGCAGACCGCCAAGAGCAAAAGCAGCGGCCTGACCCTGGCCTTGTCCGGCACGGTAGGCAGTGCCGTCGACACCGCCTACCAGACGACCAAGCAGGCCACCAAGGAAGAAGACAGCCGGCTCTCGGCCCTGCAAGGCATCAAGGCCGGCCTGACCGGTGTCCAGGCCTGGCAGGCCGCCCAGGAAAATGGCGGCATGAACGCGCAGAACGCCGGCGAGTTCGTCGGCATCGCCATTTCGCTCGGCGGGCAGAAGTCCAGCTCGCGCCAGACCCAGGAGCAGACCGTCAGCCAGGGCAGCAGCCTGACCAGCGGCAACGACCTGACCATCGTCGCCAAGGGCAACGGCAGTGACGCCAACGGCGGCGATATCCGTGTGCAGGGCAGCAAGCTCAAGGCCGGCAACGACCTGTCGCTGCAAGCCGAGCGCGACATCGTGCTGGAAGCGGCGGCCAACACGCAGAAGCTGGACGGCAAGAACAACAGCAGTGGCGGCGCCATCGGCGCCAGTATCGGTTTCGGCTCGAACGGCGGCGGCCTGAGCATCTTTGCCAATGCCAACAAAGGCACGGGCAACGAGAAGGGCAACGGCACCACCTGGACGGAAACCACCCTCGATGCCGGGAACCAGGCCAGCTTGCTCAGCGGGCGGGATACCACGCTCAAGGGCGCACAGGTCAACGCCGACAAGGTCGTCGCCGACGTTGGGCGCGACCTGACGCTGCAGAGCCTGCAGGACACCGACAACTACAAGTCCAAGCAGACCAATGTCAGCGGCGGGGTGAGCGTCGCCATCATTGGCGCGGGCGCGAGCGGCAGCCTCAGCGTCAGCCAGAACAAGCTCCACTCCAAGTACCAGAGCGTGCAGGAGCAGACCGGGCTGTTCGCCGGCAAGGGTGGCTACCAGATCGATGTGGGCAAGCACACCCAGCTAGACGGCAGCGTCATCGCCAGCACCGCCGAGGCCGACAAGAACCGCCTGAGCACCGGCACCCTGGGCTGGAGCGATATCGAGAACAAGGCCGAGTTCAAGAGCCAGATGGCCAGCGCCAGCGTCAGCGGTGGCAACAGCGGCTCGACGGGCTTCACCAGCAACATGCCCAGCGGCACGCTGATTGCCTACAACCACAGCGGCAGCGCCAGTGGTACTACCTCATCGGCGATTTCCGAGGGCACCCTGGAGATTCGTGATCCGGGCCAGCAGAAGCAGGACGTCGCGACCCTGAGCCATGACGTCGAGCATGCCAACGACAGCATCAGCCCGATCTTCGACAAGGAGAAAGAGCAACGGCGCCTGAGGCAGGTGCAGTTGATCGGTGAGATCGGGACGCAGGTGTCGGACATCGTGCGGACCGAGGGGCTGCGCAAGGCCAAGGAAGATGCAAAGGTCGAGCTTGAGAAGCAGGGGGTTCACGAGCCTGAGAAAGGGGCTGACCAGAAAGTCGTCGAGGATTATCAGAAGCAGCTGGCGGCTACCGATGCTTACCAGAAGATCATGGGCAAGTACGGTACCAGCGGTGATTACCAGCGCGTTACCCAGGCGGTGACGGCGGCTCTGCAGGGGCTGGCCGGCGGGGATATCGGTTCGGCACTGGCTGGCGCCTCGGCGCCGTACCTGGCGCAGTTGATCAAGAAGTCCACTGGAGACAACGCGGCGCTGAATGTCATGGCCCACGCCGTGCTCGGGGCCGTGGTGGCCCAGGCGCAAGGCAATTCGGCGGCGGCGGGTGCGGCCGGGGCGGCTGGTGGCGAGCTGGCTGCACGGTTGATTGCCCAGCAGTTGTATGGAACGACCGATGGCAATGCCCTGAGTGAAGAGCAGAAGCAGACGATCTCGGCACTGTCGACGTTGGCGGCTGGGCTTTCAGGTGGTCTGGTGGAGGGCAACAGCACGGGTGCTGTCGCGGGGGCGGGGGCAGGTCGCAATGCCGTTGAGAACAACTTGTTGGCGAACAAGTACGGTATCGAGCGGTTGGATGCGACAAGTCGGGCGCTTTACGAGAAGCTCAAGACTGCTGGTATTGGAAGCATCGATGAGCTGCAGGAGCGGTACCAGGCTTGTGCTGGTAATGGTGAATGTCAGCGTGGAATACGCAATGAATACCGGCAGCAGGAAAAGGAGGCCGGGGAGAAGCTTGCTGATCTGTACCAGAGCGGCAGGCTGAGCCGGGAGGACTACAACATCCTGGTGGCGGACTACGCCATCGCCATGCTGGAAGGGGTGAAGCAAGGGCAACGCAATGGCGAGGGTGGTGATTACCTCAATATCTATTCGCTGTCGGGTGCCGACTGGACTCCGCTAGGCGGAATCGCCAATCCATACCTTCGTGCGATCAGGGCGAGTGAGATGATCGCCGAGTGGAGGCGGCAAGGGCTAAGCGACGAAAAAATCAGCACCCTGGCGCATCAGGATGGATTGCTTGGTTCGACGCTGGCACCAGTGGACGTTCCTGGAATTGTCAATCTTGTTGACAATGGCGCTACTCGGGAAGAGATTTTAAAATTTGGTGCGGCTGTTGCGTTTGGTAAAGCTGTAGGTGGTGTAAAAGCAATTGATAACTCAGTCATAGGAAAGCCAAGAGTCGGGAGCGCAAATAAACTTCCTGATGGTCAGCACGGGTTTAATGACATAATTGATAACTACGCTGGTGATGCAGCTAAATTTGATATACCAACCAAGGGGCCAGGTGGAGAGGTGGTTAGGGTGTCAGAGTTAAGGCAAATTGAAGGCAGCAATAACGGAGTTGGTGGGGTTTTTGAATGGATTGTTGATGAAGGTAACGTGACACATCGACGCTTTATTCCCGGTGGTCAAATAACTGGACTGCCTAACCAGATTCCGAAAAAATAAGGAGAAGGTAATGTCTCCATTTGGTGTGTTGATTGGTTTGGGTTTGGCTTGTTGGTCAACAATTTTTTTGGGATTTAGAAAGCGCTGGATAGGGCGAGAAGATGTTTTTGAATTTGCCATGAATCAGCTTTTAAATGGTTGCGAAAGCGAGCGCGTTGCCATCATTGCTGGGGGCGAATACTTAAGCGATGAAGAACTTCTTGAGATCATCTCAAAACAAATGGAGATGACGAATTGTGTTGCTGAAATGGATAAGTGGCGTTTAGCTTTTTTACTTTGTATTGACGCTTCGAATGGTAGTGACGAAGATAAAATAAATAGGCTTCAGGAGGTCTATGCGGACTTTGATTATCCGGAAGATATGGCTTCGTGCAGTATTTACTGTCAAGATGGTGTTGGCCCGCTTGTAGCAATGAGCCGAGTTGTGGAAAGACTTAGAAAGAGGTTTTTGCTCCGGTAATTTTATGGTGAAAAATGGACTGGAGCAGCGGGAGTCGCAGATGATGCGATCAAGACTTTGCCAGGACCTAGACAAATGGGCAAAAAGGTGACGGCAAAAAGTGGAAAAAGGAGTGGAAAAAGGTGACTGGAAAAAGGTGACAGATCTATTTTCCCTACTCTAATTTCTACCCTGTGGGATGAAGGGGTTGTGTAGTCATGCAGGGTGGGCTGAAATTAGAGTGGAAAAAATAAATCTGTCCCCTTTTTGCTCTGACGGGTAACAATCGGTTTGTGGATGAGATCGAACTAATTACGACCAAAAAGGGGACGGATTTATTTTTCCTGACGGGTAACAATCGGTTTGTGGATGAGGTCGAACTAATTACAGGGAAACGCATCGAGCGAAGGAAGCAGGGTCGACCGAGATTAGAGTAGGAGAAATAAAGGAAAAGGTGACAGATCTATTTTTCCTACTCTAATTTCGAAA
>NZ_JAOCDM010000070.1 GCF_029840925.1 Pseudomonas sp. GD03858
GCAGGGCGAACACCGCTTCGGCGTGGCAGCCGCCATTCAGCGCCGGCTGCGCCGGTTCAGCACGGAACGGCTGGCCGGACTGGCTGACCTGGCGAAACGCCTCGCGCACGATACCCACCCGGCAGGGCAGTGCCTGCTCGTAGCTCGCACGCACCAGGGGCGCCAGGCGTCCGGTTCCGGAGCCGTCCTGCCACCAGACATTCAGGCCAAGCCCCGCCAGGCCATCCAGCCAGGCGCCATTGACCCGTGGTGATAGCTGACCTGCGCTGAAGGCACTGATATGAAGCGGCTTGTCCAGCTGGCGGTTGAACGCCTGCAACTGGGTGTACAGCGCATCGCGCCTGGCCGCATCGCGAAAGTGCAGGTCGTCCAGCTCCAGCGGCAGGTACCAGCCGGACACCGGCAGCGCCCAGTCGGCCTTCAGCTGCTGGTACTGGGTAAGGGAGCGGCCCAGCTGGGCTTTGAAGTAGCTGCTCAGTCCCTCGCCGTCCAGCTGTTCCAGGCGTTGGTAATAGGCTGGGTCCATGTACAGGCCCAGCACCAGCTCCAGGCCCTGTGCCCGCGCCTCGCGCAGGCTGTTCGCGAGCCAGCCGTGGGCGCCGCCGAAGTCGCTGTCACCGTAGGCGCTCCACTGCACGATCAGCGTCTTGCCACCCTGGGCCATGGTGGCGCGCCACAGTTGCTGCCACTGGGCCGGGGTCACGCTGGCGTCGCGGTTGAGCGGTTGGTAGAACAGGCGCTGGTCGGCCTGCGTGGGCAGGCACAGGGCGAGCAGGCAGACTGCCAGGAACTTGCGCATCAGAATGTCATCTCCACGCCCAGCAGCACGCCGTTGGCGCGCTCATAAAGGTTGCCACCCAGCGATTGCTGATACTCGGCGCGCACTTTCAGCGAGCCGCGGTAGGCGTTGTAGCGGTCATCGTCGAACCACCACTGCCAGCGTACGCCGACCCCGGCGCGGGCGTCCTGCCGCCAGTCGTTGCTCGGATCCTGGCTGGCGAACTCGAGGAAGCCGTAGGGCATGATCGTCTGCGGCGACTGGGCGGGCAGTTTCCAGGCATGGCCCTGCTGGAAGCGCGACAGCCAGGCGTGATCACCGGCACGGGTCCACCAGGCGGCGTCGAGGTAGAGAAAACGCTCGTCCCAGTCGTCTTCGTCGATGCGCCAGTCGTTGCGATACCGGCCCTGATCGAGGAACGAGGCGGTGGCGCGCAGCAGCAGGTCGTTGCTCGACTCGGCGTTGTGGCGCAGGTCGCCCCAGTTGCCGCCAACCTTGGCCGGGCTGAGCAGCTCGCCCAGGCTCAGGCCGCTGTAGTGCTCGCTGTCGACCTGGCGCTGGTGGTAGAGCTCGGCGTAGAGGTTGAGGTTGGCCTGGCCGAACGGCTTGTAGCGCAGGCCCACGCCGGTGCCCATGCTCTGGGCGTAGTCGGTGCGGCTCTGGCCACCGAACAGCACGCGGCCGTACACCGACAGGGTGCTGCCGTTGCGGCTGGGTTCTTCACCCAAGGCGTGGTCCCACATGGCCAACTGCACATTCTGCGAGCGCGCCCGGCGCGAGGCACCGTCGCGCTCGCCGGTTTCGAGGAACTTGTCGTTGGTCGAGGTGCCGGCCGGTGACCAGGTGCTGGCCAGGGTGATGGTGTCGCGGCGCGACAGGGCCTCGTGGGCGCGGCGCTGGCGGTACTTGCGAGCCTCGAGGCTGCCGTACTCGTCATCGCCGTCCACCAGGTTCTGCTCTACGTCCAATACCCGGCGCAGCTCGCGGCGGGCCGAGGCGCTGTCCTCGGCTTCGTCGTAGCGCAGCGCCAGGGTCTCGCCCAGGCGGTAGTCCTCGGGGAAGTCGCGGGTGGCGCGCTCCAGGTAGGGAATGGACTGACGCCGTTGCTGCTTGTCCGCCGCGCCGGCCAGGCGCATGCCGTAGTCGGCGCGGTAGCGTGGTTGCTCGGGCGCCAGGCGCACGGCCTCGGCCAGCCATGCCGTGCTCTGGGCGCTGTCACCAGCCTGCTGGGCGGTGCCGGCGGCGGCGTAGTAGTGATCGGCACGCGGGTTGTGGCGCAGGGCTTCGCGCTGGAACGCCAGGGCCTGCTGGGTATCGCCCTGGCGCTGGGCAATGGCGGCCCCCAGCGCCCAGTCGTCGGCGCTGTGGTGGGCGGCGGCGTCCCAGTGGCGGCGGGCGGCGTTGGCATCGCCTGCGTTGAGGGCGCCTCGGGCGGCGGTCAGGCGGGCATTGTCGGACCAGGCACTGGCCGGCAGGCTGTTCCAGATCGGCAGAGCGCTCTCGGAGTCGCCGGAGGCTTCCAGGGCATAGGCCAATGGCAGCCGGCTGGCCGTGTCGCCGAGGCGCTCGGCGGCCTGGTAGTAGACCACCGCCTCGCCGGGCCGGTCGGGCATCGCGCAGCGGCCCAGGGCACGGAACTGGCCGGCTTCGCTGGGCTTGGCCGGGATCGCCTGGCGCACGGCATCGCACTGGCCAGCCTCGGCCAGGCGGCCGAGCAACTGGCTGCGGGTCGTCGGGTCGACCCGGGGTATCAGGGCCAGCATGCGCGGGCTGTTCAGCGGACCGTCGTTGCGTGCGTAGAGATTGCCCAGGCGCTGTAGCAACGAAGGCGTCAGGTGACCTTGACGGCGATCGTAGGCCTGTTCCAGCAGCTGTCGCGCATGCTCGGACCGCCCGCGTTCGAGCAGCATGAAGCTGGCTTGCTCCAGCGCCGCGAGATCGCCTGTCTGTCGATAGCGCTGCTCCCACTGCGCGGGTGTGCGTGGTTGCGCCGGTTGCGGTGGGTCGCCATACAAGCGCTGCCTGAGGATCGCGTATGAGCGCTGGTTGCCGCTGGCCTGGCACTGGGCGAGCTGTTCGCGAGCCAGTTGCAGGTCCTTGCGCGACAGCCAGTCGACGGTTTCCAGGCAGGGGCGCTGCAGTTCATTGCTCAGACGCCGCACCAGGGGCGCGTCGTCGCCTTCGCGGGCCAGTTCCCACAGCTGCTGGCGTTGTTCGGGCTGTTGCAACTTATCCTGCGGCAGGCTTTGCAGCCAGCGCTCTGCCTGCTGGTTGTGGCCCATGGCGATGGCGCGGTTGGCCATGGCCAGGCGCGTACGGGTCGCGGCCTCTGGCGATGGCGCGCTGGCCAGTAACTTGTTGAGGTGGTCTTCATCGACTTGCTGGACATAGGCGTTGGCCAGGCGCTGCCAGTCTTCGGCGGGCAACTGGCCCTTGTCGGCCAATGGCTGCAGTTGGTCGATGGTTTCGCCCCAGTTGCGCAGCTGTTCGGCGAAGTTGGCCCGGGTCAGGCGCAGCACCATGCCGTCGTCGCGCACCGGCAACTGGTTGAGCCAGTCCAGCGCCTTGGCGGCGCCGCCGAACTTGGCCAGGCTGACGCTGTAGGCCTGCCACAGGCGCACGCGCTGCTGGCCCTGGCTGCCGGCCAGCCAGGTCTCGACCTGGCCAGGTGACGGTGGATCCTGCTCGATCCAGGTCAGGCGCAATTCGAGCAGGGCGTCGGCGTGCTCGGGGTTGTCGTCGAGGTCCTCGGCGATCGCCTCGGCTTCCTTGTAGCGGCGTTGATGGGCCAGGGACTCGGCCAGCAGGGCGCGGGCTTCGTTGTTGTTGGGCACGCGCTTGAGCACGTGTCGGGTCAGGCGCTCGACCTCGGGCCAGTTGTCCTTCTGCGCCTCGCGATAGCCGCGTTCCATGAACGGATAACTGGTGAAACGCTGGAAGTCGGTCATCGGCGCAGTGGGCGCGGCCAGGGTGGAGGAACACAGCAACAGGCTGGCCAATGTCAGGGAAAGACGGGGCGTCATGCCACCTCCCGGGTCAGGTCATAGGCGGCCTGCTGTTCGCTGGCCTGCTCGACGAGGGCTTGCTGCAGCACAGCCTCGGTGATGATGCCGCGGGCGATCAGGTGTTCGCCCAGACTCTGGTGCTCGGGGTCGAAGTCGATCAACGCCTGGTTGAACAGTGTCACCGGCACCATGCCGCGGACCTGGAGCAGCGCGCCGAGCATCACCTGGTGGGTGCTGACCTTTTCCAGCAGGTCGGCGTCGTCCTGATGGCGCTCCAGGACCTTGAGCATTTCCCGCGTCTCGGGTTTCTGCCAGGGGCTCGGATAGTGGTAGCGCAGGCCAAGCGTGACCCGGCCCTGTGGCGCCAGCCGTGCCCGCACCGGGCGCTTGAGCTGACGGCTGATCACCCCCAGCGACACCTGGCTGACCGGGCTCTCGCTGGCCAGCACCAGGGTGTCGCCGTCTTCGCCCACGGGCAGCACACCGTAGTGGGTGGCGAGCTTGCGCGGCAGCTTGGCGATCAGTTCGGGGGCGATCTTGAACGGGTTGAGCGGTGCCCAGGGCAGGTCCAGCTGCTCGGCCAGGGCCTCGACCAGTTGCTCGCTGTCGAGCCAGCCGCGCAGCAGCAACTCGCGGCCCAGGCGGCGTCGGACCGGGTTGGTGACGGCCTGCTGCAGTTGCTCGGCGTTGATCAGGCCTTTGTCCACCAGGCGCTGGCCCAGGGGCGTGCGGGCGGGCGAGGCGATGGCGGGGAACTCGTGGGTGGTCTTGTCCCAGGCCACACGGCGCGAGTCGCCCATTTCCATGACTTGGCGCAGCGCCCGCAGGTTGGCGAAGAAGTTGACGAAGTTGCTCCACATCATCCGCGGCGCCGACAGCAGCCCCTCGAAAATGCCGTAATAGCGCGTGACGAACCAGAAGCGCTGGAACAGGCGGTTGAACAGCAGCAGGCCGTTGAGCCAGAGCAGCACGCTGAGCAGCTTGCTGTCGCTGAGAATGGACATGAAGCGCCAGGAGTCCGGTGCGATCACCGTGACCAGCCACATCGCCAGCAGCACCAGCAGCAACAGGTTGACCAAAAAGCTCAGGAGGTAGGCGAACAGCCCGCGGCGGTCACGCCAGAGGAAGTAGTTGAGCGCGCCCTTGCGGCTCCAGCCGAGGTTGCTGGTGCCCTGGAACACGATGCCGACGATCCACCGCGACTTCTGGCGGATGGCGTGCTGCCAGTCGCGGGGGAAGTGCTCACGCACGCAGATCACCTGGGCGAACTCGCGGCTCATGCCGGGGCGCCATTCCTGCTTCAAGGCCAGGGCCGGGTCGGTGATGGAGTAGCGGGCGAAGATGCACTTCATGCCCTTCTGCTTGAGACGAAAGCCGATGTCGTAGTCCTCGGTCAGGCTCTGCACGTCGAAGGCGATGCCGTCACCTTCCTCGAGCAGCGCGCTGATCGCCCGACGGCTGAAGCAGGTGCCGACCCCGGCGCTGGGCACCTGGCCGGTGAGCGCCTCGCGCACGATCACGTCCTTGCCGTGGTTCTCGGCGAACTCGTCGACGTAGTGGCCGGCGGTGAAGCCCTTCCATTCCGGGGCGTAGGGGTACACCGGAATCTGGATCATGTCCTTGTTCGGCAGCAGGTAGTTGAACAGGCGCAGCTCCATCGGCGAGATGACGTCCTCGGCGTCATGCAGGATGAAACCGGCGAACTCGATGCGTGCGTCCTGCTGGAAGCGCAGGATGGCGTCGATGATGTTGTTCAGGCAGTCGGCCTTGCTGGTCGGGCCGGGGCGGGCGCAGACCACTTTGTGCACGTTGGGATAGTGCAGGCACACGGCGTCTACGTCGGCTTGGGTCTGCGGGTCGTTGGGGTAGGTGCCGACGAAGATCTGGTAGTTCTCGTAGTCGATGGTCGAGGCGGCCAGGCGGGCCATCTCGCCGACCACACCGACTTCGTTCCAGGCCGGGACCATGATCGCCAGAGGCTTTTCCGGCACTTCGAACAGGCGCTTCTCGTCGGCTTTTTCGAACCTGTCGTAGATCCGGAAACGGCGGATCAGCTTGCGGCCCCAGTAGCACAGGTCGATGAACAGGTCGTCCAGACCGAGCAGGAACATCAATGCCGCCAGGACGATGGCCAGGATTTTCAGGCCGAACAGCACATAGGTCAGGAAGTCGATGAAAACCAGGCTCATGCGTTGTCTCGCGCGGCGGATTGCTCGGCGAACCAGCGAGTCAGGCGTTCGGCGATACGTTCGCTGGCGTGGCCGTCACCGAAGGGTGTGTAGACCTGTGCCATGCGCTCATAGGCGACCGGGTCGTCCAGCAGTTGGCTGGTTTCGTGGACGATGCGTTCGGTGAGGGTGCCGACCAGCTTGACCGTGCCGCCCTTGAGCACCGCCGGGCGTTCGGTGACCTTGCGCAGCACCAGCACTGGCTTGCCCAGCGCAGGGGCTTCTTCCTGCACGCCGCCGGAGTCGGTGAGGATGATATGGGCGCGGTTCATCAGCCAGACGAAGTGCGGATAGTCCTGGGGCGCGACGAGGTGGATGTTGTCGCGACCGGAGAGCACGCTGTACACCGCATGCTGCACCTGTGGGTTGAGGTGCACGGGGTAGAGGAACTGCACGTCCGGGTAGCGCAGGGCGAGCTCGGCCAGGGCCAGGCAGATGCGTTCGAAACCGCTGCCGAAGTTCTCCCGCCTGTGGCCGGTGATCAGCACCATGCGCTGGTCGTCACGCAGCACGTTGAGCGGCGAGTCCGCGGCCGGGCGCCATTTGTCGCTCTTGAGTTTGTCGCGCATCCACAGCAAGGCATCGATCACGGTGTTACCGGTGACTTCGATGTGTTCTGGCGGCACGCCCTCACGGATCAGGTTGGCGTCGGAGTCGCGGGTGGGGGTGAAATGCAGGTCGGCGAGCACGCCGGTCAGGCGCCGGTTGGCTTCCTCCGGCCATGGCTGCTGCAGGTTGCCGGTGCGCAGGCCGGCCTCGACATGGCCGATGGGGATGTGCCGATGGAAGGCGGCCAGCGAGGCGATGAAGCTGGTGGTGGTGTCGCCGTGGACCAGGACGATGTCGGGCTTGACCTGTTCATAGGCTTGGTCGAGCTTGTCGAGCAGGTCGCGGGACAGGCCGTTGAGCGTCTGGTTCTGGGTCATCACCTGCAAATCCTGGTCGACCTTCAGGCCGAAGGCGGTGAGGACTTGTTCGAGCATCTCGCGATGCTGGCCGGTGGAGCAGATATGCAGGTCGACCTCGGGCCATTCGCGCAGGACGCGGGCCAGCGGGGCCATCTTGATCGCTTCCGGGCGGGTACCGAAAACCATCATCACGGTGTAGGCCATCGTGTAGTTCCTCGTTCGATTCCCTGGACGAAGTTGTACGACTTGTCGGCGCTTGCAAGTCATAGATACAAGCAGCGGAATGCGGGGTTGTCCAATGCGCGGCCGGCCCTGCGCAGCGCTTGGCGGCAGTGGCGCGAAGGCCGGATCGGGTCGACGGGGGTGGTGCCGGATGCCAGGGATGGGGTGCTGCTGAAACGTTCATGCTAGCTTTTCTTGATTGAACGGTCAGTCAATAAAGTATTTCTGACTTTTTCTCGTGGCTTTCTTCTTGTAATTTTGTAGGTCTTTTTTCCAGGGAGCTGCACATGCAAGGCAAGGCGCGCAAGGTCGTTCAGGCCATCCTCTATGAAGCCATCGCGGTGGCGTGCGTGGCGCCGGCCCTGGAGTTCGCGTTTGGCGCGGGCATGGCGCAGTCGACCGTGTTGTCGATACTCATGTCGGCCATCGCCATGAGCTGGAACATGGCCTACAACTGGGCGTTCGAGCGGTGGGAGGCACGGCAGCACAAACGCAACCGTACGTTCCTGCGGCGTCTGTTGCATGCGCTGGGGTTCGAGGGTGGGCTGGTGCTGATTCTCTTGCCGTTGGTGGCTTACTGGCTGGATATCGGTCTATGGGCCGCGCTGGTGACCAATCTGGCCCTGTTCGTATTCTTCTTCGTTTATGCGTTTGTGTTTCAGTGGGGCTTCGACAAGGTGTTCGATGTACCGGTTTCTGCGCAGGAAGTACCCAAGGGGTGTTGATCAGGTCGGCTTGATCGCCTGTCGAACGCCAGCGTCGGACAAACGGTTCAAGTGCTTAATCCCAAAGTGATATCAAATCGCTTGCACGGCCCAAACCCCGATCTATGCTCAGGATCATCCCGTGGAAACAAGGAGATCCGGCACATGTTCGAGTACCATCGCAAGTCCGACCTGGTCGAGATCCAGCGCAGCCGACAGGCCTTGGCGGGCATGGAAGCGAAGCTGGCGGCAATCAGCCGTTCCATGGCGATGATCGAGTTTGCGCCCGACGGCATCATCCTCGATGCCAACGAGAACTTCTGCAATACCATGGGCTACAGCCCCGACGAAATCCGTGGCAAGCACCACCGCATATTCTGTGACCCCGGCTACGCCAAGAGCGCCGAATACCAGCAACTATGGCGTGAGCTGGGGCAAGGCAAGGCCATCAGCGGCACCTTCGAGCGGCTGGACAAATCCGGTCGTGAAGTCTGGCTCGAAGCCAGCTACATGCCGGTCGTCGACGACCGGCAGCAAGTGACCAGTGTGATCAAGGTGGCTGCCGACATTACCCGGCACGTGATCGAGGAGCATGAGAGCGACAGCCTGCTCAAGGCGATCGGGCGGTCGATGGCGGTCATCGAGTTCACGCCGGCCGGGCGGGTGATCAAGGCCAACCAGAACTTTCTCGACACCATGGGCTACCGCCTGGATGAAGTGGTGGGGCGCCACCATGGGCTGTTCTGCCTGCCCCACGAGCGTGAATCGGCCCAGTATCGCGAGTTCTGGGCGTCGCTCAACCGTGGCGAGTACCACTCCCATCGCTTCGAGCGCATCAACAAGCAAGGGCAGACCGTCTACCTGGAGGCTTCCTACAACCCGATCTTCGACAATAAAGGGCGCCTCTACAAAGTCGTGAAGTTCGCCAGCGACATCACCCGCCAGGTCAGTACCCAGCAAACCGCCGCCGATGCGGCTCACGCCAGTTCCGTGCAGACCGACGCCTGCGCGCGCAAGGGCACCCAGGTGGTGCAGCAGGCCGTCGAGGTGATCGAGCAGATCTCCGCGGAACTGAACGAAGCCGCGCGCAGCATCGATGCCGTGAGCAAGCAGTCCGAAGCGATCGGTCAGATCGTCCTGACCATTCGCGGCATTGCCGACCAGACCAACTTGCTGGCGCTCAATGCGGCAATCGAGGCCGCTCGGGCCGGAGAGTATGGTCGAGGCTTCGCCGTGGTCGCCGATGAAGTGCGCAACCTGGCGGCACGCACGAGCAAGGCCACGCTCGAGATCGTCGACGTGGTGCGGCAGAACCATGACCTGTCGTTGACGGCAGTGGCCAGCATGCAGTCGAGCCTGACCCGCACTGGCCTGGGAGTGGAACTGGCGAACGAGGCGGGTACCGTGATCATGGAGATACAGCAGGGATCACGGCACGTGGTGGACGCTATCAGCCAGATTAGTTCGACCTTGCAACTGCATTGAGGTTGTCGCGCAGTTCCTGTTCCAGGCTGAGCAGGCTCGCCTTCAGCCGGTCGAGCGCCAACCCGATCGGTTGACCGCTGGCGAGCACCTGCTCGAGCGCTTCGCAGTCCTGCACCACGTTCCTGACCTTGAGCATCTTGGCGCCGCCCTTGACCCGGTGCACCACCGCGCTCAGCGCATCGCCCGCTGGTTGTGGCCCGAGGTCGTGCAATGCCTGCAGGTCCTGGGCATTGCTGTGGGCCAGTTGCTCCAGCAGGTGGCGGGTCAATTGATCGTCGTCCTGGGTGAGATGGCGCAATTGTCCAAGATGAAAACCACTGGTGTTCTGTAGTTTGAACGGCTGCTCATGCGAAGGAGCGCCACCCTGTGGCAAGGCAGCCCTGAGCGTGCGCAGGCCGATCGGCTTGAACAGGCATTCGTCCATGCCACTGGCCAGGCAACGTTGGCGTTCTTCGCTCTGGGCATTGGCCGTGACGCCAATGATGCGACAAGCTGGCAGCTTCCTCGCCAGCTCTTGCGCGCGGATGCGCCGGGCCAGTTCATGGCCGTCCATGACCGGCATGCTGCAGTCGGTGATCACCACGTCGAAGCGTCCCTCCTGCCATGCCGCCAGCGCGCTTTTGCCCTGGTCGGCCAGTACGACCTGATGGCCGAGGGTGCGCAACTGTTTGTCCAGCAGTAGCAGGTTGGCGGGGTAGTCATCGACCACCAGGACCCGCAGAGGTCCTGCGCCGAGTTCGCTCGCAGGCCTGTCGGCGGGTAGGGGGGCATGGGCCTCGGCGATTGGAAGAGGCAGCAGGACATCGACCTGGGTACCCAGCCCTTCGAGGCTCTGCAGGCTCAGTTGCCCGCCCATCAGCTCGCACAACTCGCGGCTGATCACCAGCCCCAGACCTGCACCCTGGCGAGCCTGGCGGCCATCGACCTGCGCGAAGGCGCTGAACAGCCGCGCCTGATCGGTCGTGCTGATGCCTATGCCCGTGTCCCTGATCTGGAACGCCGCCCGTAGCGAGTGTTCGTCAAGCGCCGCTACCGTCAGCGACACATCGATATGGCCTTGATCGGTGAACTTGATCGCGTTGCTCAGTAGGTTCGACAGCACCTGCTTGATCCGCAGCGGATCGGCGATCACCCAGCAGGGTGTGGCGGGCAGCATCGTGCGCAGCGAGAGGCCCTTGAGGCGCGCATTGGCCTCGAACACCCGCAGGGTGGCATGCACCAGCTCGACCAGGTCAATTGCGAGGGGTTGCAGGCTCACATGGCCCGATTCGATGCGTGATATGTCGAGCACGTCGCCGATCAGGTCGAGCAGACCGATCGCACTGTCATGGGCGGTTTCCAGGGCCTGGTGGTCGCTGCGCCCGTGGCGGCTGTCCTCCATGGCCAGCTCGAGCAGGCCGATGACAGCGTTCATCGGTGTGCGGATCTCATGGCTCATGACCGCCAGAAAGCGGCTTTTCGCCCGGCTGGCGTGCTCGGCGTCCTCCTTGGCCTGGCGCAGCTGTTCGAGCAGGCCGCGGCTGAGCGCCAGTTGCTCCTGCAGGGCGCGCTGGGCCTCGGTGCGTTGGTGGATCAGTTTACGCAGGTAGGTGTTCCAGAAGACCACGCCGGCTAGCAGTACCGCGGCCAGGACCAGCACCTGCAAGGCCAGGGCGCGGTAATTGCGCCAGGGGCTGTCGCTCACCACGGTGCTGGTACGCCAGCGGTTGACCAACTGCTCCAGTTCATCGGGAGGAATGCTCAGCAACGCCTTGTCCAGGATGGCTTGCAGTTGTGGCAAGGCGGGACTCACAGCGAAGGCCGCCAGGGCAGGCTCGTCACCCTGCAGGCCGGCGATCCGCAGGCGTCCCTTGAACACCTGGTTGATGAAGTACGCGGCATTGATGTGTGAACTGATCGCCACATCGGCGCTGCCGTTGGCAACCGCCTCCATCAATTGCAGCGGGTTCTCGACCTCCACCGGGCGCACGCCGATGCTGCCTTCGAGCAGCGGTGAGCCGCGCAGCACGGCCACGCGCAAGCCGTGCAGCGGATGGGTGCTGGACAGCGCGGGTGCCTCCTGGCGGGTGACCAGTACCCGTGGGCTGATCATGTAGGGACGGGTGTAGCGCAGGCGCTGGGCGCGGTATGTGCCATAGCCGATGGCGCCGATCATGTCCACTCGACCTTGGCTGGCCTGCTCGACCATGTCCTGGAACGACTCGGACTCGACGATCTGGAATTGCAGGCCGGTGCGCAGGCTGATGCGCTCCAGCAGATCCAGAGCGATGCCACGTGGATGCTGCTGGGCATCGGCGAAGGTCAGGGGAGCGAGGGTGGTGTTGATCATCACCTTGACCTGCTGGTGCTGCTCGATCCAGGCGCGCTCCTCGACGGTCAGCGCATCCAGGCGGCGATCGAGCAGAATGCTGGTGCTGCCGCTGGTCCAGCGTCGCAGGATATTCAACCGTTCACTGTCGGCGATGCGTCCCAGAGCCTGGTCCACCAGGATCAGCAGCCGGGCATTGTCCCGAGGCAGGGCGAACGCGAAGGTACTGGCGGGTGCCTTGACGAAGTGATCGACCTTGACCATGCCCTGGTAGCCTTTGGCGATCACGTAGTCGGAGCTGATGGCATCGCCCAGGTAGGCATCGGCCTCGCCGAGGGCGACGGCCGCCACGCCCGCCAGGGTCGAGCGATAGAGGCTCAGCTGAGCCTTGGGGAACAGTTGGCGCACTGTCTGCATCGGCAGGTAGTGGTCGACCATGGCAAGGCGCAGTCCGGCAAGGTCGCCGTGCACGGAGCGGGAATGGCGGGTCACGATGACCGGCAGGTCATCGGCATACGGCAGGCTCAGGGCCAGTTCGGCGTCGTTGGCTTCGAAGGCGTTGGATGTGCCCAGCAGGTCGATTTCCCCGGCATGCAGCGCTGCCAGGGCCTGCACACGACTGGCGTAGCGTCGAACTTCGATGGGGATGCCCAGCTGTTCGGCAATCAGCCCCGCATAGTCGGCGCTGAGGCCTTCATAGTCGGTCAGGCTGTTGTTGATGTCGAACGGTGGGTAGTCCGGACGCGAACTGCCCAGTACCAGGCGTTTGCGCTCACGCAACCACTGGCGATCGGAGTCGCTCAGTGGCAGCGCAGGGGCGGCGCTCAGGGCGCGCGCCAGCAAATGGCAGCTTTCGCTGGCGGAGGCGCCCAGGGTACAGGCGGGCAGCCATGCGGCAAGCAGCAGGCACAGCAAGGTGCCCTTGCTCATGGCTCAGACCACTTTGTTGCGTTTGGCCAGGTCGACCATCTCCACCAGCGATTCGGCCTTGAGCTTGTCCTTGATTCGACCACGGTAGGTGCTGATGGTCTTGGCGCTGAGGTTCATCTGCTCGCCGATCAGTTTGTTGCTCTGGCCGCTGCCAAGGCGCCTCAAGACTTCCACTTCGCGGTTTGACAGGCTGCCAAGTCGTTCGCCCTCGCTTTCGAGCGTATTGCTGTTGACGTGCATCTGCGGGAAGGTCGAATAGCCCTTGACCAAGGCTTTGAGGGCAAAGACCAGCGCATCGAGATCCTCGTCTTTGTTGACGAAGGCCGAGATACCGGCATCCATGCAGCGGCGCACATAAAGGTCGGCGGGTTGGCCTGTCAGCGCCATGATCCTGGGCGCTGGGTCCAGAAGCTTGAGGCGTTTGATGACTTCCATGCCGTCGAGGTCCGGCAGGCCAATATCGAGGATGACCACATCTGCCTTGGTTTCGGCCGCCAGGCGGGCAGCTTCCTTGCCTTTGCCGGTTTCACCCACGACGGTGAAGCGTTCACCCTCGAGCAGCATGCGCACGGCGAGTCGAACAATGTGGTGGTCATCGACCAACAGTACGGTTGTCATGGATAACTCCTGTCGAGATAAGGTCCGCTTCCTGCCTTGCAAGTTGGTGCTTTTATACGGACCCACTGGGCAGCGCGAACATTACGGCGATTCAGGGGCCTTGGTAATAGCCGAGTACTATCATGTTGAAAATCCTACCTCCATTTGTTGAAAAGGACTACAAGCCACTGATCAGGTGCAGGCGGGGTGGGCCTTGTTCACGCGTTGGCGCGAGGCCGGGTTGTTTATCAGCGAACGGCCCACTCGGGTTGGGCGCGTGACCAGTTGCCCCCCGCAGTTGGGGCATCGGCCTTGGAAGTGTCGATCATTGCAGGCCCGGCAGAACGTGCATTCGAACGAGCAGATCAGTGCGTCCGGGCTTTCGCCTGGCAGGTCGGTGTCGCAGCATTCGCAGTTGGGGCGTAGTTCGAGCATGGCTTGGCCGCCGTCGGGAGGATGAAACCCTAGTGTGCAACGGTGCGTCGCCAGCCGACAATCGCCGCCTCAGCCCGGGCGATAGAGATGGGCGTGCCCGGCCCGATAGAGGGCGGATTCGGCGAACGGCGCATCGCCCAGCACATGGCCGACGAGGATCAGCGCGGTACGCCGGAACCCCTTGCTCGCCACGCCATCGACGATGTCCGCGAGGGTACCCTTGACCCAGTCCTGGTCCGGCCAGGTGGCGCGGTGGACCACGGCGACAGGGCAGTCGGGCCCGTAGTGCGGCAGCAGCTGCGCGACGATGCGGGACAGGTGCTTGACACCCAGGTGAATGGCCAGGGTGCTGCCGTGCCGGGCCAGGTCGGCCAGCTGCTCGCCGGGTGGCATGGGCGAGCTGTCGCCATAGCGGGTAAGGATGACCGTCTGGGCGACATCGGGCAGGGTCAGCTCGCAGCCCAGCAACGCCGCGCTGGCCGCGGTGGCGGTCACCCCGGGGACGATCTGGTAGTCGATACCCAGCTCGCGCAAATGGCGGATCTGCTCGCCGATGGCACCGTAGAGGCTGGGGTCGCCACTGTGGACCCGGGCGACATCCTCACCCTTGGCGTGGGCCTGGCGCATGGCGGTGACGATCTGCTCCAGGTGCAGCTCGGCACTGTTGATCACGGTATGCGCGCGGTGGCCCTTCAGTACCGCGGGTGGGACCAGGGAGCCGGCGTAGATGATCACTGGGCATTGCCGGATCAGGCGCTGGCCCTTGACCGTGATCAGTTCCGGGTCGCCGGGGCCGGCGCCGATGAAGTAGACCGTCATGGGAGTTCCTTGCAGAAAAAGGGCGGATTATCCGCCGATGGCCAGCGCCAGGGTAGCGCCACCGAGGACCTGGCGCGGTACATGCAGGCGTGGCCGGTCGGTTGCACGACCGGCCAGCGCCAGCGCGGTGCTTTCGGCAACGCCCCAGCAGCCGGTCTGGGCGTAGGCATTGGCCGAGCGCTGGCTGAGCAGGGGCTCGAAGACGAGCAGGTGCTCGGCCTCGAAGCATACGAAAGGCAACCCGAGGCGCTCGGCCAGCGCCAGCAGGCCGGGCTCGCGGGCCTTGGGGGCGATACTGGCGATCGCCCCCAAGGCAGAAAGCGGCAGGGCATTGCTGGCGAGGGTCTGACGCAGCAGCACCGCCAGGGTTTCCACCGGGCAGCCCCGGCGGCAGCCGAAGCCGGCATACAGCACCGGCGGATACACGGACATCAAGCCTGGCTGGAGCGGCGGTACAGCCAGGCGCTGAGCAGGCCCAGGGCCAGCCAGAACGCGGCATTGGTCAGCCAGGAGGCGATCTTGAACTGCGTCGCGAGGGCTTGCGGGGCGAGGCTCTCATGCACGGCGGGCTGCGGTGCGCCGATCAGGTGTGGAAGCACCAGCAGGGCAACGCCAAGCGCCTTGAGCAGCCAGTGTCGAGCGAACACCAGCAGGGCCAGGCCGCCTGCCGTGGCGGCGGCGGTGCCGATCCACCAGGTCTGGCGTTGGCCGAGGTCGGCGGCTGCGGTGCCGGGGAGTTCCGGCGGCAGGCCAAGGGTCGGCGCCAGGCAGAACACGGCGAAGCCAGCCAGGCCCCAGAGCGCGCCGGTGGCCACGCGGCCAGGTTCGCGCAGGCTGTAGAGCGCGGCGAGGATCAGGGCGAAGCCCACCGCGACCACCAGGTTGCCGCCTGTGGTGGACAGCACGCGCTGCCAACCGTCTTCCGGGGCCCAGGCCTCGGCACCGTGTTCGTGCTCATGGGCGGCGGCTTCGCCATGCTCGTGATGTTCGGTGACGGGGGCCGCGCTTTCATAGGTCTCTGCCTGGAGAATGAGCGGGGCCACCCAGAAACTCTGCAGCAAGGTCAGCAAAAGGGCCGCAAGCAGCCCGCTGAAGCCCGCGGTACGGGCAATACGCGTGATCATGCGGGTCTACTCAGTGGCAGGGGAAGGCGGCGCTGTGGCGGGTATCGTGGGCGGCGTTGTGCACCGCCTCGATGTGCGAGAAGCCGGCGAAATACACCAGGCACAGACCCAGCAGGCTGGCGCCTGCCGCGACGATCAAGCGCTGGCTGAGGGTGATGGGAGTGGCGACGCTGTGCTTGGCACTGGTGTAAGGCATGACGCGTTCCTCTGCTGCTTTATTATGGCAACGGGCAAGCGCGACGCTCCAAGGCAAGACTCGCCCTGGGAATACGACAGCGCCCGCCCACCGCGGGGTGTTCATCTGCACGTCAGGCCGGTCTCCGGGCTGGCGAGGCTGGAGCGGGGCTCCATCGAGGGCGGTCACCTTCCCATGCCGACGTGCTGGCACAGTGGTCTGGACGTCTCTCTCGCTTACCGTTGCGGGGGCAGCACCGGCTTTGTCCGCACGCTGTCGAGGCGGCGTGACGCACCGGTTTCCCGTTTCACCCCCAATGGGGGCACCTGAACGCAATGCGCTAGCAAATCATGGGGCACGGCTTGCGTCAATCGCGGCGGCGGTTGACCGCGAAGCAGGCACTGCGTAGCCTTGCCGCTTCGAGGTTCTCCGGCCCAGGCCGGAGCTAAGACGGGAACGCGGTACAAGCCGCGGCTGCCCCCGCAACTGTAAGCACTGAAGGGTTCGGCACAGCCACTGCGCAGCGCGCGGGAAGGCGCCGGCCCACCGGCATCGAAACCGGAACGGTGCAAGCCAGGAGACCTGCCTCGTGACGTTTTCGACTTTCAACCGGGCGGGGTGATCCGGTGGCGAACGCGCCCGGCCGGCCTGGCCGAGGCTGTCGTCCGGCCTGCCCGCGCCATTGCTGCCAAGGGCATCGCGACATGAAAACACTGGCCAAGCTTCCCGTCACCATCGTCACCGGCTTCCTCGGCTCGGGCAAGACCACCTTGCTCCGCCACATGCTCGACAACGCCCAGGGCCGCCGCATCGCGGTGATCGTCAACGAGTTCGGCGAGCTGGGCATCGACGGCGAGATCCTCAAGCAGTGCAGCATCGGTTGCACCGAGGAAGAAGCCAACGGCCGCGTCTACGAGCTGGCCAACGGCTGCCTGTGCTGCACCGTGCAGGAAGAGTTCTTCCCGGTCATGCGCGAGCTGGTGGCCCGTCGCGGCGATCTCGACCATATCCTCATCGAAACCAGCGGGCTGGCGCTGCCCAAGCCGCTGGTGCAAGCGTTCCAATGGCCGGAGATCCGCAACGCCTGCACCGTCGACGCGGTGATCACCGTGGTCGACAGCCCGGCGGTGGCCGCCGGCACCTTCGCCGCCTACCCGGAACAGGTCGATGCCCAGCGCAAGCTCGACCCCAACCTGGACCACGAGTCGCCGCTGCACGAGCTGTTCGCCGACCAGCTGGCCAGCGCCGATCTGGTGGTCCTGAACAAGGCCGACCTGATCGATGCCCAGGGCCTGGCCAAGGTCCGCGCCGAAGTCGCCGAGGAGCTGCCGTCGGCGGTCAAGGTGATCGAGGCGAGCAGCGGTCGTCTGCCGCTGGAGGTATTGCTGGGCGTGGGCGCCGAATCCGAGGCGCATATCGACGGCCGTCGCACCCACCACGATTCGCACCACGACGGCGACGACCATGATGATCACGACCATGATGCCTTCGACTCTATCTCCATCGACCTGCCCGAGGCCGACGACAGCCTGCTGCTCGACGCGCTGACGCAGTTGGTCACCGAATTTGGCATCCTGCGCGCCAAGGGTTTCGCCGCCATTCCGGGCAAGCCAATGCGGCTGCTGATCCAGGGCGTGGGCACACGTTTCGACAAGCACTTCGACCGTGCCTGGCGCCAGGACGAGCCGCGCATCACCCGCCTGGTGCTGATCGGCCAGGACCTCGATGCGGTGCAACTGGAGGCGCGCCTGCGCCAGGCCCTGGGCGCCTGAGCCATGCATCTGCTGCGGACCCAGCCCGGCGGTTTCGTGCCGGACGACAGCATTGCCGATCTCGGCCAGACCCCTGCCGAGCTGGTGATCCTCTGCAGCGGCGATTCGCACCTGGCGCTGCTCGCCGAAACCGCCGAGCAGTTGCCCGAGGACTTCCCCAGCCTGCGCCTGGCCAATCCCATGCAGGTGCAGAACCACGCCTCGGTCGACCTTTATGTCGACGAGGTACTGCGTCACGCCAAGGTGATCCTGGTGTCGCTGCATGGCGGCGTGGGTTACTGGCGCTATGGTGTCGAACAGTTGGTCGAACTGGCCAGCCATGGCGTGCAACTGATCCTGGTGCCGGGCGATGATCGTCCCGACCCTGAATTGACCGGCCTGGGCACGGTGCGCGGCGAGCAGGCCGAGCGGCTTTGGCACTATCTGCGCCAGGGCGGCAAGGGCAACGCGCTGAACCTGCTCAATTGCCTGGCCAGTCAATGGCTGGGGCGTGATTACCCCTGGAGCGAGCCCCAGCCTTTGCCGCGTACCGCCGTGTACCACCCGGCCAGGGCCAGCGCGGCGCTCGAGGACTGGTACGCCGAGTGGCGTCCCGAGTGGCCGGTGGCCCCGTTGCTGTTCTATCGCTCGCATCTGCAGGCGGCCAACACCGCGTTCGTCGACGTGTTCTGCCAGCGTCTGCAGGCCTGTGGCTTGAACCCGTTGCCGATCGCGGTGGCCAGCCTCAAGGAGCGCGCCTGTCTCGATCAGGTCGAGGCCTGGCTCGACGAGGTGCAGGCCGAGGTGGTGATCAACACCACCGGATTCGCCCTGTCCAGCCCGGAGCAGCCCAATCTGCGCCCCCTGCGCCGCGATGTGCCGGTGCTGCAGGCCATCTGCGCCCAGGACAACCAGCCCGCCTGGGAACAGAGCGAACAGGGCCTCGGCGCCCGCGACCTGGCCATGCACATCGCCCTGCCGGAGCTGGACGGGCGCATCATCACCCGACCGGTGAGCTTCAAGGACCTGGCCTGGCGCAGCGAGCGCAGTCAGTCCGACGTGGTCTGCTACCGTGCCCATCCCGAGCGCATGGACTTCGTTGCCGAACTGGCCCGACGCTGGGTGGCGCTGGCGCGGCTGGACAACCAGGAAAAGCGCGTAGCCCTGGTGCTGGCGAACTACCCGACCCGCGATGGCCGCATCGGCAATGGCGTTGGCCTGGACACCCCCGGTGCGGCGCTCAACATCCTCAAGGCGCTGCAGGCGCAGGGCTATCCGGTGGCGGGCCTGCCCGACAGCGGGACCGAGCTGATTCGCCAACTGCTCGGCGGGGTCACCAACGACCTCGACCACCTCGACCAACGACCCTGTGCCCAGAGCCTGAGCCTGGCCGATTATCACGCGGCGTTCGCCGAGCTTCCCGAGGCCAACCAGCGCGCGGTGCTGGAGCGCTGGGGAGCGCCGGAGCAGGATCCGCTGCATCGCGGCGGGCGGATGATGGTGGCGGGCCTGCGCTATGGCCTGACCTTCGTCGGCATTCAGCCGGCGCGGGGCTATCAGGTCGATCACAGCGCGGTGTATCACGACCCGGACCTGGTGCCTCCGCACGGCTACCTGGCGTTCCATTTCTGGCTGCGCAACGGCTATGGCGCCGATGCGCTGGTCCATGTCGGCAAGCACGGCAACCTGGAGTGGCTGCCCGGCAAGGGCGTCGGGCTGTCCCGCGAGTGCTGGCCGGACGCATTGCTCGGGCCGTTGCCGAACATCTACCCGTTCATCGTCAACGACCCGGGCGAGGGCGCTCAGGCCAAGCGCCGGACCCAGGCGGTGATCATCGACCATTTGATGCCGCCGCTGACGCGCGCCGAGACCTATGGGCCGTTGCGCCACCTCGAACAGCTGGCGGACGAGTACTACGAGGCGCAGCTGCTGGACCCGCGTCGCGCGCGCGAGTTGCAGCGCGACATCCTCGAACTGGTCAAGGCCAACCATATCGACCGTGAATTGCAGCTCGAGGGGCAACTGGACGATGCCGCCGTCTGGCTGCCACGCCTGGATACCTACCTGTGCGACCTCAAGGAGTCGCAGATCCGTGACGGCCTGCATGTGTTCGGGCAGTCGCCGGTGGGGCGTTTGCGCAGCGATACGCTGTTGGCCTTGATGCGTGTCGAGCGCGGCGACGGCAAGGGTGGCAACGCCAGTTTGCTCCGTGCACTGGCCAAGGCGCTGGCGCTGGGCTTCGATCCGCTCGATTGCGACCTCGGGCAGGCGTGGAACGGACCACGGCCTGCACTGCTCGAGGATACCGTCGCGGCGCTGTGGCGCACCACGGGCGATACCCGCGAGCGCTTGGAGCTGCTGGCGCTGGCGTTGGTCGAGCGAGCCCTGGAAGGTCGCGCCGCAGTGCCTGATGAACCGGCTTGGCAGCCCGTGCGTGATGTGTTGCAAACACTGGTCGAACAGATCGCACCGTGTCTGGATGCCTGTGGTGGCGCTGAAATCGAAGGCCTGCTGGCGGCCCTGGCCGGGCGCTTCGTGCCGGCCGGCCCCAGCGGGGCGCCCAGCCGCGGGCGCCTGGACGTGCTGCCCACCGGGCGTAACTTCTATACCGTCGATGTGCGCAACCTGCCGACCGCCACGGCCTGGCGTCTGGGCTTCGCCTCGGCCAACCTGATCCTCGAGCGTCACCTGCAGGATCACGGTGACCACCTGCGCCAACTGGGCCTTTCGGTGTGGGGCACGGCGACCATGCGCACGGGCGGTGACGACATCGCCCAGGCCATGGCGTTGATGGGCGTGCGCCCGGTGTGGGCCAGCGGCAGCCAGCGGGTCGATGACTTCGAGATCCTGCCGCTGAGCTTGCTCGACCGACCCCGGGTCGACGTGACCTTGCGTGTTTCGGGCTTCTTCCGCGATGCCTTCGGCAACCTCATTCGCTTGTTCGACGCCGCCGTGCAGGCGGTGGCGGCGCTGGACGAGCCAGATGATCTCAACCCACTGGCCGCGCGGGTTCGGGCCGAGCGACAGGCGTTGCTCGAGCAAGGCCTGGACGCCGAGCTGGCCGCTCGCCAGGCGGGCTGGCGGGTGTTCGGCGCCAAGCCCGGCGCGTATGGCGCCGGCGTGCAGAACGCCATCGACGGGCGCCTCTGGCACAGCCGCGACGATCTGGCCGAGGTCTACCTCAACCATGGCGGCTATGCCTATGGCGCCCAGGACGAAGGCACTCCGGCCCGCGCCCGTTTCGCCCAGCGCCTTGGCCAGATGCAGGCGGTGCTGCAGAACCAGGACAACCACGAGCACGACCTGCTCGATTCCAACGACTACTACCAGTTCCAGGGCGGCATGCTGGCCGCCGCCGAGACCCTGGCCGGCGTGTCGCGGGCGAGCTATCACGGCGACCATAGCCAGGCCGACCGCCCACGCGTGCGCACCTTGAAAGAAGAGCTGAACCGGGTGATCCGCGCCCGCGCGCTGAACCCCAAGTGGATCGACGGCGCCAAGCGCCATGGCTACAAAGGTGCCTTCGAGCTGGCGGCGACGGTGGACAATCTGTTCGCCTTCGATGCCACCACGCACCTGATCGACGATCATCATTACCAGGGCCTGGCCGACGCCTACGTGCTCGACCCGGCCACCCGTGATTTTCTCCGCGAGCACAACCCTGAGGCGTTGCGCGACCTTACCGAGCGCCTGCTGGAAGCCCAGCAGCGTGGCCTGTGGCAGGAACCGGGCAGCTACCGCGACAGCCTCGAGCAGCAGCTGCTCGAAGGCGAGGAAGACAATTAACATGAGCGAACCCATGCAATTCCCGCTGGCCGCGGTGGTTGGCGCCGACGATCTCAAGCTGGCCCTGTGCCTGACCGCCATCGATCCCAAGATCGGTGGCGTGCTGATCGAGGGCCCGCGTGGCATGGCCAAGAGCACCCTGGCGCGTGGGTTGGCCGACCTGCTCGGCGATGTCCCGTTCGTCACCTTGCCCTTGGGCGCCACCGAGGAGCGTCTGGTCGGCACGCTGGACCTGGATGCGGCGCTGGGGCAGGGCCAGGCACGTTTTTCGCCTGGCGTGCTGGCCCATGCCGACGGTGGCGTGCTCTATGTGGATGAGGTCAACCTGTTGCCCGACCCGCTGGTGGACCTGCTGCTGGACGTCGCCGCCAGCGGTACCAACCGTATCGAGCGCGACGGCATTTCCCACCAGCATGCCGCGCGGTTCGTGCTGATCGGCACCATGAACCCGGAAGAGGGTGAGTTGCGTGCGCAACTGCTCGACCGCTTCGGCTTGAATGTCGCCCTCGAGGGGCTGCCGGCACCTGATGCGCGCCAGCAGATCATTCGTCGCAGGCTGGCGTTCGATAGCGATCCGCAGGCATTTCGTGCCCAGTGGGCCGCAGAGCAGGCGGCGTTGCGCGAGCGCTGCCGCGCAGCGGCCAAGCGCCTGGCATCGATTGCCCTGGATGATCGCGCCCTGGCCTGTATCACCGAACGTTGCTTCGCTGCCGGAGTCGATGGCTTGCGCGCCGACCTGGTCTGGCTGCGCGCGGCCCGCGCCCATGCCGCCTGGCGTGGCAATACCGTCATCGAGGACGCGGACATCGAGGCGGTTGCCGAGTTCGCCTTGCGTCATCGCCGCCGCACGGACGCCCCGCAGGCCCATGCTGCCCCGCAGCAGCCTCTGCCACAGTCTCGGCCAGCGGAGCAACAGGACGGGCAGGGCGACTGGGGCGCCTTGGCGCCTCAACCGGTAGCCAATGGTCCCCGCCGCGAGGTGCCGAACTGGGCAAAAAAGCCCTGAGCATCCGCGCGCGCAACGCCCGCGCGGCGGATGCCAGACCTCGCGCCGGTCATTTGACGGGGCCGGCCCGTGGCCGCTCGCGCGCCGCTGACCAGGGCCGTATCGCCTGGCTGCCGACCCTGCTCAAGGGGCGACCGCGCCAGCGCGCCGACCTGTGCTGGCGGCAGCGCCAGGCCCAGGCCCCCGAGTTGTGGCTGGTGATCGTCGACGCCTCGGCCTCCACCCGACGACATCAGGCGCTGGCCCAGGCCAAAGGGCTGCTGGCCGGGGTTTTCGATCAGGCCTACAGGCAGCGGGCGCGTCTGGCGTTGCTGACGGCCAGCGGCAGCGAGCCACACTGGCAACGCCATGGCCTCAAGGCGTCGGCGGCATTGCAACCGTGGCTGCGAGCATTGGGCGCCGGTGGCGGGACGCCGCTGTTCGCGGCTCTGGAACAAGCCCGGACATGGTTGCTGGCACGCGGCAAGCGCCTGCCCCATGAGACCCGGCGCTGCCTGGTGCTGACCGACGGCCGCCTGCACGCGTGGCGCGCGCCACAGCCCATGCCATGCGATACCTTGCTCGTCGATATGGAAATGGCGGCGGTGAGGGTCGGCCGCGCCCGACAACTTGCGGAACAACTAAATGCCGAATATCGGCATGTCGAGCAGTTCGAACAGGTCGAATGAAGAGCAGGCTTGCGACAGGATGTCGCAACTAAAAAATGCTCTTCATTAAAGAGAAGTGACTATCACAAGTGCGTGAGTCGCGCGCACTTGTGATAGTCGACGTTGATCACTTCGGCATCGACCAGGGTTGCAGGTCATAACCTTTGCGCGACAGTTCCGCGCGGACTTCCTCGATCAGGCTGGCCCATTGCGCAGGGTCGGAGTAGATGCGCGAGGACACTTGCTTGCTGCCGATTCGGGTGCTGGTCCGGTCGATCACTGCCAGGCTCAGCTCACCAGTACCGTTGGGTGCATCCCAGGCAACGCACTGGAAGGGTTCGAAGGCGTGGTCGGCGATCAGCAGTGCTTCGTTGACACGGAGCGGGGCATTCATGGTTCGGTCTCTCTCATGGTCCCAAACAGCGAAATAAAGTTCCGCGGTGCAGTCGTTCCAAACTCTACAGCGCGGGGTTAAACGTACTGATGCTCCAGGTCAGTGGTTGAGTCACATATGCGCGAATTTTTTTTCAACGGCCTCTTTGTCAATACGCTCACGCAGGGTTCATGACGCCAGATTTCTGCGCAAATTCGCGGCTGTGCTTTATGTGGCGAAAATGGACTGACCAACGGTCATGGAGTGCGTCAAGTTCATTGCTACTGTTAATTTTGGCGTCGCAACTAACTGTTTATTCGTGAAAAACTAAAATCTGACGCCAAGGAACGGTCATGCTCGAGACTGCTGCCCACCGCCGCCTGTTGATCGTCGACCCTTGCGATGACTGCCACCGCCTGTTGCCAGGCCTGCGCAGCGTTGGTTGGGACGTGCGCAGCTGTACCCTGGAGGCCGCCCTGGAGCAGCCTTGTGATGTCGGTCTGGTTCGCTTGCAGGTATCGCACCTGCGTCACCCCGACGCGGTCAAGGACCTGATCAAGCGCAGCAATACCGAATGGATCGCCGTCTTGAGTGCCGAAGAGCTGCGCTTGCAGAACGTCGGCGATTTCGTCTGCGAGTGGTTCTTTGACTTCCATACCCTGCCGTTCGACGTCTCGCGGGTCCAGGTGACCCTGGGGCGGGCCTTCGGCATGGCGCGTCTGCGCGGCAAGGGTGCGGTGCGCGTGGATGAGCCCGAGCACGAACTGCTGGGTGAAAGCCGGCTGATCCGCGAGCTGCGCAAACTGCTCGGCAAGCTCGCGCCCACCGAGTCACCCGTGTTGATCCGGGGCGAGAGCGGGACCGGCAAGGAGCTCGTGGCGCGCACGCTGCATCGCCAGTCGCAGCGTCGCGAAAAACCGTTCATCGCCATCAACTGCGGCGCGATCCCTGAGCATCTGATCCAGTCAGAGCTGTTCGGCCATGAAAAAGGCGCGTTCACCGGGGCGCACCAGCGCAAGGTGGGGCGCATCGAGGCCGCCAATGGCGGCACGCTGTTTCTCGATGAAATCGGCGATCTTCCGCTGGAGCTGCAAGCGAACCTGCTGCGTTTCCTGCAGGAGAAACACATCGAGCGGGTCGGCGGCAACCAGCCCATCGCCGTGGATGTCAGGGTTCTGGCGGCAACCCATGTGGACCTGGAAAAGGCGATAGGGCAGGGGCGCTTTCGTGAAGACCTGTATTACCGCCTCAATGTGCTGCAGGTGATCACTGCCCCGCTGCGCGATCGGCATGGCGACTTGTCGATGCTCGCCAGCCACTTCTCGCAGTTTTACAGCCTGGAAACAGGCAGGCGGCCACGTTCGTTCAGCGAAAACGCGCTGGCCGCCATGGGGCGGCACGACTGGCCGGGCAATGTGCGGGAGCTGGCCAACCGGGTAAGGCGTGGCCTGGTGCTGGCCGAAGGCCGACAGATCGAGGCGCAGGACCTGGGCTTGCAGGAACTGCATGAGCAGGATCAGCCGCTGGGCACGCTGGAGGACTACAAGCACCGCGCGGAGCGCCAGGCGCTCTGCGATGTACTGAGTCGCCACAGTGACAACCTGAGCATCGCGGCGAAGGTGCTCGGCGTTTCGCGACCGACTTTCTATCGATTGCTGCACAAGCACCAGATTCGTTGAACACCCCGCAGCGGCTGCTTCGCGGGCAAGTCGCATCGGCGCGCCGCCGCTCCCTACAGTGGCGGCGCCAAAGTCAGCCGCGACTCAGCTCGACTGGGCAATATGCCCGTCCGCCAGCTCTTCCTCCGCGTCCTCCTCACCCGGCATGGCAGTGATCACGCTGAAGTCGCTGACCTCCACCTCGCCGCTGCCATAACCCAGCAGGTGGAAGGAAAATGCCTTGCGCACTTTCGGGTTGTCGAAATCGAACTGCATTTCCAGCGGCTGATCGGCCGTCACCAGCATTTCCTCGGGCAACCCCAGCGGTACATCCTGCTCCAGCTCCTTGGCTTTCAGGCGGATGAACGCCTGGTGCTGCGGATCGAGGGCGCGGACCTTGAGGCGTACCCGGGTGCGTGTGCCTTCGGGCATTTCCAGGTATTGCGCGCCGATCAGGTTGTCCGCCCAGTCGTCACGGATGCGTTCCTGCAGGGCGATGGGCGAAGGGCCACCGAACTGATAGCGCAGATTGAGTGGCGTCTGCAGCAGCGATTGGTCCAGGGTGGCGGCCAGCAGGTTGAGCTGCGGCCCGAGCGTGTCGTCGCCGCGACCGAGGAACCTGGCCTGGTCGGCGATGAACCCCTGGCTGGCATAGCGCCGGCAACGTTGCTGGAAGTCGCATTCGCTCAGGATACCCTGGCCATCGTGATAGCGCAGGACACCGTTGGTGTAGGAAATCATCTCACGACCACTGTCATAGTCGCGGTACAGCGAGCGCCCGCCCAGCGCCAGTGGAATCGGCAGGGCGAAGTAGTCGAGCAGTGACGTGGTCAGGTCGACATGGCCGTAGGTGCCGGACTTGAGCCGGGGCAGTTGCGCCTGTTCCGGGGCGAGGGTGAGATTGAAGCCCCAGGCCGAAGCCAGGCGTACGCCGTCGATGCCATGGGACTCGTCCGAAGTGACCACCACCAGCGTGTCCTTGAGCACGCCCTGGCGTTCGAGGCTGTCGAGGAAGTCGCCCAGCGCATCGTCCAGGTACGCCACGGCGGCCTGCTTGGCGCTGGCATGGCGCTGCAGGTACGCCTCGGGCGCCGAGTACGGCTGGTGGGTGCCAACGGTGAGCAGGGTGAGCATCCAGGGTTGCGTCTGCTTGCGCAGTTCGCCGACATAGTCCAGCGCACCTTCGAAGAAGGCACGATCGTCCTTGCCCCAGGGGAATTCCAGGTAGTTGTCGTTGCCGAACCACTCCAGGCCGTGCACCGAGTCAAAGCCAATGTGCGGCATGATCCGGTCCTTGGCCATGAAACGCAGGCCGGCGCCTTGCAAGTAATGGGTGGTAAAGCCGGCCTGGCGCAACTGCGCCGGCAGGCAGGCCTGGTTGCGCTGGTGCTGGGTGAGCAGTTCCACGCCTTTGGGCGTGCCGTTGGCCAGCTTGTCGTAGTCGCCGCAGAGCATCGCGTAGAGGCCGCGAATGGTCTGGTGGGTGTGCAGCACGTAATCGGGCGTGTTCATGCCGCGTTCGGCCCAGTGGCTGAGCCTGGGCATGAGGTCCTGCTGGAAACGGCTGCCCAGGGCCTCGCGGTTGGCGCGCACGTAGGCCCCGGGGATGCCTTCCACGGTGATGATCAGCAGGTTGCGCGCACGGCCCGCGCCGTCCAGCAGCCGGCGCCCGTCAAGATCGGCTTGGGTCAGGCCCGTGCTGGGCAGTGCGGTGACGGCGGCTGGATGGCCCATCGTGTTCAATGCCAGGCGCTGGGCGTTGCCCACGGCGGCGGAGAGCGCCTGGTGGCCGAGGTTGAATTGCCGCCATTGATCGGCGTCCGATGGCGCCAGGTGCTGGCCGCCCCAGTGCAGGCCGAACAGTGCCAGGGGAATGGCCCAGGCGCGCCGTGGCAGTGCTGCGCTGGTCGAGTCCTGGCGTTGGCTCGCGAGCCAGGCGCCAAGACCCAGGATCAGAAGCACGGGCAGCCAGGCATGGGTCAGCCCGCCGCCGGTGGAGTTTTCCATGAACTGTGGGTCGAACAGGTACGTCAGGTCGTCGACGGTGGGCAGCCTGCCGACCGCGCTGACCAGCTCCGCCGAGGCGACCCACAGGCCGCCCCACGCCAGCAGCACAGGCAGCGCCAGCCACCAGGGACGTCGGTGCAGGGTCATTACCAGCAGGCTGCCGATCGCGAGGTCCGACAGGTAGCCGAAGGGGTCGGACCAGCCCAGCAGGGCACGTGCGGCCATTGGCAACACCAGCACCAGGGCTGCCAGGGTGGCAAGGCGGGCGCGAGGGTGACCGAGCAGCTTGTTCACAAAACTTTCCTTAAATGCCATTAAACCGTCACAAAACTGTGCCGGATGA